>DATLEB010000040.1:0-37090 GCA_035525615.1 Kofleriaceae bacterium | reverse complement strand
GCAGACGCTCCGCACGTGCGCGCACGGTTTACGATGCGCCATGCGCGCAGCCTCGATCCTCGTCGCGATGGCCCTGTCTCTTTCCGCCGCCTCCACGGCGCACGCCGGCAAGGCGCTCGTCGAGCGCAAGCCGTACACCGTGCCCGCGTACGACAAGCTCTCCGATCGCGACCGCTACTTCCTGCCCCAGGAGGTGCACGCCGCGGTCGTCGCCGACACCAGCGTGACCATCGAGCGCATCCGGTACAAGAGCGGAAAGCTGACCGTCGCCGGCTTCGTGGTGAAGCCGACCAAGGCGACCGCGAAGGCGAAGCTGCCGGTCGTCATCTGGTGCCGCGGCGGGTACGGCCCCGAATCCGTCGTCGGTGACGCCAACGTGGAGACCCTCGCCGACATGGTGACGGTCGCCAGCGCCGGCTTCGTGGTGCTCATGCCCAACTACCGCGGCGCCGACGGCGGCGAAGGCGTCGACGAGCGTGGCGGCGCCGAGGTCGAGGACGTGAAGGCGCTGGTCCCGGTCGCCCGCGAGATCGAAGGTGCCGACGCATCACGCCTCTTCATCTTCGGCGTGTCGCGCGGCGCGCTCGACGCGCTCATCGCCGTGCGCGAAGGCCTGCCGGCGCGCGCCATCGTCGTCACCGGCCCCGTCGTCAACGAGCTCGAGCGGCCGCTGCCCGCGGAGCTCCTGCGCGCGTCGCCGCCCGGCGTCGACTGGACCACGCAGGCCGCCAAGGAGCGCCGCTCGCCGATCCGCTGGGCCAAGGAGATCACGCCGCCGATCCTCATCCTCCAGGGCGGCAGCGATCGCGCCACGCCGCCCGACGGCGCGCTCGACTTCGCGCGCACGCTCGAGAAGACCGGCGCGGTGTACGAGCTCTGGGTCGTCGCCGGCGGCGATCACGGGCTCACCCGCGCGTACCGCGACGGCAGGCTGGCCCGCACCATCGACTGGTTCCAGCACCCGCGCACCAAGCCGCTGTCGCTCGTCCTCGAGCGCGCGCTCGACGAGGGCGGCATCCCGCTCGCGAAGAAACGCTTCGTCGAGGCGAAGAAGGCCGGGCCCGGCGTCATCGACATGGGCGAGCGGGACGTGAACACGCTCGGCTACATCCTCCTCAACCAGGGCAAGCCCGACCACGCCGTCGCTATCCTCGAGATCAACGCGCAAGCGCACCCGACGTCGGCCAACGTCTGGGACAGCCTCGGCGAGGCCCACGCCACCGCCGGTAACAAGCCCGAGGCCATCAAGGCCTACAAGAAGGCCCTCGCGCTCGACCCGAAGAGCGCGAGCGCGAAGGCCGCGCTCGAGAGGCTCACCGCCAAGCCGTGAGCTCGCTCATTCGTTCCCGCCGCCGGTGCCCCCGCCGCCGCTTCCGCCCGTGACGCGAGCGCTGCTGGCGTTGTCGCGCTCGATCGCCGCGCGCCTCTTCTCCATGAACTCGCGCCACAGACGCGCGCTGGCGCTGTCGCCATGGACTTCGGCCGTGCCGTTGTCGATCGCCGTTGCCAAGGTGGACTCCTGACCGGAGGCGGGCGGAGGCTGATGAAACTCCTTTGGCAGGTCGTCGAACGCTGGCGGCTCGATCGACTCCTCGCGCGGAATCGGCCACTGCGGGCCGGCCGCGAAGTCGAGTACGTCCTTGAAGCTCGTGGCCGCCTCGACGCGCGCAAGCTGGCCGAGCTTCGTGCCGGCGCTGCAGAACTGATCGAGGATCGTACGCACGATGCTGGCGTGGTCGAACGGCGCCGAGCACACCGAGGCCGACAACCACGGCGAGACGAAGAACGTGGGCACGCGAAACCCGCGCTGGCGCGTGGTGTCGTGATCGTCCTCGATCTTCGTGCCGACGCCCTTCGAGTCGTAGAACCCGCCGTGCTCGTCGTAGGTGATGAGCAGCAACCAGTCGCGGTCCCCGGTCTTCTTCGTGTACGCGCACAGAGAACGATAGATCCTGCTCAGGAAACCCTGGCCGAACTTGACGTCCGCGGGCGGGTGATCGTCGTTACCGCGCTCCGATCCGAAGTCCGAGATGTTCGGCTCGATGAACGTGACCTTGCGCAGCGTGCCGGCGAGGCACTCCTCGTGGAACGTGGCGACACGCTGGATGTGGTGCTCGTCGCGGAACCAGCGATGATAGAGCTGGAGGAACGCGACGTCGTTCCTGAAGTACCGCCACTGATCGGGGCGGTTGTCGTCCAGCACGTCGCAGATGTTCGGCATGTCGTAGAAGTCGAACCCGCCCTTGCCGTTGTCGAGCTCGCCCTTCGAGGTGCCTGACAACGAGTAAGCGCGATTGGGCCACGTCTGACCCGGGATCGCCGCGCGCCAGTCGAGGCACACGCACGCGTTGTCGACGAGGAACTCGAAGAACGGCACGTTTGCTTCGGGCTGGAAGGTCAGCACCTCGTCGGGCGGATTCTTCGAGAGGCCGCTCTCGACGTACGCCTGTACGTACTTGCCCGCGGCCTGGAGCTTCTGCGGCCCGCTGCCGTGCGGCGGATCGTCGAGCACTTTCGACGTGGTCGCCACGCGCAGCCGGTGCACCTTGCCGTTGAAGTCCTCGCGATACTGCGGCAGCGTCCCGAGCCGAGGCCGCGTGGCCATCAGATCGCCGAGCATGTGGTCGAACGAGCGATTCTCCATCATCACGACCACGAGGTGCTGCATGCGTCCGAGCGGCTTGGCCGTGATCGGCCCGGTCACCGTCGGCGCCGTGGCCGGGCCCCCGATGCCCTTCACCTCGATCCCGGCCGTGGTGACGCGCAGGTCGGTGAACTCGTCGAGCCGGAGCAGCTTCTTGATCGAGCTGGTGGCGGTGATGAGGTGGTGGGTGCGCCTGGCGATCTCCTCGGTGAGGAGCTTGTCGAGCTTGTTGGCAGCGAAGTTCTTCAGGTCGACGATCTTGGCGACACCGGCAGCGTTCCAGTCCATCTTCACGTCGACGTCGGTCACCGACAGCCGCTGGTTCTTCACGCCGACCCCGACCTCGATGACGATCTTCCCGTTGTCCGCGCCGCCGAGGGGCACACCTGACGACACGCGCACCTTGTTCACCGTGATCGTGGCGCGCAGGCTGCCACCGGGGAACTTCGGCGACGCGGGCACGACCTCGAGGTCGAGCTTGTTGCCCAGCGTCAGCTCGGAGACGTGAAAGGTGAACAGCGACACCTTGAAGTCACGCGGAATCTTCTTGAGCTTCTCCGGGACGTGCTCCTCCATGCGCTCGTCGACGACGAGCTCCATGTGATCGGGGTGCAGCTTGATCCGCGGATTGAGCTCGTTGATCACGATCGTGCCCAGGAGATGATCGAGGGTGGCGAACGGAATCACGGTTCCGACCCGGCGCCCCATGAACTCGATCCTGAGGAGCCCGTCTCCTTGCACCGACCCGTCGTTGAGCAGATGGAGCGTGAAGTGTCCCGTCGCGTTCGTGTCGATGACCGGAGTCGCGTCGAGCTTCAGATCGCGAAGTTTGCCCTCGAAACTGTCGATCACCTGCTGCGATGCATCGCGAAGCTGGGCGGCAACGCGGCAGTTGCCGGCACCGACGTCACACGTGACCTTGATGGCACCTGACGCCGCCGGCGTGAACTTCTCGACGTGTGGCTTGTCAGGATCGAGCACGACGAGACGCTCGACCATCAATCGCTCGATGGAATCCGCAACCATGAGAACCCCCGACGCGCCCGAGAGAGTGAGCGCGATGCGCGCGACGCTAACACGCGCGACACGATCTCCGCCGGCGCAGAAGCTCACCCCAATCGGGTGAATCACACGCTCGCACTCCGCTAGTAAGATGATCACAGGCGCAGGTGGGGCGCCGATGGGGGGCCGTCCGTGAAAGTGATCCTGACGCGCAAGATGATCGCCGAGGCACGCGCTCGCGATGAAAAGGAGCAGGCGGCACGAAAGCCGAAGCCGAAGCCGCGCGGCGGCCAGGAGTCGACGCTCGGGTCCGACGTCGCCGACGGCGGACAACCGACCCCGCCAGCGACAAAGCCAGAAGATCAGCTGCCCGACGAATCCCAGGGCGACACGTACTCGCAACGTGTCTACAAGCTGATTCCCGCGGAAGTGACCGCGGGCTACATCGCGCTCCTCTCGGGCATCGGCCTCCTCGCCGGCGGCGACGGCGACGCCGCCAAGCGCGCGGTGGCCGACGACACGACGAAATGGGCACCAGCCGTGGCCATCCTCGCCGGCACGATCTGGGCCTTCCTCGCGCTCCGCTCCGAGGGAGCGAAGCTCGACCCGCCCGTCGAGCCCATGCGCCGCCAGTACGTGATCACGTCCCTCGGCTTCTGGGCCTGGGCCGCCTCGATCAGCGACCCCTTCACCGCGATCGATCGCGCCATTCCCGCCTGGATCCTCTTCTTCGCCATCGTGCTCATTCCATCGCTGGGCGCGTACTGGCTGAACAGCAAGGACTGATCGATGCCACTTCCGGATCAGACCATCAACCAGCTCGCGTCTCAGACCGCGCCGATCATCCACTTCCTCGTGTCGACGCTCGTCGGCCAGGCTCCGGGCGGCTTGCCCGCGCTCACGGGCGGCGACCTGGCGTCGGTCACCGCGTGGTGGGCGTCGCTCTCCGATGCACAAGCGCTGGCCGTGCTCGCACGGATCAACACGCCCGAAGCGATGCGGGCGAGTCAGGAGCTCGCGGCGCCGGCTCCTGCGCCGCCGGCTCCTGCGCCGCCGGCGCCCTCCTTCCCGAAGGAGCCAGGGTGGATCACGGACGAGGGCTCGCCCCACGTCGATCGCCAGGACATCTGGGACGGTCTGCTCACGCTGCTACAGAGCCAGCGCCGCATCCTCCACGTGCGCGGCGAGAGCAAGGTGGGCAAATCACGGGCCGTCGATCTGGTCCCGATGTTCTTGAACTCCGATCCTCAGCCGAACCGCATCCACCTCATCGTCGAGTACGACTTCGACGACAAAGACTTCGAGGTCGCGATGAAGCAGGTGTTCGCCGCGCTCGGCAACGAGGCCGTCCCGGATCGCGAGGGCGTCAGCTCCACCGACGAGAACTGGCAGCGGCGCGTCGCGACGGTGGCACACCGAACATCGCGGTCACGGCCCGACCAGTCCATCGTCTGGTTCGTGTTCGACCACGTCGAGCGCCTCCTCAAGTTCAGCGAGTACGCCACCTTCTTCAACCACCTGGTCGAGCTCGTCGTCCAGACCCGCAATCAGGTCACCGGACCACGCCTGGTGCTCATCGACCGCCGACACGTTCAGGTCAACCCTGACCTGCGGACCGCGGTCCTGGTGGAACCGCTCACGCAGCGCGATGTCGCGAACTACCTGCGGCGCAAGAACCCGGCGCTCGACATGGCGACGGCGGAAGCAGACGCGCTCGCGCACATGACGCGCGCCCGAGAGGCGACCAAGGAGACGCCGGCCCTGTACATGGACCGCCTGAAAGGAGAGCTCGCGTGAGCGGCCGCATGCCACCGAGCGATCGCGCACTTCTGGAGAGACTGCTCCCGGCCGCGGCGACCTCACACGTCATCGATCCCATGGTGCTTGCGGGTCAGCTCGAGCGTGACATGGGCGAGGTCGTGGCCGCGCTGTTCCCGCACGTCGCGACCGAGGTCCACGACGGAGCGCCGCGCTGGGTCCTCAAGCCGAGCCTTCGGCGACGCTTGCTGGCCGACTTCAATCCCGCGAAGAACCTGCCGTTGCCGCCGGCGGCCTCGACGCACGAGTCGAAGAGCGGAAAGCTGCTTCGCACCTGGCTCGCCGGCAAGTTGACGGACCTCCCGCAGACGATCCAAAAGCAACCCGATGCGCTGCGGCAGGTCGCGGGATGGCTGAGTGACAGCGAACGCGTCGTCCCAAAGGCCCGTCAGGTGCTACGGGGACTGGCCCTCGACGAGCTCCGTGCCAAGTACGAGCGCACCGCCTCCAAGCAGTTCGTCGGCCGCAAGAACGAGCTGTATCGGCTGGAGAAGCTGACCCACCACGATCCGTGGATCGCGATCGTCGCGGCCCCGGGTGGCATGGGGAAGTCGGCGCTCCTGGCCAAGTTCCTGCTGCGCCAGAAAGCGTTCACGGCGAATGGCCCGATCGCGATCGTGCTCGATCTCGACAATCCCGGCCTGACCCCGTCACGCCCCGACCTGGCATACGCCGAGATGGCGCGTCAAGCCGCGATCCAGGTCGACGACTTCGAGTCGGTGGAGAAGGAGCTGCGCGACAACGCCGACGGCGCCGAGACGTCGACGGAGCGCCATCCCGACTCCGGCGGCTACAACGACCTGCACACCGACAGCCTCGGTCGTTCGATGTTCGAGCGGCTCGTGAAGACCGGCCGCGCCGTATTCCTCGCGCTCGATACCTTCGAGCGCCCGCGCCAGGCCATCCCGAAGCTTCTGGACACGTTCCTCGAGCGCCTCATCACCAACGTCCGGACCGCGACACAGAGCCAGCAGCGCCCCGACGCGGTGCGCCTCATCGTGGCCGGCCGCGGGCCCATCGACTCGAAGGCGCTCGTCGCCACCGGCGCCAAGACCATCGAGCTCGGCCCGCTGGACCGCGATCGCGCGGCCAAGTTGCTCGCCGAGCTGGACGTCGAATCGAAGTACATCCACCAGGTCCTCGATCGCTTCGACGCGGCCCCGTTGACGCTGCGGCTGGCGGCACAAGCCCTCGATCGCGGTGCCAGCGAGATCCTGAACGACGACGACGCGATGGAGGCGGTGCGACGAGCGCGCGGCAATGGATACCTGCAGCTTCGCATCCTCGACCATCTACCGACCGAACGCCTCGCCGAGGTCGCGAAGCGGGCGCTCTTGCTCGGTACCATCACGCCCAGGCGGATCCAGACCATCGTGGGCCCGTTGTTGAAGCCGCACGTCGGCGAGACCGAGGCCGACGAGCTGTTTCAGGACCTGGCCAAGGTGGTCGAGATCGTCACGTTCGCCGACGCCGCGGAACGGAGCCTCGTCCTCCGCGAGGAGGTGGCCGACGACATCGCCGAGCTGAGCGCCGTGCTCGACCGAGACATGGTGGTCGAGGTGCGCCAGCGCGCCGTCCAGGAGCTCGGGACGAGCGCCGAGCTGGCCGATCGCCGCGACGTCCAGCGTCACCAGGCGTGGCTGGCCGAGCTGGCGAAGCCCGGGCCTGTCCAGTCCCCGGGCAACCTCGAGAGCTTCACGCCCACCGTCGCCAAGACCACGTCCATCGTCGAGGTGCGGCGCGAGTTCGACTCCCTCATGGGCTCGAATCGGCTGAGCGAGGCGCTCGCGGTCGTCGATGACAACCAGGTCGCGCAGAGCGACGTCGAGCTGCTCGTCAAGGCGGCGCGCGCCGCGCGGCGTCTCGGCGACGCGGACCGCTGCGAGCGCTTCGCCGAGCTCGCCAAGCTCGTGGTGACCACCGATCTCGAGCGTGCCCAGGTGAGCGTGATGATCATCTGGGCGATCGGGCGCCGCGGAGACGCCTCGAACGAGGCCCGCGCGCACCTGCGTGCGCTCCAGGAGGACGCACGCGAGGCATGGGACGACGGCGCATCGGCGCAGGGCACGGTGATCGATCGCGCCGAGGTCGTCGCGGCGCTCGCCGACGCCGATCGCGAATGGGCGCGGAGGACGCTCGAGCAGATGTTCGACGAGCACGGCTGGGCGTCCCTCGCCGACGCCGAGACCGACCTGATGCGCCAGGTGTGCGCGCTCGTGGCCTCCTCGGAGAGCCTCGAGTGGGCCGCGAAGCTCGGCGGCTTCGATGGCGCCTACCCGGGGAAGCTCCAGGTCGAGGGGCTCGCCGCGGCGCTGGTCGACCTCGGCCCCGGCTATCTGGGTCTCGGCGAGCACGCGGGCGACGTCGAGGTGGCCCTCCTCGCGCGCCAGAAGAGCGGAGAGCTGGGCAGGCTCGTCGTCGAGGTGCTGTCGCAGCTGCGATCGCAGGACCCTGCGTCGCAGGCTCGAGTCTACTCCGAGCTGGCGAACCTGCTCGATCAGTTCCGCGGCGTCCAGCGGAGAACGGTGCAGGTCGACTTCACGTCCCGTGGCGAGGCGCTCGAGACGCTGACCACCAGCCTGACCAAGAACCTCGAGCTGACGAGCTGGCGCGAGCTGATCCAGTCGCTCGGCGACGGCCGGATCACACGCCGCGCGATGTCGGACGACCTCGGGCTGGCCGTCCGCGGCGGCCTGACCGAGATCGATCGCCGAGGTCGCGGACGCGACTTCGCCAAGGCGCTGAACACGCGCGGCCTCGACGCGGAAGCAACGCTCGTGCTCGCGGCGCTGGGCGGCGACGACGAGGTGCTGTCGTGACGCTGCGCGACGACGCACACAAGCTGCGCCTCGTGGCGATCGACGCCGGCGGCACGCTCATCGACAAGGTCGTCGAACGCGCGCGCAACGACCTGCCGGTCGCGCTCTTCGACAAGCTCCCCGCCAGGAATCCCTCCGCCGCGGTGGCCGCGGAGCGAGACATCGACGCGCTCGCCGCGTTACCGGCTCGATCGGAGGAAGGTCTGCAGATCTGGATCGCGGCTGCGCGTCGCGAGCTCGGTCGTCGCACCGAGCGCGCTGATCGTCTCGCCGCCGCGGCCGACGATCCGGGTCGAGATCCCAGCCTCCGGGCGACGTACATCTCGCGCCAGGAGAAGACCAAGCTCGAGTTCGCGGACGACCTCGTGACCGTTCAGTGGTTCTCGGGAGGTCGAACGGCCGCGCCGTCGGTGGGGTACCTGTACGTGCCCCGTTTCTTCGACGGCGATCCACGCCCGCTGGAGGTGCCGGCTGGCGGCACGTGTTTCCTCATCGCCCCCGACCTCGTCATGACGGCGTTCCACGTCGTCGAGGCCCGAGATCGTCACCGAGAGCCCGTCCCCGAAGCGCCCGCCGAGAAGGCGGATCTCGACCTGCAGGTCGCTGCGCTGCGCATCATGTTCGACTACGAGAAACGCGACGCGAACGACAAGCCGAAGGGAACCGAGCTGAAGGCCACCGAGCTCGTCGCCTTCGATGCCGCGCTGGACGTCGCCGTGCTTCGTCTCGCGGAACCGATTCCTGCTGCGGCTGCCACACCGCTGAGCTTCCGGCAGGCGCCGCTGCCCGACGTGAAGAAGGGGGTCGGGTTCGTGGCCAACATCATCCAGCATCCGAACCACGAGCCCAAGAAGGTCGGCCTTCGTGGCAACGCGGTCTGGTCGCTGGACGAGAAGCAGATCTACTACTTCACGGACACACGTGGCGGTTCGTCCGGAGCCCCCGTGTTCGACGATGCGTGGCAGGTGATCGCGATCCACACCGGTTTCGATCCCGTGGAGGGTGAGGAGCCAGTTTACCTCGGCAGGAAGTTCGCCGTCGTGAATCGCGGCACGCTCGCCACCCGCCTCATCACGCACTTCAACGGCCACGCGACGGTGAAACTGACCATCGGCTGACGGCGGCGTAGCTGCTAGGCTCGCGGAGTGTTCACCCCGAGCTCGGCGCGCTTCACGCTCCGCGCGGCGACGGCGGCCGATGCCGCCGCGAGCGCCGAGATCGAGGTGCGCAGCTGGCAGGCGGTCTATCGCGACATCCTGCCCGACCGCGTGCTCGACACGATGGACGTCCGGTCGCGCACCACGTCGCATCGCCGGCTGATCGGGGAGCCGAGCGGCCTGCACCTGGTCGCGACCGACACCACGCACCACGACGTGGTCGGCTTCTGTCACGCCGGCGCGGCGCGCCGACCGGGGCGCTGGGCGTGGGAGGTCTACACCATCTATCTCGAGCACCACGCGCGCTGGCATGGCATCGGCCGCGAGATGTTCGAGCAGGTGTTCGCGTGGACGCGCGACAAGCGCGATCCGTCGCTGATCGTGTGGGTGCTCGAGGGCAACCAGCACGCGCGCCGCTTCTACGAGGCGATGGGCGGCCGCGCCGAGCACCGCACGCCGTCGACGATCGGCGGCTTCGGCGTGATCGAGCAGGCGTACGTCTGGGATCGCGTCCCGTAGCGTCACTCGACCGGTGCCGTCGGCTCCGCCGGCGCGAACATGACCGGCAGCTCGACGTTCTCGCTGCCGCGGCGCAGCTTGAACTTCAGCGTGATGCCCGGCCGCTGCCGCGTGATGATGCGATCGAGCCACTCGCTGTCGACGTTGCGGTAGTCGACGCCGATGTGCTCGATCTCGATCAGCAGGTCGCGCACCTTCATGCCCGCCTTCGCCGCCGGGCCGCCGTCGACCAGCGATCCGACGCGCAACCCCGCCGGCGACTCGACCCAGGTCACGCCGATCGTCGATTGCGGCTTGCGCTCCTCGCGCAGCGACATCGTGATCGCCACGGTCGCCGTCTTGTCGAGCTCGACGTTGGCCATGGCAACGCCCGACGACATCGTCCCCTCGAACTTGAAGCACATGACGGGGCTCACGCCGACCGGCGCCGGTGCGATCGTGAAGGCGCCGTTCTCGTCGACCGTGACGCCGTTGTCGAGATCCGACTCGTCGCGGAGCGAACAGCGCGCGCCGCGTGCCGGTTTGCCTTCCGCGTCCATGGCCGTGCCCTTCACCGCGCCGCTGCCCTGGTTCGTCAGCGTGACGCGAGCGGTCTGCCCGGCCTTGACCTCCACCGTGCTCTGCGCCGCCGCGAAGCGACCCGCGATCGCGGTCACGACGTATCGACCGGGCGACAAGCCACGCACGCGGAACGTCGTGCCCGTGACCTCCCCGTTCATCGACTCGTCGGGCCTCATCGAGCGCATCGCGCGCGCGACGATGCGCGGCGGTCGTGCGAACCCAGCCAGGGTCCCTTCGATCTGACCCGGCGTGGCGAGCTGGATGCGCACGTTGCGGGCGCCCGCCGCCACGGGCGGATCGGGTCGCGCCTCGGCGCCGCTACCCGCGCGTGCGCGCAGGTGATAGTCGCCGGCCAGCAGGTTGGTGATCGTGAACGCGCCGTCGGTGTCGGTCACGTCGGCCGGCACCTCGCCCATCTCCCAGCCGCGATCGCCCTGCGGCGTGGCCTCGACGCGCACGTCGGGCAGCGGCTGCCCCTTCTCGTCGACGACCACGCCGCTGATGACCAGGCGGTCGACGGTGACGGCGTAGCGCACGCCGGTGACGTGGCTGTCGCCCCCCGCGACGTCGACGAGCGGGAAGTCATCGCCCTCCACGGGCAGGAAGCGCAGCGACGAGCGCCGCGACGCCATGATCGAGACGCGGTACGGGCCGCCGCCCGACAGCGCGCGCGCCTCGAAGGTGCCGTCCTCCGCGGTCGTCGACTCGCCGAAGTCGCCGCCCTTCACCAGCTGGAACGAGAGGTACGCGCCCGACACCGGCGTGCCGTGCTGATCGACCACGGTGCCCGCGATCGATCCGGCGAGCGCGAGATCGATGGCCACGCCCTTCAGGTCGGCGCCCTGCTCGACCGTCACCGTCGGTCCGCGACTGAAGGCGCCGTCCTGGATGCTCTCGCCGTAGAGCTCGTGCGTGCCGGGCGCGATGCCGCGCAGCAAGAAGCGGCCGTCGATCTCGGAGATGGCCTGCATCCGTCCGCCGCCGTTCTGCACGTAGACGCGGGCGCCGCCCAGCGGCTTGCCCGAGCGTGTCACCACGCCGGCGACCGACGAGCCGCGCGCGACGACGATGGTCAGATCCTTCACGCCGCCGGCGGGGACGTCGATCGACGGCACCGTGTCCTTCGTTTCCTGGAACGGCGCGAGATCGATCGCATACGAGCCCGGCAGGACACCATCGACGGCGAACACGCCGTCCTCCTGGCTCACCGCCGAGAGGATGTCGGCTTCGCGCATCCGCCAGCGCTCGCCCTCGCGCAGCGTGATCGTCGTGCCCTCCGCGGGCTTGCCGGCCTCGTCGACGACGCGGCCCTGCACCGTCGTCGCCGCCTCGAGCGTGACCGTGACCTCGTCGTTCTCGCCGGCGATGACGTTCACGTCGACGAGCCGCGAGCGATATCCGTCCGCGGTCGCGCTGAGCTGGCGCCGCCCCGGCAGGACCCCGACCATGCGGAAGCGTCCGTCGGCATCGGTGGTCGCGCTGCCAGGCGCGCCCGAGATGCCACCCGAGAACCCGGGGATGGCAGTTCCGCTGGCCTGGAGCGAGACGAGCGCGTTGGAGATCGGTGTTCCGTCCTCGACGCGCACCGCGCGCCCCGCGATCACGCCCTCGGGACTGAGCCGGAAGTCGCGGCGCACGCGGTTGGTGACGGCCATCGACACGCTGACCGTGCCGTAGCCGTCGGCGCCGACGTCGAGGAGCGTGTCGCCGATCGGCAGACACAGCGAGTACGCGCCGTCGGTCGCGGCGATCGCATCGATCGATCCGCGCCGCACGCTCGCGCCCGGGATGGGGCCGCTCGCCGCGTCGAGGATGAAGCCGTGGAGCGCTGCGGCGCACGGGCGCAGCTCGAGGACGAGCTCGTCCGACGGCGGGCGCATGGCCGGGTTGCGCAGATCGACGTGCAGGAGCGCGCCGGCCTTGCCGTCCGCGTTCGCCGACACGAGAAGCAAAGTCGCCTCCTGGGGCCCGAAGTCGAACGCGCCGTCGTCGCCGGTCGTCCTGGCCACCGCGTTGGCGTACCGCTCGGCGCGCGCCGCGAGCCGCACCGTGGCGCCGCCGACGGGCCGGCCCTCGAACACCACACGCCCGGCGATCCGACGCGCGGGCGCGCCACGCTGCGCGGTCCAGGAAAGGCCATTGCGCTTCGGCGCATTCGCCCCGATCCCGGCTCGCGCCGACGTGCCGTCGCGGCTCGCGACAACCCCGGGTTTGCCACCGCCGCCACGCGATCCCGACATGACGAACAGGACCGCGAGTGCAAGCACGACCACAGCGATTGCGACCACGACCAGGCGGCGGCGCGACACGTTCCGAGCCTATCCCGGCTCGTGTGGCAAGCGGTGGCACGCACGGTTGCTGTGCGGCGCTGCAACACCGGGGACACCGGCCCCGGGCCGCACCCGCCAACTCGTCGGGATCATGTCTGCGTTCAGCGGCACGACTCGTGAAGTGACACGGCAGTGCCGGCAGAGGTTGCGGTGCACCGATTCCCATTCGTCGTCCTGTTCGCGATCGTCACCTCGACGTCCCTCGTCGAGACCGCTGATGCAGAGACGCGCGGCGTCCTGCGCGTGGGCGTGGCACCGGTGGCGTTGACGCCCGACGGCGACACGCCGCTCTTCGGCTCGCGCGTCGACGACGCGGTGCGCGCGTACAACGCCGCCGCCGACGCGTACAACCAGGCGCACGGCTACGCACCAGGCTCCGCGATGTCGACCGCGCGCATCGGTCGCGACGACCTCGGCGTCGCCTCCAACTTCTTCACGCTGGCGCCCGGGCTCGAGGCCGGCTCGCGGCACGCGTACTTCCGGCTCGAGGCCGCGCTCGCGTTCGGTGCCGACCACCGCAGCTACGGCATCGGCTTCTATCCCCTCAACCTCGCCTTTCCCATGCGGCGCGACTCGCTCACGCCCTACGTCTCCGCCGGCGGCTCGCTGTCGTGGCTCGACGACGTGCGCATCGACGGCGAGGTCGGCGTGCTGCTCGGCGCGCGCTTCGCCGCGGGGGTGCGCATCGGCCAGCGCGTCCGCGTCGAGCTCGGCTACAACGCCTATTCGATCGGCGGGCTCGTCGACCGCGACCAGCTCGACACGATGCGCGCGTACGACCCGCGGGGCAGCGCGCCACCGCCGCGCCCCGACTCGGCGATCGCCGGCGGCGAGCAGCGCGGCGCGTTCGACCTGTCGCTCGGCCTCGCGATCTAGCCGCGCCGCACACGGGTCCGCGGCCACATCGCTCTCCATGTGGGCGATGATGCCAGCCATTTGGCGCTCTAGACCGGCGCCGTGGCTCACACGTTTCAACGAGGGCACCCATGATCAAGCTCCGCTCGCTTCTCTTTTCTATCCCGGTCTCGATCTCCGTCATCGCCGTCTCGGCCACCGCCCTCGCTTGCGGTGCCAAGTCCGACCCCGGCACCACCACGCCACCCACCAAGGCCGCCAAGGTCGACATCGCGATCGCGTCGGTCTCGCTCGCCGATGACTGCGGCCACGGCCCGACCGTCGCCCCGCCCGAGCCCGCGCAAGCGCAAGCGCAGGCGCCCGCGCCGTCCGCGGTCGCGGGTGACATGGCGGCCGGCGCCTCGATGTCGATGGCCAAGCGGGCGTGCGAGCAGAGCTCGATCCAGCTGCGCGTCGCCAACTCGACGTCGAACGCATCGAAGGTGACGGTCCAGAAGGTCGAGCTGCTCGACGAGAGCGGCAACCTGGTCGCCGAGCTCACCCCGCGTGACCCGAGCCGCTGGACCGAGGACAGCTACCAGACCTGGGACGAGCAGGTCGCCGCGAGCGAGACGCTCGCCGTGAGCTACGCCCTGTCCGCGCCCAACGTCATGCGCGGCGCGACGTACACGGTCCGAGTCGTCATCGCTTCTGCCGACGGCGAGCGTACGCTCGAAACGCAGACGACCCTCGAAGCTGAGGCGTCGCTCCCGCCCGGCGTCGTGACCTGAGCGCACACCGTGCGCACGCGCCACACTCGACGTGGCGCTTCGAGTCGCCATGCGCGCCGCCGTCGATCATCGTCGATGATCGCGCGCGTGCACTCGCCGCTTCGGTGCTATCACGGAGTCGGTTGAGCCATGAAGCGACTCTTGATCGTCGACGACAGCAAGCTGATGCGGGACATGGTCGCGGCGTGCCTGCGGCCGATCGGATCGGTCTCCTTCGAGTACGCGGGCACCGGCCTCGAAGCGATCGAGCGCCTCGCGCTCGGAGACTTCGATCTCGTGGTCCTCGATCTCAACATGCCCGACGTGGGTGGCGTCGAGGTGATCGAGTTCGTGCGCTCGCAGGACAGGCTGCGCACGCTACCGATCCTCATCGTCACGACCCGCGGCGACGATGCGAGCCGCGCACGCGTGCTCGATGCCGGCGCCTCGAGCTTCCTCCCGAAGCCCTTCGCTCCTGAGCAGATCCTGCACGAGGTGCGCCGGCTGTTGCCGGGTGCCGCGTGAGCGACCGCATCGACCTTCACGAGTTCATCGGCGGGTTCGTCGTGGAGGCCGAGGAGCTCATCACGAGCGCCAACGCGTCGCTGCTCGCGCTCGAAGAGGCCGCCGTCGAGGGCCGTCCGCACCTTCGAGCGGTCCGCGACCTGTTTCGCGCGATGCACACCGTCAAGGGCCTCGCCGGCATGGTCGGCGTCGAACCGATCGTCGACCTCGCACACGCGCTCGAGACGATCATCCGCTCCGCCGATCGCGCAGGCGGCAGGCTCGAACAACCCGCCATCGACGTCATGCTGCAAGGTGTACGCGCGATCGCCGAGCGCGTGCGATCCGTTGCCGACGGACAGACCGCGGCCCCGGCACCGCCGACGTTGCTCGAGGCGATCGCCGCGAGCGACGCGAATGCGCCCACCGCGGTGACTCCGCCACCATCGATCGCGCCCGAATGGGACGTGCGGCTCACGCCCGGCGAGCGTCAGGAGCTGGCGCACTCTCTGCAGGTCGGAACCCCGGTGTGGACCCTGCCCTTCCGTCCGAGTGATGCCCGCGCCGAGCGCGGCATCAACATCGCGACGGTGCGCGCGCGTGTCCAGGAGCTGGGCGACATCGTGAAGGTCGTGCCGCGCACGCTGGTCGAGGACGGCAAGCAGGCCGGCATCGCGTTCGAGCTGCTCGTCGTCAGCGACGCGGCACCCGACGTGCTCGCCTCGGCCGTCGATGGCGACGTCGCCGCGCTCGGCCGCGTCACGCCCGGCGAGCCCGCGAGCGCGCCGGAGGCTCTTCTCGAGCCGGAGGCCATGGCCCCGTCGAAAGGGCAAACCGGCATCGGCCGCGCGGTCGTGCGCGTCGAGCTCGATCGTCTCGATGCCCTCCAGGATCAGATGTCGCTCCTCACCGTCTCGCGGTTCCGCCTCGAGCGGGAGCTGGCCGCGCTGGCCGCCGCCGGCCTCGACGTCCGCCGGCTCCGCGAGGTCGCCGACCTGCAGGCGCGCCAGCTCCGCGATCTTCGCCGCGCCATCCTCCGCGTGCGGCTGGTGCGCGTCGCCGACGTGCTCGAGCCGCTGGCGCTCCTCGTCCGCAGCACCGCGCGTGCCGCGCACAAGGACGCGCGGATCGTGATCGAGACGCGCGACACCGAGCTCGACAAGGCGGTCGCGGATCGGCTGCTGCCCGCGATGATCCACCTCGTCCGCAACGCCATCGATCACGCGATCGAGCCGCCCGAGGCGCGCGTCGACGCCGGCAAGCCGCGGACCGGGACCATCCGAGTCACCGCCAGCGACGTCGCCGGAAAGCGCCTCGAGCTCTCGATCAGCGACGACGGGCGCGGCATCGATCGCGCGGCGATTGCCCATCGCGCCGGACGATCGATCAGCGGCGATGTCGAGCTGCTCGACGTCCTCAGCACACCCGGCTTCTCGACGCGCGACGCCGCCAGCCGGACCAGCGGCCGCGGCGTCGGGATGGAGATCGTGCGCCGCATCGCGGTCACGGACCTGGGCGGCGAGCTGGCCGTCACGTCGGAGCTCGGCGCCGGCACGACGTTCACGCTCACGGTGCCGTTGACCATCGCCGTCGTCGACGTCTTCGCGTTCGTGTGCGGCCCGCAGGCGTTCGTCGTTCCGGTGGCGGCGGTCGAGGAGATCGTGGAGCTCGCCGCCACCGAGCGCATCGCGCCGCCCGGCGGCGCCACCGGCGCGAGCCGCGTCACGATGGTGCAGCGGCGGGGCCGTGCCCTGCCCCTGGTGGCGCTCGGACCGCTCCTCGCCATCGACGCCGGCGAGCACGCGGCCAAGGCGATCGTCACGCGCCGCAATGGCGAGCTGCTCGGGTTCGCCGTGGATCGCATGCTCGGACGACACGAGGTCGTGGTGCGCCCCATCGACGATCCGCTGGTTCGCGTGCGCGGCATCGCGGGCGCCACCGATCTCGGCGACGGACGCCCCACCCTCGTCCTCGATCTCTCCGAGGTCGGCGTCCTGGCCGGGGAAGGCGGCAACTGATGTCACTGCACGTGTCGTTTCGCGTCGGCACCGCGGACTACGCGTTGCCCGCCGCCGAGGTCCTGCACCTCGAGTCGTTCGAGACCGCGACGCACGTCCCCGGCGCTCCGGCGCACGTCGCCGGCCTGGTGCAAGTGCGAGGCCGCGTCGTACCGGTGGTCGACCTGCGCGTGCGTTTCGGGCTGCCCGCCATCGAGCGCACGCTCGACAGCCGCGTCGTCGTCATCCAGCACGGCAAGCGCGTCGCCGGCCTCCTCGTCGACAGCGCCCGCGAGGTGCTGAACATCGACGAGGCCATGTACGAGAAGCCGCCGTCGCTCATCGAGCAGCAGGCGCAAGGCTTCGTCAAGGCGGTCGCCACCGTCACCAAGCGTCTCTACTTGTTGCCCGACGTCCCCCGGATCATCGGTGAAGAGGAGCTCGTCCATGCTTGACCCCAGCGGCAATCGCATCACCCATACCGACCTGCTCCATTCGCTGCGCGACACGGCCGACCGCGCGGTCCGCATCGAGACGGCGCTCTCGGGCCTGTCGCGCTCCAGCACCGAGCAAGCGAACGCCGCCGAGGACGTCAGCGCCGCGACCCAGCGCGTGACCGCCAGCGTCGAGGAGACCGCCGCCGCCGCCGAGGAGCTCGCGCGCTCCCAGGCCAGCGTGGCCGCGCACGCGACCGACGTCGGCAAGGGCCTGGAGAGCGGCGCCGCGACGCTCCAGGAGGTCGCCGCGTCGATCGCCGCGGTCCGCACCGACGCCGACGTGCTGGCCAAGGGCGCCGACAGCACCGCCGCCGCGATCGAGCAATCGGCGCGCGCGCTCAAGACCATCCGCGGCAACGCGAGCGAGCTGAGCGAGGTCGCCGAGCGACTCGCCGCGACCGCGACCGAGGCGAGCGCCAGCATCGCCGACACGGCCACGCGCGGACACGAGACCGCCGCGACGATCGAGGAGGTCGCCACCACCACCGAGCAGATGTCGGTGGGAGCGGCGCGTCTGGCCAGCGAGGCCAAACACGTGGGCGACCGGGTCAAGTCGAGCACCGACGGTCTCAAGACGCTGGTCGCCTCGCTCGAGCGTGTGGCCGCGGACTCGGCCGACACGGCGTCGTCGGTCGAGGAGACGTCCGCGACCGCCGAGGAGCTGTCGCGCTCGGTGCGAGACGTGGCCGCGATGGCCGGAGCGCTCGAGGAATCGACGAGCGCTGCGGCCAGTAACCTCTCCGAGGTCGCCGCCTCGGTCGAGGAGGTCGCCGTGACGGCGGAGAAGTCGTCCACGGTCATCGAGAGCAACGCCGCCGCGGCCGAGCAGCTCGCGCGCAGCGCGCAGGGCACGTTGCAGTCGGCCCAGGAGGTCAGCGCGCTGGCCGCCTCCGGTGCGTCCGCCGCGGGCCAGCTCGAGATGATCACCCGCAAGATCACGTCCGTCGTCGAGGAGGCACGCACGACGTCGAACCGGGTGGCGTCGTCGGCGCGCACCAGCGGTGCGGTCGTGGGGCGCACGATCACCGGGATGGCCAAGATCCGGTCGGCGATGGCTGAGGGCGCCGGCGTCATGAAGGACATGGGCAAGCGCGCCGAGGAGATCGGCGACATCGTCCAGACCATCAACCTGATCGCCGACCGCACGAACCTGCTCTCGCTCAACGCGAGCATCGAGGCGGCGCGCGCCGCCGAGCACGGCCGCGGCTTCGCGGTGATCGCCGAGGAGATCCGTGCGCTCGCCGACCGCGCCGCGGCCGCCGCCGGGGACGTCGCCAAGATCGTGCGCGGCCTGCAAGGCGTGGCCCGGGAGGCGCTGGCGTCGAGCAACGAGGGCCTGCGGCTCGCCGACGAGGGCGCGTCGCTGAGCGAGGAGGCCCGCGGCGGGCTGCAGATCATCCTCGAGGGTGTGGAGCAGCTGGACGGCGCGATCCGGAACGTGAGCGCGTCGACGGAGGAGCAGAACCGTGCGGTCCAGGTGGTGGCGTCGTCCACGGCGCGCCTCGAGACCGAGAGCAAGGCGATCGCCCGCGCCAGCGCGGAGCAGACCCAGTCGACGCAGAACGTCGCGCGCGCCGCCGGCGAGATGCGGGCGATGGCCAAGCAGACGCGCGACGCCACCAGCGAGCAGGCACGCACCCTGCGCGAGCTGACCAAGGTCAACATGGCGCTCAGCGCCACCGCCGAGAAGGTGGCGCGCGCGACGGAGGAGCAGGCCACGGGCGCGGCACAGCTCGCCAAGGCGTCGGTGCAGATGCGCGGCGCGGCGGCGCGCACGATGGCAACCACGACCGAGCAGCTGCGCGCGGTCGCGGCCATGGCCAGCGGCGCCGACGAGATCGCCAGCTCGACTCAGCGCACCGTCACCGGCGTCGCCGAGCTGGCCAAGGGCGCGGGCGAGATCGCGCGTGTGATGGACACGGCCCGCAAACACGCGGTGCAGAACGCGCGTGCGTTCGCCCAGCAGGCGTCCGCCGGCCAGCAACTCGATGTCGCGATCCGCGACGTCGCGCGCCTCGCCGCCGAGGTCAGCATCGCCGTCGGCGAGCAGGACGCCGGGCTCGGAGTGGTCGCGCGCGACGCGGGCGAGGCGCGGCGCATCACCAAGGTCACCGCCAAGGCGTTCGCCGAGCAGAGCGCGGCCCTCGCCGACCTCGCCGCCGGTGGAGCACGCCAGAACACGGCGATGAAGAGCCTGACGACCGCCATCAACGAGCAGGTGGCCGCGACCGATCAGATCGTGCAGGCGATGCGCGACGTCCGCGGCAGCCTGCGCGACGCGACCGCCTCGCTCGGGCGCAGCGCCAAGTCGGCGACCTCGACGGCGCAGAGCATCGCGACCCTCTCCAGGGAAGTCGCGTCGGTGCGCACCGCCAACGCGCAGCAAGTCGATCTCATGGCGAACCTGGGCGGGAACGGAGAGCCGGGCTTCGCGGAACCAACCACGTGAATCCGACCGACCTCAGCCTCACGCGAGCGGAGCTGACGCGGATCGCCGACGTCGATCGCCTCGCCGCGCGCGGTGAGGCCTGCAGCGACGCGCTGATCGCGATGCTGGAGGATCCCAGCTGGGCGGTCCGGCGCGCCGTGACCGCGGCGCTGGCCGCGCTCGGCGACCACGTCACCAGCGCGCTCGCCGCGTGGCTGCGCGGTGCCCGCACGAGCGAGAACGCGATCGCCGCCGCCGTCGACGCGCTCGGCGCGTCCGTCGGGGCGGGCGCGACACGCGAGGCGATGGCCCTCCTCGCAGACCCCAGGCCGGCCGTCGCCGCCGACGGCGCGATGATCCTCGGGCGCCGCCGCGCGGCGGAGGCCGGCGCCGCGCTCGGCGCCGCCGTGTCCCATCCCGACGACAACGTCGCCGTCGCCGCCATCGAGGCCCTCGGGGCGATCGACAGCCCGGCGGCGATCGAGCCCCTGGTCGGCGCCCTCTCGCACCCGAGCTTCTTCCGCACCCTGGCCGCCATGCAGGTGCTGGCGACGACCAGCGATCCCCGCACGCTCGAGCCGCTGGCCGGCCTCCTCCGCGATCCGTCGTACCGTGCCGACGCCGCGCGCGCGCTCGGCCGCACCGGCAGCGCGCGCGCGATCGCGCCGCTCGCCGGCCTCGTCGACACCGACGTCACGCTGGTCGCGCTGGCCATCGCCGATCTCGTGGCGCGCGCCGAGTGGGCCGGGGGCATCGAGCACGTCGAGCACACGCTCGACGTCGAGCTCGCCAAGTCGTCGGCGCAGTTCACGCGTGCGCTGGCGACGGCCACGCCCGCCGAGCGCGCCGCGCTGGCGGTCGTCCTCGGCCGCGTCGGCGACAGCGCCGCCGTCTCCGCTCTCCTCCCCTACGCCGGTGACACCAGGCTGGGGCCCGGCCTCCTCGAGGCCATCCGCCGCATCGTCCGGCGCGATGCGGTGGCCGAGCTCGCCGCGCTGCGCGCCGACGACGCGACCATCCGCGCGGCCATCCTGCCCGTGGTCGGCGCCCGCACCAGCGCACCGCTGGTCACCGCCATGCTCGCCGACGACGACCACGAGGTCCGCGCGCGCGCGTGCGAGGCGCTCGGCCGCATCGGCGACACCTCGGCGGTGCCGGACCTGTTCGCGCTCCTGGCCGACGACAATCCGCGCGTCGCTCACGCGGCCATCGGCGCAATCAACTCGCTCAACACGACGGCGACGCCGGCGCTGGTGCTGGAGGCGCTTCGCACCGGGTCGCCGTTGGTGCGGCGGCACGCGCTGCGCATCGTCGCGCTCCTGGGCTCGTCCGAGGCCTTCGACGCGACGCGCGCCGCGGTGTCGGATCCCGATCGGCGCGTCGCGGAGGTGGCGGTCGCCGCGCTCGCCACCATCGATGATCCGCGCGTCGATGGAAGTCTCGCCGAGCTCGCCGCCACACCGGACGCGACGCTCCGCGGCGCGGTCATGCGCGCGGTCGCGCAGCGCGGCTCCGCGCAGGGCGTGGCCCTCCTCGAGCGCGCGCTCACCGACGACGCCGCGTGGGTGCGCTACTACGCCAGCCAGGGCCTGGGCCGGCTTGGGGCCGTCGCGGCGACGGAACCCCTGGTCGCCCGTCTCGCGGATCCGGCGCCGCACGTTCGTCTCGCCGCGCTCGAGGCGCTGGCGCAGCTCGACAGCCCGCCGGCGTGGAAGGCGCTCACGCAGGGGGTCTCGTCGTTGGACGCCGACGAGCGCCGGGCCGCGCTCGCCAGCATCGGCCAGCGCGCGCGCGACGAGGCGCTGCCGTTCCTCCTCGCCGCCGCGCAGAGCGACGAGCTCGCCACGCAGATGATCGCGCTCGCCGGTCTCGCCCATCAGACCGGCGCCGACGCGGTGCGCGCGCTCAGCACCGCGGCGCACGCGGCGAGCGCCGAGCTCCGCGAGACCGCGGTCGCGCTTCTCGCCGACCGCCCCGATCGCGCCGCGGCCGACGCGCTCGTCGAGCTCGCGGTCGCCGCCACCGACGAGCACCCCGCGCACGCTGCGCTCTCGCGCCCCGGTCCCGCGCGCCCGGCGCGCATCGACGCCATCGCGGCGGCGCTCGCACACGCCGACGGCCGCGGCGCCGTAGGCCTGATCGCGGCGCTGGCGCGCATGGCGTCACCCGCGGCCACCGGCGCGCTGTTCGCCGCCCTCACCGGCCCCAGCCCGGCGACTCGCCGAGCGGCGGCCACGGCCGTGATCGCGATCGACGCGCACGGCGCGCGCGCCGCGATCGCGCGCCTCGCCGACACCGACCCCGATCCCCAGGTCCGTCGCGTCGCCGCTGCGCTGGACCGTGAGTGACCATGGCGGATGTCTCGGTGTCCCCGCAGCTGTTCGCGCTCTTCGCCGCGCTCGTCGAGGAGACGTGCGGACTACACTACGGCCCGCGCGACCACGACATCCTCGCCGCCAAGCTGACCGCGCACGTCGCCGATCAGGGAGAGGACTCGCTCCTCGACTATTACTATCGGCTCCGCTACGACGACCCGGACGGCGTCGAACGCACGCGCCTGCTCGACGCGCTCCTCGTGCACGAGACCTACTTCTTCCGCGAGCTCCCGCCGCTGCAGCAGCTGGTCGACGGCTACCTCGCCGAGCGGGTGCGCGCCGGCGGCCGCCCGCGGGTGTGGTCGGCGGCGTGCGCGACGGGCGAGGAGCCGCTCACGCTCGCCATGCTGCTCGACCAGCGCGGCATGCTCGACGCCGTGGACCTCCTCGCGACCGACGTCAGCGCGAACGCGATCGCCCGGGCGCGGTCTGGCAAGCATGGCCGGCGCTCGCTGCGCGACGGACACCCCGCCGAGCTGGCGGGTCGCTACCTCGACGCGACGGCGCGCGAGATCACCGTCACGCCGCGCATCCAGGCGGCGGTGCGGTTCGGCACCGCCAACCTGGTCGACGACGCGGCCGTGACCGCGCTCGGGCGCTTCGACGTCATCGTGTGTCGCAACGTCCTCATCTACTTCCGCGACGAGCTGGTGGCCAGGGTCGTCGAGCGCCTGGCGCGCTCGCTCGAGGCCGACGGCGTGCTGGTCGTCGGGGTCTCCGAGTCGCTGCTGCGCTACAGCACCACGCTGGCGTGCGAGGAGCGTGGACATTCCTTCTTCTACAGGCGCCGGGCAGCATGAGACGAGTCCGCGTCCTCGTCGTCGACGACTCGGCGTTCGCGCGCACCGTGCTGGCGCGCGAGCTGCGCCGCGACCAGCGGATCGAGGTGGTCGGCACCGCGCGTGACGGCGCCGACGCGCTCGAACGCATCGAGACCCTCGACCCCGACGTGGTCACGCTCGATCTCACGATGCCACACGTCGACGGCCTCGGCGTGCTGCGCGCGCTGCGCGGGCGCCCGCGGCCACGCGTGATCGTGGTCAGCATCTCCTCGATCGACACCGAGCTAGGCGCCGACGCCCTCACCCTGGGCGCGATCGATCTGGTCGCCAAGCCCACGGCGCTCGCGAACGAGCGCCTCGAGGAGATCGCGACCGCGCTGATCGCGAAGACCCTCGCGGCCGGCGAGGTCTTCGCGCGCGAAGCTCCCCTGCCCCCGGCGCCCGAGGTCCCGATCGCACCGGCCCGCACCGGGTGCGAGCTGGTCATGATCGGCACCTCGACCGGCGGTCCTCAGGCCCTCACGCGCGTGCTCTCCGAGCTGCCCGCGGACCTGCCCGCGCCGGTGGCGATGGTGCTGCACATCCCGGCCGATTACACCGCCGGGATCGCCGAGCGCCTCGATCGCGTCTCACCACTGCGCGTGGTCGAGGCGCGCGACAAAATGGTGCTCGAACCAGGGCTCGCGATCCTCGCGCGCGGAGGGATGCACTTGCGGGTGAAGCGACGCGGCGGGCAGCTGATCGCCGAGGTGTCGATCCATCCGCCGACGCAGTTCGTGCCATCCGTCGACGAGCTGTTCACGAGCGGCGCGCGTGCGGTCGGCCGGACCGCACTCGGCGTCGTGCTGACCGGGATGGGCAACGATGGGCTCGCTGGCGCGCGCCTCATCGCCGCCGAGGGCGGCAGCCTGCTCACGGAGTCGGCTGCCACCAGTATCGTCTATGGTATGCCTCGCACCGTCTACGAGGCAGGACTTGGAGCGAGTAGCGTATCGCTCGACCGTATCGCCGCGGAGATCGCACGCCGTGTTTGACCTGCAGCAAGCCCCCCCGCGTCCGCCGCACATCTGGATCGTCGACGACAGTCCGCTCGAGATCGAGTTCACCAGCCGCATCCTCGGCAACGGCTACGAGATCGACACGTTCGCGGACGGTACGTTGATGATCGAGCGCCTGATGGCCGGCGAGGCCCCGCCCGATCTGGTGCTGCTCGACTGGGTGATGCCCGGCATGACCGGCGACGAGGTGTGCCGGTTCCTCCGCCAGCACCCGCGCACCCAGACGCTCCCCATCATCTTCGTCACCGCCTCGCGTATCGAGACCTCCGACGTGGTGAACGGGCTCGCCGCGGGCGCCAACGACTACGTGCCACGCCCGTTCGCGCCCGAGGAGCTGCGCGCGCGCGTGACCGCCGCCATCCGCGCCAAGCAGCTCGGCGACGCCAGCCTCGCAGAGCGGCAACGCCTCGCCGCGGTGAACCGGTTGAGCCACGCGCTGCTCACGGCGTCGACCAACATCGAGGAGCTGCTCCAGCTCCTGTCGGCGATCCTGAGCGACACGCTTTGCGACGGCTGCTCGATCATGCTGCTGCCCGGCCATCTCCCGCAGGTCACCGTCGCGACCCACCGTGGCGATCCGTCGGGTGACGCGCTCGCGGCGATCGCCGCGCTCACCGACCCGGTGGCCTATTCGTTCGTCAGCCGCGACGAGGCACGCGCGACCCTCAATCCGACGTACCACCCGTACATCGACCGGTTCGGCCTGAGCGGGCTCGCGGTGATGCCGTTCCCGATCCGCGAGCCGCTGGAAGGTGTCGTGACGGTGACACGCGACGGGTGCTCGCTGCCGTTCGCGGCCGAGGACCTTGCGACGATCGAGACGTGCATCGAGTACACCGGCCTCGCGATCACGACGGCGCTCCGTTTCCGCGCCGAGCATCGCGCGCGCGCGCAGCTGGATGCGGTGCTCGGTCAGCTCCCCATCGGCATCTTCGCCCTCGATGTGGGCGGGAAGACCACGCTCGTGAATGCCGCGGCGCAGGCGCTCCTGCCGTCGCTGCCTGCCGACGCCGGGCTCGATGAGATGTACGACGCCGGGACATGGACGACCCTGGACGGCACCCAGGTGTCACGGCGCGACTGGCGGGGGATGCTGAGCGGGCACCACGCCCAGCTCGAGCTCGCGGTGCCCGGACGCGAAGCACGCACCGTCGCGCTCTCGTGCGTGCCGCTGTTCGAGGGCGGTGGCGTGGTTTCGGGGCAGGTGATCGTGATCGACGACGTCTCGGCGCAGCGCGCGGTGACCGTCGAGCGCGAGCGCGTCGCCGAGTTCCAGACCCAGATGCTCGCCATCGTGGGTCACGATCTTCGCAACCCGCTGGGCGCGATCCTCACCGGGACCGCGCTCATCGCCGAGCAGGGGCGCGAGCAGCCGCGCATCGTGGCGACCGTGCGACGCGTCGAGAACAGCGCGTTGCGCATCAAGCGGATCGTCGAGCAGCTGCTCGACATGACGCGCGCGCGACTCGGCGGCGGCATCCCGGTCATGGCCGAGCCCGTGCCGTGGCGGCAGCTGCTCGCGGGGGTCGTCGACGAGGCCACGCTGACGCATCCGAGCCACAGATTCGTGGTCGTCGGGGAGGACGACGCCGTCCTGATGCTCGATCCCGACCGTATGGCGCAGGTGCTCTCGAACCTGATGAGCAACGCCGTCCAGTACGGTGAGACCAACGGCACGATCACCGTCACCTCGATCGTGGAGGCCGAGGCGGTGCGCGTCTCCGTGCACAACCGTCTGCGCGACAACCCGCTGGCGGCGCCCCAGCTCGCGACGCTGTTCGATCCATACCAGCGCGGCCAGGGTCCGCAGTCGAACGTGCGCGGCCTCGGCCTCGGCCTCTACATCGTGCGCGAGCTGGTGCGCGCGCACGGCGGAACCATCGACGCGACGTCCACCGACGACGGCACGACGTTCACGATCGTGCTGCCGCGCCCTACGCCCGCCGATCAGAGCGACTCGAGATAACGCACGAGCGCCGCGCGGTCCGCCGGCGAGAGGCCGACGCCGTAGAGGTGGCCCTGCACGCTCCGCTCCGACGAGAGCAGGAGCTCGAGCGTCGGCACCGAGCCGTCGTGCAGGTACGGCGCGGCGTCGGCGACCCGCACCAGCGAGGTCACGCGATAGCGCCCGGTGCCGCGGGCCTTGCCGTCGGCGAGCGACGGATCGGTGCCCACCAGCGTGGCCGCGACGGGATCGCCGGCGAGGATCGGGCCGTCGTGGCAGATCCGGCAGTGCGTGTCGAACAGCCTCGCGCCGTGCGCGACGGCGGCGGTGTCGATGACGGCGCGCGCCGGCGGCGGCTCGATCGCGTAGAGATACATGGCGAGCGCCCATGCCAGCTCGCGCGGCGGCCGGATGCGCAGGCCGCTCGCGTGCAGGAGCTGCGTCTCCTGCCGGATCGCGAGCGCCGCGGGTCCGACGTGACGGATCGTGCCGGCGTGGGTCAAGAACGTCTCGGCGCGCAGCCCCCACAGATCGGGGATGGCGACCGGATCCTCGTCGTCGTCCTCGGTGACGTCGGCGCGGCCCGGGCCCCACGTCGCCATGCGCCGCGCCAGCTCGGGATCGACGGCGGTGCCCGTGTCGCGGTAGTAGTCGAGGCGCAGCGCGCCGAGGTCCATCGCGCGCCGCGCCGCGCCCTCGACGACGACGCCGTCGCGCACGGCGGTGTGGCAGACCGCGCACGTGATGCCGACGCGGTGCGAGCCGTCGACGTCGTCGAACACGACCAGCCCGGGGAGGTCGCCGGCGCTCGTGCGCTCGACGCCGAGCGTGGCCGCGCGCGCCATGCGCTCGCCCGTCATCACGTGCTCGATCGCGAACTCGGGCCGCAGCGGGAACTCGAAGAACACGCGGCGGCCGAGCGCGACCCACGCCGCGCGCGTCGTCGGGCGCACGCCGTCCCAGACGCGAGCCTCGGGCAACGCCGGCCATTCGCCGCGCGCGAGGGCCTCCGCCGTCGCGCGATCGACGGGCCGCGATCGCGGGTTCCACACCGGCAGCGCGTCCCAGCCCGACGTGTCGTGGCCGTACGCCTTCAGGCGCTGGCGCGAGTAGACGTTCTCGGGATTGACGAGCGACGCCTCGAGCGCACGACGACGGTAGTCGCCCTCACCGAGATAACGTTCCGCCTCGCGCGCGAGCCACGCGTCGGACCACGGCGCCGGCTCGCGGCTGCCGCGACACGCGGCGAGCGCGACGAGCGCGAGCGCTGCGAGATCACGCGTGTACGTGCGTTGCACAGTGGTGAAGCCTACACCGCCGCCGAGGAGAGAGCCCCCACGTGAACCGAGGCTCGCACCCACAACCGCGCGCGCAACACAGCAAACACACGTCGCCGAGCGATGGCCTCACCCTTGCTCGTCACGGCGAGCGGGAGGCACTCATGAAGTTTCTACTCACCCTGTCCTGCACCTTCGGTCTCGCGGCCCTCGCCGGTTGTGCCGACACCGACGACAGCATGTATCTCACCGGCACCGAGGAGCACGCCCTCCGGACCGAGAACGGGCAGTTTGTCTGTCCGAGCCCGCGCAAGGTCCTGGTGTGTCACATCCCGCCCGGCAATCCCGACAACGCCCACACGATCTGCGTCGGCGCGAACGCGGTCGACGCACATCAGGCGAACCACGGCGATCCGATCGGTGCGTGCGTCGATGGTGGTGGCGACGATCCGCCGCCGCCGCCGCCGTCAGACGATCCGCCGCCCCCGCCGCCTGAAGAGGAGGCGCCGCCACCCGTTCTATAGACGGCCCGGTTCCGGTACGCTGGTGGACGGGGATGCCAGTCCTGGTCCACACCACGGCCGACGGTAAGCAATACGAGCTCGGCGACCGCACCATCATCGGTCGCATGGACGGATCCGACATCCGCATCCTCGACGGTCTCATCTCCAAGCAACACGCCGAGATCACGTTCCAGAACGGCCGCTGGTCGTTGCGCGATCTCGGCAGCTCGAATGGCACCGTCGTCAACGGCCGTCGCGTCCACGCCGTCGATCTCGCCGAGGGCGACCAGATCTCCGTCGGTAGCGCGCTCTTCGTGTTCTCCCACACGACGGCGCGCCAGGCGGCGCCCGCGGTCGAGATCGTGGATTCGTCGGCACCGCAGGTGCGCGCCAAGGTGGAGCGCGTCGCCGGCGAGGGCTTCCGTCCGGCGGCGCAGATCAGCGACATCGAGCAGCTCAAGCGCGACTACGAGAAGCTGCGCGTCGCCAACGAGCTCAACCGCGTCATCGGTCTCGAGACCGACGTCGACAAGCTCCTCGACCGCCTGCTCGACGAGACGTTCAAGCTCCTGCCCGCCGACCGTGGCGTGATCCTGTTGATGGATCCGCAGACGCGGCAGCTCGCGCCGCGCGCCGTGAAGTACCGCAGCGACACCCGCGAAGCCATCAACCTCTCGCACACGATCATCAGCGAGGTGTTCTCGACCGGCTCGTCGGTGATCACCATGGACGCGATGATGGACTCGCGCTTCTCGGGCGCGAAGTCCGTGATCGCCGGCGGCATCCGCTCGACGATGTGCGTGCCGATGATCCACCAGGCGCAGCTGTTCGGGATCATCCACCTCGACTCCCTGGTCGCGACCGCCGCCTTCTCGGAGAAGGACCTCCAGATCCTCGACGGCGTGGCCGCGCAGGCGGCGCAGGCGGTCGACAACGCGTACAAGGCCAAGCAGATCGAGCGCAGCGCGCTGGCGCGCCGCGACTTCGAGCGCCTGTTGCCGCCCGAGGTGGTCGAGCAGGTCGTGAACGGCGGCGTCCGCCTCGAGCGCGGCGGCGAGCTCCGCCAGACCACCGTGATGTTCACCGACGTGCGCGGGTTCACGTCGTGGTCCGAGCGCCACCCGCCGGCGCACATCGTTTCGGTGCTCAACGACTACTTCGAGCTGATGGTCGACGCGATCCACCGTCACAAGGGCACGCTCGACAAGTTCATGGGCGACGGCATCCTGGCGCTCTTCGGCGCGCCCATCACGTACGGTCACGACGCCATCAACGCGGTCGACTGCGCGATCGAGATGATGCAGTTCCTCGAGCAGTTCAACCGCGAGCACGAGGCGACCGGCGACCGCTTCAACATCGGCATCGGCATCAACACCGGACCGGTGGTCGCCGGCTACATGGGCTCGTCGAAGTCCATGGAGTACACGGCGATCGGCGACAACGTGAACCTCGCGTCGCGCCTGTGCGCGAACGCCCCGCCGGGCACGATCCTGGTGTCGGCCAACACGATGCAGCAGATCGGCAACCGCTTCACGTCGCACCAGCTGGCGCCCATCCAGGTGAAGGGCAAGCAGCATCCCGTGGACGTCTGGCAGATCACCGGGTACGCGCGCCAGTTCTAGCGGAGCGGGGTACGGTTGAGCATGAGCGAACCGTCCCCCGAAGATGTGAAGCGCTGGGAGGGTGGCGTCGTGCTCGAGTTCGGCGCCAGCTGGTGTCCGATCTGCAAGGGTGCGCGCCCGATGATCGATCGCGTGCTCGCGACGCGGCAGGGCTTGCGCCACGAGTGGGTCGAGGATGGATCGGGCAAGCCGCTGGGCCGCTCGTTCCGCGTGAAGCTGTGGCCCACGCTCGTCGCGCTGCGCGACGGCGTCGAGGTGGCGCGGGTCGTACGGCCGCAGACACCGGCGCAGGTCGAGGCCGTGCTCGATGCTGCCCTCGGCGGAGCGCCATCCACGGTATCGTCGCCGGCATGACGCCGACGCCGCCCTGGACGCTGGTGTACGCCGACGGCTCGGCGAACGTGTTCCGATTCCAGGCCGACCGCGTGGGCGTGCGGTTCACGTACGAGCCGATCCGGCCCGAGCAGAGCTCGACCGGGACGTACAGCGGCGGCGCGCCGATCGAGCAGCTGATGGCGGGCGACGATCCGCGGCTGGCGGCGGTGTGGGAGCAGGCGCTGGCGCTCGAGGCTGACACCGAGCATCACGCCGACGAGCGCAACAAAGGCGACGGGGCCTTCACGCTGACGACCGGCGAGCAGCGGCGGCGGTTCCTGGTGGTGCGCGCGGCGACGCGGACGTTCGAGGCGTACCTGCGCCACGAGCTGCGCGGCCTGGACGAGTAGTCCCGCGGAGTTGGCGCGCGCCGTCCTGGGGTAACGCCGGGTGGCGGAGGCTTGTCAGCGCCGTCCAGATGAATCAAGATTCACTCGCGTGAATTCAGGTTCAGCCAAGCGTGTGCGTGACCTGCAACGGCAGGCGGTGACCGACGCGCTGCTCGAAGCGGCCGAGCGCGTCATCGCCGACAAGGGCCTCGCCAACGCGGCGATGGCGGACATCGCGCGCCAGGCCGGCGTGGCCGTGGGCACGCTCTACAACTACTTCCCGGATCGCGACGGCCTGGTGCAGGTGCTGGTCGACACGCGCCGGAACGCGTGGGGGCAGGCCATCCGCGACGCGCTCGCCGCCACCACCGGCACGTTCGAGGCCCGCCTGCGCGGCTTCATCGGCGCGGTGCTGCGCATGTTCGACGAGAACCGCCGCTTCGTGCGCATCCTCTACGAGAACGATCTCCTGTCGCGCGGCAGGAACCGCACGGTGCCGCAGACGCTGCAGGCCTGCATGCTCGAGCTCCTTCGTGACGGCGCCGCCGCTGGCGCGGTCGCCAAGCGTGACCTCGAGCTCCGCGCGCGCGTGCTGAGCAGCTCGATGCGCGCGGTCGTCATCCATTCGCTGGAGACCAGGCGCCCGTTCGCCGCCGAGACCGACGCGATCGTGGATCTCTTCCTCGACGGAGCCCGACCGTCGTGAGCCCTCCTGCGGCCGGCGTGATACCCGCGCGGCTTTCCGCCACCCCCAACAAGTGGGTGGTGACGATCTCGGTGGCGTTCGGCTCGCTCATGGCGACGATCGACTCGTCGATCATCAACGTCGCGCTCCCGACGATCCGCGGCGAGCTCGGCGCCAGCCTCCAGGAGATGACCTGGGTCTCGACCGCGTACATGGTGGCGATGGTCATCGTGATGCCGCTGACCGGTTTCCTGGGCGCGATGGTGGGCCAGCGCAACCTGTACCTCGGGTCGCTCGCCCTGTTCGTGACGGGGTCGATGCTGTGCGGTCAGGCCCACTCGCTCGAGGCGCTCATCGCCTTTCGCGTGCTGCAGGGGCTCGGCGGCGGTGCACTACAGCCGACCCAGCAGGCGATCTTGCGCCAGACCTTCCCGCCGCACGAGCAGGGCATGGCGATGGCCATCTTCTCGATGGTGATCATGCTCGGCCCGGCGATCGGCCCGGTCCTCGGCGGGTGGATCGTCGACAACTATCACTGGCCGTGGATCTTCTACATCAACCTGCCCGTCGGCCTCCTCGGCATCTTCATGACGTGGCGCAACGTGCACGACTCCGACGACGTGCGCGACGCCAACGCCGTGCGCGCGCGCGCCATGAAGGCCAACTTCGACTACGCCGGGCTCGTGCTCATGGTGATCGCCGTGGGAGCGCTGCAGTTCTTCTTCGAGGAAGGCGCGCAGCGCGACTGGTTCGACTCGAAGGTCGTCGTCGCGGCGGCGTTCGCGGCGACCATCGGCGCGGCGGCGTTCGTCATCCGCGAGCTGACCGCGACGGCGCCCATCGTCAACCTGCGGCTCTTTCGTGACACCACGTTCGCGGCGGGCACGGCGGTCGCGACGGTGATGTTCGGGCTGCTCATGGGCTCGATGTTCCTCCTGCCGGTGTTCACACAGGAGATCCTTCGCTTCCCGGCGACGCTGGCCGGGCTCGTGCTCATGCCGCGCACGCTGGCGATGATGGCGGCCTCGCTCGTCGTGGGGCGGCTCTACAACCGCGTGCCGCCGGCGTGGATCGTCGGCTTCGGTGTGGTGCTGTTCGCGGTCGGCAACTACCAGCTCAGCCACGTCACGCTCGAGACCGGCGGGACCGACATGATCGTGCCGCTCGTGATCACCGGGGTGGCCTTCGCCTGCCTCTTCGTGCCGCTCACGACGGCGGCGCTGTCACGCATCGAGCGGCACCATCTGCCCGACGCGGCCGGGCTGAACTCCTTCTTCCGCCAGATCGGCGGGTCGATCGGCTTGACGGTCTTCACCACATTCTTCACGCGCTACACCGCCGAGGCCACCAGCGCCTTGCGCGATCACGTCACGTATCTGCGCCCCGAGCTCTCCCACCTCGCGTTCGCCGATCGCCTGCAGCTGGCTGCGATCAAGGGTCGGATCGCCATCCAGGGCACGGTGCTGGGCTTCGAGAAGGCCTTCCTCGTGCAGGGCATCGTGTTCCTGCTCGTCATCCCCTTGCTGTGGTTCCTGCGCGTGGAGCGAGCGGCCAAGCCCGCCCACGTCGAGTTGCCTGCGGAGTGAAGTGAACATGGACACCCAACCTTCGGATCAAGCTGTTCGCCGCCGCCGCGCCCGGCGCGCGTTCATCGTGCTCGGCGCCCTCTCGGTGCTCGCCATCGGCGCCTACCTGTTCTACGGGTGGTGGACGCGCGGCGAGGTCTCCACCGACAACGCACAGGTCGACGCCGACGTCGTGCCGGTGGCGCCGCGCGTCGCCGGTGTGGTGGCGTCGGTCAGCGTGGTCGATCACCAGCATGTCGCCGCGGGCGACGTGCTGATGTCGCTCGACCCGACCGACCTCGAGCTCGAGGTGCGGAAGGCGACCGCCGATCTCGAGGCGGCGACGGCGCAGGCCGCGGCCTCCGACGCGCAGGTGGAGGTCGTGCGCGCGGCGTCGCAGGGCGGACACTCGACCGCGCGCGCCGGCGTCGACGAGTCGAACGCCGCGGTGCGCACGGCGACGGCGCAGGTCGATGCAGCGCGGGCCGCGGTCGCGCGGGCCGAGTCCGACGAGCAGCGCAAGGCGCGCGACCTGGCCGACGACGAGAAGCTCGCCGCGACCGGCGCCATCACGGCGACGCAGCTCGAGGCCACGCGCACGGCACATCAGGCCGCGGTGGCGACGCTCGATCAGGCCAAGGCGCAGGCCGCGGCGGCGCGCGAGCAGCGGGGCCTCGCGCAGGCGCGCGTCGGCGAGGCGCGCGGCAAGCTCGAGCAGACCGGCCCGGTCGACGCGCAGATCCGCGCCGCGACGGCCGCCGCCGAGCTCGCCCACGCGCGCGCCGACGCGGCGCAGGTCGCGCTCGATCTCGCCAGGCAGAGCCTGGGGTACACCAGGATCGTCGCCCCCATCGCGGGGACGGTGTCGCGCCTCGGCGTGCACGCGGGCCAGACCGTGCAGCTCGGCCAGCCGGTGGTGATCGTGGTGCCGGCCGAGACGTACGTGGTGGCGAACCTGAAGGAGACGGAGATCGCGCGCGTCCACACCGGTCAGAAGGTCGACATCGAGCTCGACGCGTATCCCGACCGCACGTTCCACGGCCGGATCGCGGCGATCTCGGCGGCGACGGGCGCGCGGTTCTCGCTCCTGCCGCCCGACAACGCGACCGGAAACTTCGTGAAGGTCGTGCAGCGCGTGCCCGTGAAGATCGCGTGGACCGAGCTGCCGGCCAGCATCGAGCTACGCCCGGGGATGTCGGCCGACGTCGTCATCCACGTCGGCAACTAGCCGAGCCGAGGAGCGGCTACGTGGCGGCCGGCGGGCGGGCATGGCGCGGCTCGTACACGCCGAGCTTGCTACCGCCCGGGGTCGCACGCGACGCCGCGCCGTCGGTGGGGTGGACCGCGATCTCCGACGGCGGCAGGCCGAACATGAGCCAGCCGCCGCCGACATCGACGCCGTCGATCATGATGAGCGACCGATATCACGGAGCGCAGGGGACGAGGTCGACGCGGAGCACGTGGTCGTCGGTCGCGCGCTCGTCGCACCAGTAGAACCTGCGTTTCCCGGCGACGCAGGCGGCGGCGGGCTCGACGGCGATGCCCTCGTTGTCGACGTCGTCGGGCATGGAGGCGGGCGACGGCGGCTCGGCGACGACGGTGAAGCGGCCGGCGGCGAGCCGGACGACGTTGGTGCGGTTGCCGCACGCCGAATCGCAGTGCGCCCAGACCGTGCCGTCGGCGCGGTCGACCTCGAGCGCCATGACGTGAGGGAGGCCGCTCGCGAAGGTCGCCAGCCGATGGCGTGAGCCGTCGGCGTGATCGAGCGCGAACACGTGGACGGCGCCGGTGCCCTCGACGCCGACGAGGAAGAGGCCGGTGCCGTGGTCGGTGTATTCGGCCGGGTCGTACGTGTGGCCCGCAGCCTCGTCGTGGAAGGCCGCGGCGACGAGCACGCTGTCCGGGATCCATCGGATCGCCTCGAGCCCGGAGTTGGCCGAGGCCGCGGGCAGGTAGGACGTGAGGTTCCACTCGTGCGTCGCCACCAGCTCGACTCCGCTCGCCGCGGTGTCGTAGCGCAGGACGCTCAGGCGGCTGGTGCCCGAGGCGCTGTTGTTGCGCTCCGCCGCGACGTAGATGGCCGACGACGAGAGCTCGGCGCGCGTGACGCCCTCGGCGTCGGGATGGCCGCCGCCGCCGGGGTAGCGCAGGATGCGCGTCGAGGCGTCGGTCCACCGCGATCCGTTCGGGACCAGCTTCACGAGCGCGCCGCGGTAGTTGTTCACCGTCCACATCACGCCGGCCTCGACGAACAGATCGCTGAGATCGCCGCCGAGGTCGTCGGCCGTGTCCGCGGTGGTGACGTGGTCGTCGCCGAGCCAGCCCGAGCCAGGTCCGGGATCGCCGTCGTCGGCGAGCACGAGCGCGAGATCGAAGACCAGATCGCTCGAGCGCGACGACTCCTGGTGCACCTCGACGGCGAGCACGTTGGTGCCGTCGCGGAGGAGGCCGGCCCGGCCGCTCCAGTCGAAGTCGCCGTAGTCGTTCGCGGCCTCGTGCCCGCTCGCGCGCGTCGACGCGGTGATGGCGCCGGACGGCATCGCGGCGCGCCCGAGCTCGGCGCCGTTCAGGTACGCGACGAAGCCGTCGTCGTACATGACCTCGCCGACCATCGACGTGATTGCCGAGGCGTCGTCGACCTCGAAGGCCTTCGTGAAGTAGGTCGTGAGGTGCTTCGCCGCGGAGCTCGCGCCGTGAGAGACCGGCGTGTCGATGTAACTCTCGCCGTAGCCGAATACGCCCTCCCCTTCGTCCCAGCCCGTGCCGCCGAGCGTCATGCGCCACGCCGTGCCGAGGTCACCGCCGTTGTCCCAGAACCGCCACGTCGCGTTGCGCGCGATGCCGCGCTCGCCGACCGGGACATCCGAGACCGACTCCAGGTCGAGCGCGAGATCGAACACGAGGTCACTCGAGGCGGGGTCCGCCTGATGGATCTCGACCGCGATCGTGTTGGTGCCGGGCAGGAGCAGCCCCGTGCTCGCGCTCCAGTCGAGCGTGGCGTACGTGTTGTTCGCCTCGTGCCCGGCGGAGAGCGCGGACGCCGTGATCGCGCCGGAGGCCGGCATCGCCACGCGCGCGAGCTCGGCGCCGTTGAGGTGGATGACGACGCCGTCGTCGTACATGAGGCGCCCGCGCATCCCGATCACCGTCGACGGGTCCGCGACCTCGAACGTGCGCCGGACATACGTCGTGATGTGCTTCGCGCTCGAGCTCGAGCCGTACGCGACGGTCGTGCTGACGTAGCTCTCGCCATACCCGAGGGGCCCGGCGCCGCGCGCCCACGCACTGTCGTCGAACGCGCCCATCCGCCACGCCGTCCCGAGATCTCCGCCGCGATCCCAGTACCGCCACTCCGCACCCGCGGTGATCGCCGGCGTGCTCGCGAGCTGTGCGCTGCCGCCCACGTCGGCGCGCTCGCCGCACGCGCCGAGCACGCAAGCAGCCAACCACGCACGACGCATCCACATGCCGTCGCTGCGGCTGCAATGGATATGCCCGCACCACCCGCGAATCCTCGCGCGGCAGCGCGCGCGCAGGCGCACCGCAACCGCAACCGCAACCGCAACCGCAACCGCAACCCCAACCGCAACCGCAACCCCAACCGTAACCGCTACCGCAACCGCAACCCCAACCCCAACCGCAACCGCAACCCCAACCGCAACCGCAACCGCAGCGGTTGGGCTAGTGCGTGCGAGGGCCGGGCCGGTGCCACGGCGAGAGCAGGCCGTGTTTCTTCCAGCCCTTCGTGAGCAACCACGATGTCGCGAAGCGGATCGGGAACGGGCCGTCGTCGGGGAATGGCAGGTCCTTGCGGAAGAACACCTGCGGCGGCGGGCCGGTGTCCCAGCCGTCGAAGAATGGCCCGGTCGAGTAGCGGTCCGTGCGCGGCCGAGCGCCGGCGACGTCACGATCTTCGCCGTGCTTGCGCCAGTTGCCGAGCACATACGCCAGGCATTGCTTCACCTGCCGCGGCGTCTCGAGCCGCTCCGTGTGATAGCGGTCCGCGAACACGGTGCCCTTGCGGCCGAGCTCGCGGTTCAGGTTCTTCGCGAAGCTGATCTTGAAGCGCTGCATCGCGCGCGAGAGCGCACGCTCGTCATCTGCCTCGAGCATCAGGTGCAGGTGGTTGTGCTGGATCGACATGTGGCAGAGGCGCGCCTCCTCGTACCGATTAGCGAGCGCCATCGCGCGCTGCACCAGCCTGTACATCCGGCGCGTCCGCAGTCGCGGCAATCCGTCGACGAGCCGTAGCGTCACGTGCAGCGGCACATCCGGCGTCTGCCGCTCGCGTCGCCGATGCGGCACGCCCGCGCGCACGCCATTCTTCGGCTTTCGCCCCGCACCCTCGCGCCGACCACCGTGCCAGCTGCCGTTCTTCGGCGCCCGATGCGGCACGCCGAGCAGCTTCAGCTGCGCCGGCCCGCCCTTCTTCGCCCGCGCCTTCGTGGGCATCCGCGAACGCCCCACTTCGACTCTCCGCGCCATCACCCACCCCTTTCTCGACGAGAAACTTGAAAACTTGAAAGGGCAGATAACATGGCGCTGTGACAACGCGGGCCCATTCCTGGCACGATCTTCCTCGGGGAACGCCGACTTCCTGACCCGCGGCTGGCCCAGACACATCGATGACGGGTGCGTCGCGCCGCCCACGCACATCGCTGACATTTGCCGATCCGCCTCGCACTCGAGCACGT
>DATLEB010000039.1:0-44759 GCA_035525615.1 Kofleriaceae bacterium | reverse complement strand
CCGCCCGGGCCCCGCGACCCTGCAGGAAGCGACCCGCGAGTTCCAGCGACGCTACCTGCGCGAGCTGCTCGAGGCCAACGACTGGAACATCGCCGAGACCGCGCGGCAGCTCGACATCGTGCGGTCTCACATCTACACGCTGATCTCGGCATTCGGCCTGCAAAGGGAGCCGGCACCCGAAAGGAAATGATCCATGGCGAAGAAGAAGCTCTTTCTCGGAATCGGCGCGTTTCTCGTCCCCGGAGGTGCAGGGCACAAGTTCGACGTCGTCGCTCACCTCTATAACGGGCACGCCCCTGATCCTTCCGACGCGAAGCTACGCATTCCGATCGACCTCAAGCAGACCCCCACCAAAGGTGCCTGGGATGGCGTGCAGATCGACGATCGCGGCTACGACCACCGAAAGCAGCGACTTCCTTTGCCCGAGAAGAGCGACGGGAAGCCGGGTGGTCTGCTGGTCACGACGGTCGGCACCGATCCGCACCCCGATGCCACGGAGAAGGGGGCTGCCTACCTCGAGTACAAGTTCTTCCACGACCACAAGGACAAGATCTACAAGACGGCCGATCCCAAGGCGGTGTGGCCCCCTCTCGGTTTCGAAGAGTACGAGCTCGCGACGCTCGTGTACCAGGACGACACTGGCGCCAATCCGATCAAGCACGGGATGCGCTACGTGGGATTCAAGGCGACCATCCACGATCTCGTCGAGGTCTCGGTGGGCAGCCTGAAGCGACGTCTGGCGAAGGTGTCGCTCCGCTGGGCACCTGTCGACGAATGGCGTGGTCCATTCTGGGTCGACCTGAACGACCCAGCCGATTGCGACCCAGATCCAGTCGATGCCGGTGATCTGGAGGATCCCGTCGCAGGGTACTCGCTGGTCACGAAAGACAAGCCAGGCGCGTTGTTCGTGAACCTTCAGCGAGCCTCGGTCTTCAGCCCAGGAGACGCCGCGTTGCGCGGGCCCAAGCTTCCCATCGGCATGGGATGACCACGCATGTCGGAGCGGGAGAACTTCGGGCCTGAGAAGAGCGATCCTCAGCTCGATCTCACGCTCGGCAAGATCACGACACCCGAGGAGACCCGGGTAGCAGGACGCGATGGGTTCAAGGGGTACTTCGTCAAGGCGTTCCGGACGACGAGGTACACGGCGCTCCGCACCGTCGATTTGATCGGTCACGGGGACGCCGGCGTACTCCGCATGGACGACATGGTCCTCAATCCGGGAGGCATCGGCTTCACGTTCGACATCGAGACGCATCCGGAGACCTACAACGGCGCGAACTACGGTATCGAGCGCGTGCGCCTACTTGGATGCAACACCGCGGAGACCGAGAGCGGGCAGCAGGCGATGAAGTACCTGGCCTGGCGCCTTTCCGTTCCGGTGGTGGGGACGACCGACGTCCTGGACGCCACGCACTATGACGAACGCGGCCTCCTACCGACGTACGGAAAGCTGGCGGACACCACCGGACCGCTGCCCGAGGCGAAGTCGCCGCAGCAAGTGGTCAATGGCTGGCGGCAGTCGCTGACGCCGTACCAGGGTGAGCACGCGGCGCTGATCGATCGACTCCGTATCGAGGCGCTACCGGGCGCGCTGTCGCCGTTTCAGATCTTGCCGCGCGCGCTCCTCGGCTTCGTGTTCGCGAACATGAGCTGGGCCGCGTGGACGATCGGACTGCACGCCCACGTCGATCACGCCTTCTGGACGCCCGTGCCGGGCGGTGCGCATCGTATCGACGCGATCGGTCGGTTCAACGCGTTGCGCCTGTATCCCAAGGACTACCCGGCCGACCCGCGCACCCTCGTCGCGGCCGTGCATCCGAAACACGCGAAGTTCACGCGATATCTGCGCGGGCGCTATCTGGAGGAGCTCCGCCGCGAGTCCAGGCCGGGTTAGATCGCGCAGCGAACGCCGAGGAAGTAGGCGGTCAGGCCCGGGGGGCGCGGGTTCTCGATGGCGACGAACTCGTGAAGGTCGGCGGCGTGGGTCTCGGCCCAGTTGCCGCCGCGCGTGATGATCAGGCCGGCTTCGTCGACCGACGACGTCCATTCGTGCACGTTGCCGGCGAGATCGAGGACGCCGTAGGGGCTGACGTCACCAGGATGGGAGCCGACCGGCGCCGGCGCCGGCGCGACGCCGTCGTTCACGTTCGCGGGGATGGGCTCGACGGGGGCCCCCCACGGCAGATTTCGCCGCGGGTACGGATTGGCCGTGTCGTCGGCGAGGGTGAGCCCGCCGCGGGCCGCCTTCTGCCACTCGACGTTGGACGGTAGGCGCTTGCCGAGGAACGCGCAGTAGGCACGCGCGTCGTACCAGTTGATCGCGGAGACCGGTCGGTCCGGCTCGCCGGCCGAGATGAGCTCGTTGCTCGCCGCATACAGGGGCGCGCCGATGCCGGTGAGCGAGGCCATGCCCGCGAACGCAGCGAACGCGGCGTTCGTCACCTCGGTGCGGTCGATCGCGAACGCGTCGACATGCACCTCTCGCTCGGGCACGCGATACTCGAGCTGTACTTGTGACGGCGGCTCTCCCGGGCCGCCCTGCACGAAGCGGCCGGCGGGGACCGCAACCAGGTTGGACGTGCTCGCGCCACAGGTGGGCACGCGGACCGTGAAGAGCGGTGCAGCCTGTCCGCGCCGGCTGTAGCCCGGGATCGCGCGCAGCGGAATCACCGACGGTGCACACGGTCGCTCGCCGGAACGCTCACGCCCCGTGACCACGAGGAAGGCGGCGCCGCCCGAGGCCTCGATGCGGAAGCGGTTCGGCGTCGCCGGATCCGGCCGCGTCGACATGCGGCCGCTCGACATCTCCTCGCCGGGCCTGCGCGGATCATCGGGATCGGGATCGTGGAGGGTCCACCGGAGTCGCGGCACGTCGGTCGCCGGAACGTCGGCCATCGCGCCGGAGGTGGTCCAATCGAAGGGACGCAGCTCGAGCACGAAGCGGCCGAGATCGCGGTCTCGTCGCGATTCCTCGCGCCGCGATGCGGCCGCCGCCGCGTAGCGATCGAACGCCGCGATTCCCACGACCGCCGCCACGGTCGCGCCGAGCGCGAACGCCGCCGCTGTGGTGCGGCGCAGCACCTGGCGCGAGCGCGCCACCAGACGCGTCGGGCTCCACGCGGCGGTCGCACCGCGCCGAGCGTGCTCGGCTTCGAGCTCGGGGACGACGCCATCGTAGGCGTCGAGCTCGCGCAGCTCGGCGCGCGAGAGCAAGCTGGGCACGCCCGCGCGCGAGCGGCGCACATGGAAGCGGACCTGTTCGATCGCGCTGCGACGCGAGAGATCGCGGCGGTCGATCCAGCCCTGGATCCGGGGCACCAGGCTGTCGTGGATGAGCTCCCACACCGGATCGCCGTCCGAGCGCTGGGTGCGGACCAGCAGACCTTGTGCGCGCAGCACGTCGAGCACCGCGAGCACGCTCGCGGGTGCGCCGTCCGTCATCGCCACGAGCTCGTCCTCGGTGCGCGCGGCGCGAGCGTGCGTCGACGTGACCAGCGCGAGAAACAGGGAGCGCGCGATCGTCGCCGCCGCCGGATCCAGCTCCGCGTCGAGCACGCGCTCCAGGTGCTCGCCGATGATGACCTCCAGCCCCCCGAGCCGCTGGTAGTGCGCCAGGGTGAGCGTTGCTTCGTGGCTGCCGAGGCTCTCGAAGAGCACCGCGCCCGCGAGCTGGAGATGCGGGGGATACACCGACGGCGCCGCCGGCCATCCCAGCTCGGGCGCGAGCGCGGATGCCATCGCCGTCAGATCGAGGAGGAGGCGATCCAGCAGCTCGTCGGCGATCTCGATACGTCGCTCGGCCAGCGGCTGCACGATGGCATCCCGAGCCGCGACGGCATCGATGGGTCCGATCCGGACGATCGGCGCCGACGCGGACGCGAGCTCGCGGCGCGCGAGGAGTCGCGCCAGGTAGTCCTCGCGCACCGACAGCACCACGCTCACGTCGCCGCTCACTCGTAGTCCGAGCGCCAGGAGCTCGGAGAGCCGGCCGTCGGCGGTGGCATCTCCGAGCAACGCTTCGAGCTGATCGATCAAGATCACCAGCCGGCGCGCATCGGGTGTGGCCGCGGCGACGATCGCCGCGGCAGCATCCGATCGGGCGGAGACGTACACGACCGCGGACCCAAGCCGCTCGAGGTGCGGCCGCAAGCCCGCGCGGAGCAACGAGGTCTTACCGGTGCCCGACGGTGCCGTGAGCACCACTGCGGGTCGGAACAGCGCGTGCTCGGTCAGCGCCGCGAGATCGTGTCCGCGGCCGAAGAGCCGCTCGTGATCGGCTTCGGTGAACGACGCCAGCCGGCGGAAGGGCGGGTGCTCCGCAGCGCGGGTGGCGGTGTGGGCCTCGCCACGCAGGGCGGCAGCCATCTGTGACGCGGTCGCGAATCGATCGGCGGGATCGAGCGCCAGCGCGCGGGTGAGGACCTCGCGCACCCGCGCGTCGATGATCGGCTCGAGCGGTGGGACGAGATCGGCGGCGCGCCGTCGCCGCCATCCGGTGACGAGTGCCACGAGGACCAGCGCCGCGGCGAAGAGATCCGATCTGGCATCGACGCGTCCGTCGCGAAGCTGCTCGGGGGCCATGAAGGCGGGGGTACCGCCGGCCGAGTCCGTGTGCTCGTCGGTGCGGCGCAGGCGCGCCAGGCCGAAGTCGAGCAGGACCACACGTTCACCGCCTCGCCCTTCGACGACCATCGCGTTGGCCGGCTTCACATCGGCGTGAACCAGGCCGGCATCGTGCGCGGCACCCAGACCCGAGAGCAGCGCGGCCACGAGCTCGAGCGCACGCGGCATCGATACCGGTCCGTCGTCGACGAGCGCCTGCAAAGTGCGCCCGGCCAGCAGCTCCATCGCGAAGAAGAGGCGGCCGTCATGCGCGATGTCCGCCTGATAGATGCGGACGACGCTGGGATGATCGATTCGACCGACGGCATGGATCTCTTGCAGGAACAACCGGCCGGCGGCGGAGCGGGGGTCGATCTCGCGGTTGACGACCTTCACGGCGACATCCCGACCCACGGCGAGCTGATGCGCGCGATACACCGTGCCGAAGCTTCCCCTGGCGATCTCGCAGTCGATGCGAAAGCGACCGGGCAACACGAAGCCCGCGAGATCGCCTACCGCAGCGACGGCCGGCAGCGACAGCACACGCGACTCGAGCAGGTCGTCGAGCTGGCCGAGCGGGCGTGGGCTGAGGAGGGTCTCGCGATCCTCGCTCGCACCCACGGTCGCTGCCGGCAGCGCCGCGGCGAGGTAGCGACCGAGACTCGCGCGCGTGACGGTACCTGTCGTCGCGTCTTGCGCCCCACCGGCCAGCGCGGCGGCGAGCGTCGCCAGCACGTCGTCCGTGTCACCGCGTGCGACCACGGACAGCGCGCCCTCGAGCTCGAACGACACCCTGGAGGCGTCGTCGACGGCGAGGACGACGACCAAGCCGCGATGGCCGACGAGGCGCTGGCGGATCCATGCGAGAGGCAAGGTCGACTCGTCGGGATATCGGTCGGGGTACGCGCCGACGCAGAGCGCAGGACCGTCGCCGGTGGTCACCACCGTCCCCGCGATCACGACGAATGTCGCGGCGCTCAGGCTCGTGACGAGCTCGTCGAGCTCGCGCTTGACGCCGAGGCGATCCGCCGACTCGATCAGCCTCCGGACGCGCCACGATTCCTCGGCTCCCAGGAGCGTCTCGGCGATCTGGCGGATGGCGGCCTGTGCACGCGCCGACGTCTGATCACGATCTCCGTGAACGAGCAGCGCCCGGCGTGTGTCGCCTGCCATCGACGGCTCATTCTATCCCCGTCCACCCCAGTGGACGTAGCAGCGTCGCACTGTCCTCTCGAGAGGACACTGCGAGCCTCCAGATCGGGAATCAGCCGTACTTTCGATCTGGCCTTCGCCGTGCAGTACGGGACGGCATGGACACGAACAAGCTCTTCGAGCTGATCGGAGACGGCCGGCTGTGGGCGGTCTGCGGCGTGGCGTTCGCGCTGGGAGCGGCAGGAGGCTTCATCCAGTCGCTGGCCAGCGCCGCCTCCAAGGAGGAGCTCGGCCGGGAGTGGTGGAAGCGACTCCTGGTCGGTGCGATCGCCGCGGTCGCGGTGATGTACGTGACCGCGCCGTCGACGGCGATCGAGCTCATCAGTGGCTCGATCGTCGCCGGATACGCAGGCAAGGCGCTGCTCGATTCTCTCGACGCGCGCGGGCGCCTCGCCGCCGCCAAGGACCAGATCGCGGATACCACCCGTGAACGCGATACCGCGGTGACCGCGGCGCACCTGCTGCTCCTTCCCGCGACCGAGACCAGCACCGGCGCGTCTTCGCCCAAGCGAATCGCGCGCGCTCTCGACCTGCTCGGTTCCATCCGACGTCCTCCCGCCAGTGACGTTCTCTGACCATCAAGGAGATTTCATGCCCACGCTGATCACCGATGTGAAGCTCGTCAACTATTCCCCGGCTCCCGACGCCCAGATCGAGGCGACCGCCATCATCGGCAACGGCCAGCTCGGCGCCTGGTCGATGTTCCTCGACCAGCAGTTCCTGCAGGGCGGACACAACGGCGCAGCGGTCAGGATCGGACAGGGCGCCGCCCTCGACGGAAAGGTTCTCGAGATCAGCGCCGCGATCAGCGACGTCCAGGGCGCTCACGACCGCCTGTCGTTTCGCGTCCACCTGACGGGGCTCGCACAACCGATCGAGATCGAGCACGACGCAGAGCCCGGCGGACGCGCCGCGTACTCGGTCCTCGTGCAGTTCGGAGCCTGACCATGCGCCGCATCATCCTGGCTCTGGGCCTGCTCGCCGCTGCGAACGGCCCGGCCGTCGCTGACGAGGAGCTTCCCGACTTCGACGCGATCCGGACTCCGGACTCACCGGCGTTCACGCTCCTGGGAGTCTCGCCGACGCAGATCGAGCGTCCCAACACGCCGAAGCAGCTGTCCGCGGCGCTCAGCGGATTTCTCTCCGAGACCGGCGTCGCGATTCCACGAAACCTAGCGGTCGAGTTCTCGCCGTACTGGCTGGTCTCGAGGCCGGAGCTCGAGCTCAGCGAGTACATGAACGAGGGCTACGCCCAGCTGTGGCGCAACTTCACGCTGTCGATCGGAACTTCGTCGACGGAGCGCTCGGAGATGGACCCGCTCGGCGGCGAGATCGCCGTCACCGACACGACGCTGGCCGTCGGCGCGCGCACGTTCGTGCGCCTCTCTCGACCTGCGAACTGTGACAGCGATATCGTGAGCTGGGTCGAGGCCAGCCGAACGACAGCGCTGAGCCAGGACCCGGAGTACAGGGACCTGGTCGCGCGCGGGGCCCTCACCGAAGAAGACGCCAAGCGCATCAAGGCGCGGATCGACTACACGGCGTTCCATGCCGCTGCCGATCGCGCGACGAAGTGTCTCGTGACGGGGGCCGACGCGCGCGGCTGGTCGATCGAGGTCGCGGCTGCGACCAGTGTCGACTTCGCGGGGAGTGATCCCGAGGAGGGGGAGCTGCGCGCGTCGGCGGGGTGGGCGACCCTGTCGCATCAATCGACGCACGGGAGCGTGGTCGGGTTGCTTCGTGCTCGCCTCGACGAAGTCGCCGACGGACGGAATGTCGCGATCGATCCGGGCATTCGCGGGATCTATGCCAAGGGCCGTTACGCGGCGAGCGCCGAGGTAGTCGGCCGTCTTCGAGTCTCCGAGACCGACATGACCGAGAACCGAGACCACACGTATCGCGTGGCCCTCGGCTTCGACCTTCGCCTCACCGACACGACGTGGTTCACGGTCTCCTTCGGGAAGGACTTCGCCGCGGACGACACCGGCAAGTTGTTCTCACTCGCGAACGTGAAGTGGGGCTTCGGCGATCCGAAGGTGAAGCCCGACGCGTCCACCGAGTGAGCTACCAGCTCGAGCCCGCGCCGCCCCCTGAGGAGCGGCCGCCGCCCGACGAGCGTGACGAGCTGGAGCTCGAGCTCGAGTACGACGACCGCGACGAGCTGGAGGAGCTGGACGAGCTGCGCGACGAGGACGACGTCGATGGGCGCGTCTTCGGCGAGGTCCAGCGGATGTACTCGTGGTGGCGCCCGCAGTGGGCACAGTCCTCGGACACCTTCACCTTGCCGCCCTGATCGTAGGTCGCGTGCTGGATGGTGACCGAGGTCGACTTCTCGGTCTTGTAGCTGCACGCGGAGCACTTGCTGCGGCCGCTGAGCCACTTGCCGTGACGGAGCGTGCGCCCGGCCTGGCAGGTCGGGCAGATGAGGACCTCGTAGTTCACGCTGCCCAGCTTCTCCTCGGTGCGCTGGCCGGCGTCGAGGTGTGCGTCGTCGGCGATCTCGTCGAGCGGCAGCATCTTCACCTTGCACGTCGTGCAGCGGCGACGCCGGCGCAGGAAGGTCGCGAAGAGGAAGCCGCCGCCACCGGCACCGCCGAGGACGACGCCGCCGCCCACGAGGTACGCGGCGGTGCTCGGTCCTTCGTTCGCGGGCGGAGGTGGTGAGACGTTGGCCGGATGCGACCCGCCCGAAGGCGGCGCGGCCGGCGCACCTCCGGCGGCGGTGCCGTGTTCGACGAGCGTGCCGTCGCTGCGGTACTCGCCGGGCTTCACGTCGCGCTCGCCCTCGCCGGGGAGTGTGCGCAGGCGCCCGTCGATCGCGGCGATGCCGGCGGCGAGGCCGCCCGCGATGTCCTTCGCCTTGAACCTCGGGACCATGTCCTGGGCCTGCATCTCCGCGAGCCACCACGACGGCAGGCTCACCTGCATCCCGTCGCCGGTCTCGACCTCGAGGCGGCGCTGCCCCATCACCATCAGCACGAGCACGCCGTCGTTCCGGGCGGCGTCGCCGAGCTGCCAGCGGTTGAAGAGGGCCGTCGCGAATTCCTTGGGCGAGCCGTTCACGTCGTCGACGGCGACGAGGGCGACCTCGCCGCGGCCCTCGGCGCGCAGCGCGAGCAGCTGCGCATCGATGCGCTGCTCGGTGGCGTCGTCGATCACGCCGGCCTGGTCGACGACGAGGTTGGCCGGCCGCGGGTCGCGCAGGTCGGCGACGGAGACGGTCGCGAGATGGAGAGCCCACGCGCACAGGACGATCGGCGGCGCCATTCGCAGATGGTAGCGCTGCCGAGGCGATCGCGGGGTACGGTGGGATGGTGTTCGATCCCGACGCGCTCGACCGCCGCGACGTGCGCCTGATACGCGCGCTCTTGCCGCTGTTCGAGCTGTACGCGCGCCGCTACGTCCGGCTGCGCGTCGACGGGCTCGAGCACGTTCCGTCGACACCGGCGATCTTCGCCGCCAACCACAACGGCGGGATCGCCGGACCGGATCTGCCGTGCACGCTGTCGACGCTGTGGCGGGCGCGTGGCGCGGACGCGCCGCTGTACGCGCTCGCCCACGACTTCGCGATGCGACAGCTGACGCCGCTCGGCCGGGTCCTGCAGCGGCTGGGCGCGGTCCGCGCGTCGCCGGAGAATGCGCGCCGCGTGCTCGACGCGGGCGGGCAGGTGCTGGTCTATCCCGGCGGTGATCTCGACGCGTATCGCCACTCGCGCGACCGCGATCGCGTGATGCTCGGAGAGCGCACCGGCTTCGTGCGCATCGCGCAGGACGCGCGGGCGCCGATCATCCCGGTGGTCGCGTACGGCGCACACCGGAGCGCGTGGATCCTCTCCGACGGGCGCGGCCTCGCGCGCGCGTTGCACCTGCCGCGCTGGGGTCGGCTGGCGCGCTTCCCGATCGCGATCGCGCTGCCGTGGGGCGTCGGGCTCGGTCCGTGGACGCCGTACCTGCCGCTGCCATTCCCGATCCGGCTGCGCATCCTGCCGCCGATCGCGCCGGCCGCCGCCGACGATCCGACGGTGGTGCTGGAAGTGGTGCGTTCGCGGATGCAAGCGGCGCTCGACGGGATGGCCGCGGAGGCGCGCGCATGAGGTTCGCGCAGCGACCGGACGGTGTGCGGATCGCGTACGAGATCACGGGCGCGGGTGCGCAGACGATCCTGCTGGTGAGCCCGCTGGCCGGGACGATCGCGCTCTGGGGCGAGTTCCGCGAACGGCTGGCCGCGCACGCGCGCGTGATCGCGTTCGATCACCGCGGGCTCGGAGACTCGAGCGTCGCGCCGCTCACGACGACGACCCGCGCGCTCGCCGCGGATGCGCGTGCCGTGCTCGACGACGCGCGCATCGACCGCGCCGATGTCGTCGGCAGCTCGCTCGGCGGCATGGCCGCGACCTGGCTCGCCGCGGATGCCGCGCCGCGCGTGCGACGGTTGGTGCTGCTTTCCACGCTGGTGCACAGCGTCGAGGTGGCGGGCTCGCTGAGATCCGCGGCGCGCGTCGCGAAGCTCGCGACCTGCGCGGTGCGTGGCGATCGCGCGATGGGCCGCTGTCTGAGCGACGGCATCCTCAGCGATCGCTTCCAGGCCGACCACCCGGACGAGGCGGCGCGGATCGCGCGCACCATCGCCGACGCGCCGCGCTCGCGCCGCTCGGTCCTCGTGCTCGCCGCGGCCGCCGCGCGCCACGACGCGCGCTCCGCGCTGAGACGCATCAGCGCACCGACGCTCGCGCTCGCCGGCGCGCTCGATCCGCTGGTCCGCGCGGACCGCATGTCGCGCGATCTCTCCGCGCTCGCGGACGTCACGTGCGAGGTCGTTCCCGACTGCGGTCACTCGATCGCGCTCGAGGCGCCCGCCCACGTCGCCGACCGCGTCCGCGCCTTCCTGGCGTGACCTGACTTTGCAAGTCCATGCCGGCGAACGTCGCCGTTGGCCCCGATACAGGCGGCATGAACCGACGCACGCAGTCGATCCTTCGCAACATCCTCACCATGGCGGCACTTGTCGCCCTCTTCAGCGTCGCGGCGCCCAAGCCGGTCTACGCCTTTCTCGAAGGGCAGGAAGCGCCTGAGCGTGGCCTCATCACGCCAGGAACGATCATGGGCCTGGCGGAGCTCAGTCCCGGTGTTCCGTGCGGCGGGTGCAAGATCCGCGTCGACAACGTTCCGCTCGGAGCGACGGCAGACATGAACGGGTACTACTCGATCAGGGGGTTGCCTCCGGGACTATGGAGTCTCACGCACTCGCATCCATCCTTCCCTCGCGGTCATTGGCATCCCCGAGCTCGGCATCTTCACGCAGACCAGCGGCGGTGGACCGGGCTACCTGCTCACCGGCGTTGCTCCTGGATGGCGCAAGGTCGTCGTCACTACCAACACGTCGAACGCGTCGGTCATGGTCTACGTACAGCCCGGTCAGGTCACGATGAACATGAACGTCACCGTCCCGATGCTGCCGACGCTCAGCTTCAAGTGAGTGACGGCTAGCTAGTACCCGCCCCAGTGAAGGTGACCGGTTCAGGCGGCTGCTTGGACCGCACGTCCCGGCGCGACGGGGTAGCGCCTGCCGAGCTTCTCGCAAGATCAGGTCGATGGTCGAGCGCGAGGTGAGACGCTCATCGAGCTCGTCGCTGGCGACTCGCGACCGACGCGCACAGAGGTGCGCTGATCGCGGCGACGGTTCGGCCCTGGGGCCAAACGCCAGGATCAGGTCGATGCTCGAGCGCGAGGGTGAGAGGTCCATCGGGCTCGCCGCCGGCTGACAATCGATCGTGGTGCGCAGCGTTGCGCCGATCGCGGCGGCGGTTTGGCCCTGGGGCCAAACTGACTAGCGACCGAGGCGTGCAGAGTGCACGGATCGCGGCGGATCGACGACACGCCGTCGCATTCTCTTGACGACCACTCGACGATGCTGTGCCGCGGTGGCCAGCCGACCGTCGAGGGCCTGCGGCTTCGCCGTCACGCGCACAACCAGCACGCCGCGGAGGAAGCGCTCGGAGAGGACTTCATGCGCGGCAAGCGCGAGGAAGCCGCCCGCGACCGTGACGTCACGCGCGCCTTGCGCGGCCTGGGATTCAAGGCCGACGAGACGAACCGCGCGATGAGCAGCACGGCGCAGGCCACGACCGTCACGTTCGAAGAGCGGCTGCGCGCCGCGCTCGCCGAGCTCACGCGCCAGCGTGGCAACCGCTGCTCGGAGAGCAGCCTCGACGCCGCGTCCCCGTGGACGACCGCGTTCGAGCCCCCGATCTACGCGCCTGAACCCGTCACCTTCACTGGGACGGGGTACTAGATCCGTACTCGATCGCGAGCGCGAGCTGACCACGCGCCTCGCCCTCCGCAGGCCTCGCCTCACCGACGGCGCGGGAGGGAGCACCGTGCTTCGCGCCGTGCACGCACGTCAGCCGGCGCGGCGCACGTCGAGACGGAGCGATGGACGAGCGCCAGGTCGAGGTGTTGCTCGAACGAAGCCTGCGCCGGCTGAACCACGCGCGAAGGGCGCGATTCGAACCCTGATCCGGCGCCGGCAGCGCCACGAATGAGCAAAGGCGGACGCGGGTCCGGGGCATCACCACCAGACGGCGTTGGCGCCGGCGCCGAGCGGGGTGTTGCTCGAGGCGGTGCGGACGGTGATCTGGTAGGCGTCGGTGTGGAAGACGAGGGTGCTGCTCGAGTCACTCGCTGCGTGGGGGACGCGGCCCGTGGCGAGGAGGGTCTCGCGGTTGGAGCCGTCGGCGTTCATGCGGCAGAGGCCGCCGTTCAGGCCGGTGCACTGGAAGACGATGCGACCGTCGCTCGACCAGGTCGCGAAGGCGCCGAGGCCGAGGTCGGTCTCGCCGCCGCCGGAGTCGCGGCGCCACACGTGGTAGTCGTCGCTGTGGAAGACGACGCGGCCGCCGGCGTCGATGTCGGGCACGCGGCCCGTCGCCTTGATGGTCACGCGATTCGAGCCGTCGGCGTTCATCACGCAGATGCCACCGGCGAGGCCCGCGCACTGGAAGAGGATGCGGCCGTCGGGGTGCGGCCGCGCGAACGCGCCATCGCCGAGGTCGGCGACGGTTCCCGACGAGCTCCGCCGCGACACGCGATAGGCCGACGTGTGAGACAGGATCGCGCCGCCGGCGAGGCCGTGCGGCACGAACCCGCTCGCGTGAACGGTCTGGCGGTTCTCGCCGTCCGCGTCCATCGTGCACAGCCCGCCGTTGAACGCGTCACACTGGAACAGGATGCGTGCACTGCCGCCGCCGCCGCCGTCGCCGCCACCGCCATCGCCGTTGCCGCCACCGCCATCGCTGTTGCCGCCGCCGCCGTCGCCCGAGCTCCCGCCACCATCGCCCGTGTTTCCGCCGCCATCGACCGTCGCCGCGTCGCCCTCACCGCTGCCGCCGTCATCGCCGCCGCCGCCGCACGCGCCGAGGATCGCCAGCGCCAACGCGATGGCGACCGCTGCGCGCGATGCCGCCGGGGAGGGCGCGCGGGCACGGGGCGCCGCGCGCGTGGACGAGTGCGCGCGCGGGTTCGCGCGCATCAGTGCAGGTCGGGGCCGCGATCGATGTCGTAGTGGCCGTCCAGAGGCACGCCCGTCGGCTGATCGCCGCCGTGCGTGGGCTTGCGGATGAAGTCGGAGCCGGTCGTCATGTCGACGTGGAAGTGGTTGCGGTGGTCGGCGTTGTAGTTGGGCGTCAGCACGATGTTCCAGACCTTGTCGCCCTTGAGCGCGCAGATGAGGTCATGGAGGAACGCGTCCTTCTCGTTCGAGGTCGCGGCCTCGCAGGTCTTCTCCGTCGACGGATCGATGACCCAGTCGTCGTTCACGCTGTAGAACGTGCCGGCCGTGTCCTTGAAGCCGGCGAGGTCGATGCCCTTGGCGTACGCGTGCTGCGAGATGCCGTTGGGGCAGTCGGGCGGCGTACCCACGCCGCCGATGCAGCGGTAGTTGTAGACGCCGATGTCGGTGACCTCGACGACGCCGCGCGAGCGCATGTGCGGCGCGGCCAGCACGAGCGACCTCGCGAGCGAGCAGTCCATGAAGAAGGTGGCGCGCACGTTGGCGTTGCCGGAGTAGCGGAACGGCATCCCGTTGATCGGCGTCGTCACCGTCACCGGATCGGGCACGCCCGGGTTCATCGGGCCGGCGGTGTACGTGATGCCGTACTTCGTGAGCCACTCGCGGCACGTCGCGATCGTCGGATCGCCGACCATCACGTCGACGGTCGCGGTCGCGAGCGCGGCGCCGCCCGCGTCTCTGGCGGTGGCGGTGAGCGTGACGGCGCCGCTCTCGATCAGCACCGCGGAGCCGCGGCCGCTCGCGTCGATCGCGCCGAGGGCGACGTCGCCGACCGCGAGCTCGATGGTCGCGGTCGAGTCGCCGGAATCAGAAAGCGCCATCTCGACATCCACGGTCGCCGCGCGCCATCCGAGCTCGGGCTCGAGCGCGTCGCGCTCGAAGGTCGCGCCGGCCGACGGCGTCACGAACGCGAGCGTCACCGCGCCACCGTCGTCATCGCCGCCGTCGTCGCCGCGCCCGCCGGTGATGTCGCCGTTGCACGCAGCCGCGCCGCACACGACGCCGGACATCAAGAAGACCGACAGCGCGATCCCACCCAGCTCGCGGCTCTTCATATGGCGCGGATTCAACCGAACGCGGGTTCAGCCGTCAAGACAAAAGGTCGGACCAATCAGTTTGCACACGATTGTGTGCAGGGGCGTCGCCTGTAGTCAGCAACCGCCGCTCGCGCAACTGCCCGGACCGACACGCCAAACCGCCGCGCGACCGGTGGCGCGCTGGTTGCTGAAGTAGCCGGCCATGCTGCGAGTCGCTGTCGCCCTCGTGATGCTCAGCTTGGTCGCGGCCGTGGCCGCATGTGCCACCGACGTGGTCGTCGATGACGGCTCCCAGACCGACGCCGAAGACGGCGTCGAGGAAGAAGTCGTCCACGACGTCTTCCTGCGCGACCCGGACATCCCCGATCGCTTCCTCTTCGCCGCCAACCAGACCGTCGGTCAGGTCGCGCGCACCGCGTGCAGCACCGCCGGCGTGCGCCCGCTCTCCGAGCAGCTGCTCGCCGAGGTCGAGTGCCTCCGCCCCGGCACGCTCTCGCGCATCGACAACATCGCCAACGTCTCGCTCGGCGCCGGCGCGCTGCCCAAGCTCAACAGCGCCGCGGCGACGGCGCTGCGCAACACGGTCGCCGGTGGCGGCACGATGAGCATCTCGTCGTCCACGCGCGCGACGGCGCAGCAGTACGTCCTCTACTACTGGTACGCGAACGGGCGCTGCACGAGCGTGGTCTCGCTCGCGGCGAAACCCGGACGCAGCAATCACGAGTCCGGCGTCGCCCTCGACGTGCCCGCGTACACGACGTGGAAGAGCAAGCTCACCGCGCGCGGCTTCGCGTGGCTCGGCTCGAGCGACCCGGTGCACTTCGACTTCCGCGGCTCGGGCGCCGTCGACATCCGTCCGCTCGCCGTCAAATCGTTCCAGCGGCTCTGGAACCGCAACAACCCGAACGATCGCATCGCCGAGGACGGCGCGTGGGGCCCGGCCACGTCGTCGCGCATGGATCGCGCACCGGCCGGCGGCTTCGCGATCGGCCCGCAGTGCGGCACCAGCCCGCAGCCACCGAACATGCCGCCGCCGCCGCAGACCGCCACGCTCCACGGCGTCATCTACGAGGGCACCGACACCGCGGCGCGCATCAGCGGCGCGACCGTCGCGCTCTCGAACGGCCGCAGCGCGACCACGTCGGCGACGGGCGTGTACGAGCTCACCAACCTCGCGCCTGGCACGTACACGGTCACCGTCACGGCCGGCGGCTTCCGCGCCGCGTCGACGACCAAGACCGTCGCCGGAGGCGCGGACAACTGGGGGAGCGTCAGCCTCACGCGCGGCGGCGCCACCGGCTCGCTCATCGGCGTCGTCTATCGCGGCACCGACACGACGGCCCGCATCGCCGGCGCCACCGTGCGCCTCGGCACCGGGCAGACCGCGACCGCCGACGCCAGCGGCGTCTACCGCTTCAGCGCGGTCGGCGAGGGCGCCGTCACGATCACCGCGTCGGCGTCGGGCTATCTCGCCAAGACGATCACGCGCACGGTCGCGCCGTCGGCGGAGAACTGGGGCTCGGTCGGCCTCTCGCAGGGCCAGGCGCTCGAGAGCCAGTGCGGCGGCGTGTCCGTCGCCGGCGACTGCGACGGCAACGTGGTCGCCTACTGCAACGAGGGCCAGCTCGTCACCGTCGACTGCGGCGCGCACGGGCTCACGTGCGGCTGGAACGGCGACGAGGGCTACAACGACTGCCGCTGAGCGCGGACCAACGACAAGAACAGCCGACCGCGGCGCGGGCTCCCCCCCGGGCGCCCGCGCCGCAGGTCAGCAAGCCGGAAATCGGTGCGACGAGCACTCCTCTGCGTCCATCGTGGCCGTCCCATGAGCAACGCACATGCCACGCGCACCCGCGCGAAATCACGCGCGTGCCCGAAATCTCCGGGTGTCGTCGCCAACGACAGTCGCCGGCCCGACGACAGTCGACGGCTAACTCGCCTCACGTGACGAGGGCTGCCAGGCTCTGCCGCGTCCCGGCGAAAGGCCGGTGATACGCTTCGCACGCGATGGCAGAGGGGTTGCGTACGACGGTGGAGGCCGCGGACACAGCGGCGCCGGCTTCGGATCCGACGCTGCCGAGCTCAGAGGCGGAGCCGCCGCGCTCGCCCGGGCCGGGGGGGCGCATCGGTCGCTACGAGATCGGCGCGCAGGTGGGCGCCGGCGGCATGGGCGTCGTCTACCGCGCGAGCGATCCGGATCTCAAGCGGCCCCTCGCCATCAAGCTCGTGCGCCACGCCGGCGGCTCCGTCGGACAGGCGCGCGTCCTACGCGAGGCGCAGGCCATGGCGCGCCTGCGCCATCCCAACGTCGTGCCGGTGTTCGACGTCGGCACGTACGACGGCCGCGTCTACCTGGTGATGCCGCTGCTCGAGGGCGGCACGCTCGGCGCGTGGATGCGCAGCGGCGCGCGGCCGTGGCGCGAGGTGATCGCGCGCTTCGGGTCTGCGGCGCGCGGGCTCGCCGCGGCGCACGCGGTCGGCCTCGTGCACCGCGACTTCAAGCCCGACAACGTCCTCATCGGCGTCGATGACGAGATCCAGGTCGCCGATTTCGGGCTCGCGCGCATCGATCACGACGACGCCGCCGCCGTCGCCCCCGGCAGCGGCGACGGCGGGTCTGGCCCGGCGATCACGCAGGCCGGAGAGATCATGGGCACGCCGGCGTACATGGCGCCGGAGCAGCTCGACGGCTCGGTCGTCGACGCCGCCGCGGATCAGTTCTCGTTCTGCGTCGCGCTGTACGAGGCCCTCTACGGTCATCGCCCGTTCGGCGTGGCCAAGGGCGTCGGCTCCGACGTCTCGGCGATCGCGTCCTTGCGCGACTCGATCCGCCGCTTCGACGTGCGGCCGTCGACCGAGGCGCGCGACGTCCCGCGCTGGTTGCGCGCCGTCGTCGTGCGCGGGCTGCGCGAGGATCCGTCGCAGCGGTGGCCGTCGATGGCGGCGCTCATCGCCGCGCTGGAGGAGCCGCTGCACCGGCCGCGCCGCACGCGCCTCACGGTCGCGCTCGTCGGTGGTGTCGTCGCGCTCGGCGCCGTGGCCTGGATCGCGACGCGCCCCGCGCCCTCGCGTCCGCCGCGCACGGCCGCGCCGGCCGAGCCCGCGCCCAAGAAGTGGGTCGAGACGCCGCTCACGTTCCGCGGCGACGTCGTCGACGCGGCGCTCTCGCCCGACGGAACGACCCTCGCGGTGACCGCCGGCCGCGACCTCCTGACGCTGCCCGCCGGCGGCGGACCGCCCCACGTCGTGGTGCGCAACGTCTCCGATGACGACGACAGCGAACCGTCGTGGTCGCTCGACGGCAAGCAGATCATGCTCCTCGGGAGCCGCACGCAGGTCGTCGACGTCGCCACCGGGACCACGACGCGGACGCAGCCCTGGGGCTATGCGCGCTTCGTCAGCGCCACCGAGCTGGTGACGGCGACCCAGCCCGAGAAGCGCCTCCGCTTCGTCGACGCGAAGGCGCAGGGCGTGCGACGCACCTGCGAGCTCCCCGGCGACTATCGGTGGATCACGGGCGTCGACGCGGTCGCCGGTACGATCTACGTGACCGTGCGTTACGAGGACGGCGCCACCGCGCTGATCGTCACCAACACCGAGTGCTTCTTGCCCCACGTGATGGTGCCGCGTGGCGAGGCGTTCAAGTTCATCCCCGTCGCCGATGGCCGCGTCTTCGCGTTCCACGGACCGCACAAGGTCGAGGCGCGGGTCCACGACGCCGACGGCAAGGAGCTCGGGCCGCCGCAGCAGCTCCCCGCCGGCGTCATCGACGTGGTCGCCGTGCGCGGCGATGACAGCTTCGTGCTGCAGCGGACCGTGACCTCGTGGCGGCTCTTCCGCCAGGACGGCACCACGGCCGGCGAGCTCGCGCGCGGCTCGATGTATCCGTTCCTCGCGTTCGCGCCCGACGGGCACCGCGTGGCGCTGATCGAGCGCATCCCGGGGAGCGAAGGCGTGCTCTACCTGGCCGACCTCGATGCGATCGACGATCGCTCGCGCCGGCTCCTCGACGACGTCGGCGGCGTGGCGTGGTCCCCCGACGGGACGCGGCTCGCGGCGGTGTCGCGCAGCGGGAAGCCTCACATCGTCGAGATCGATGTCGCGACCGGCGCGGTGCGCGACCTCGCCATCGACGACGCATCGGAGCAGACCACGCTCACGTGGCTCGACGATCGACGCGTGGCCTACATGCGTCCCGATCACCGCGCCTTTCGCTGGTTCGATCGTGTCGACGGAACGCGGGGCGACCTCCTCGACGACACGCGCGGCTGGGCCTTCAACCTGACGGCGTCGAGGGCCGACGGCAGCCTCGCGCTGTTCTGGAACCGCGACCAGCGCGGGATCTGGGTGGTGCCGCCCGACGGGAAGCCGCAGCTCGTGACCGCGGGCGACAACTCCGCCTTCGCGTGGTCCTCCGACGGGCGCACGCTGTGGTTCGCCGAGGGCAGCCGCCTCGAGCGGTACGATCCGCGCAGCCGCAAGCGCACCTTGTTCCGCACCGTCGACATCGATCCCAACGTCCAGATCACGGGCCTCTTCCCGGTCGGCCCCGACGCGGTGCTGGTCCAGACCTCGGCGGCGGTCTCGGATCTCGCGCTCTGGGCGCCGGAGTGACAGCCGGTGACACACGTCGGCGGAGCGCGAGGGACTGTCACGCGATGGGTGTGCGAAGCGACCGCGTGATCGCGCGGAATCATCCGAGAACGGGTGTCCACCGTCGTGGCATGCGAGCTGCAATCTCGATCGGCGCATGCGCCGACATTCGATATCCCTGTTCCTGTCGCTAGGCCTCGCTGCGGCATGCGGCTCGGTTCATGCCGTCGATGATGCCGCCGATGATGACGCCGAGGTCGACGCGGGCGGGGACGGCCTCGACGAGGTCGACGGCGGTGGCGTGTTCCCGCTCGAGGTCGCGGGCGGACCCCTCGGCTTCGGAGGCGTTGCCGTCGGCCAGCGCAGCGTCGCCATCAGCCTCAGCGTCCGCAACCGGAGCGCGAGCGCGGCCGTACCGCTGACCGCCGAGACGATCGGGGCGGTCGACGAGTTCGAGCTCGGCGACTCCTGCGCCGGCGTCGCGCTCGCTCCCGGGGAGATCTGCCGCATCGTGGTCACGTTCCGGCCGCTCGCGGCCGGGACCCGCGCCGCAACCCTGGTGATCGGAGCCGCCGGCCACGACGAGGCGGCGATGGTCTTGCTGGCGGGGCGAGGGCTCACCGGCGCTCTCTCGATCACGCCGCCCCTCGAGGACTTCGGTGCGATCGATCTCGGCGCGCAATCCGCGCCTGTGAGCTTCTCCGTCGACAACACCGGCCAGGCCGTCAGCGGCGCGGTCGGCCTGGCCGTCACGGACGCGGCCGCGTTCCGTGTCATCGACGACACCTGCACCGGCACGACGCTGGGCGTCGGCGGGCGCTGCGCGTTTCGCATCCAGTTCGTGCCGGCGGTGCTGGGCGTCACCCTCGGTTCCATCGAAGTGGACGGTGGTGTCGCCGGCACGAGCGCGGCATCCGTCGCGGGCCGTGGCCAGGCCATCGTGAGCGTGTCGCGCGCGGGCGCAGGCGCCGGCGCCATCAGGTCGACCCCGACGGGGATCGATTGCGGTGCCAGCTGCATCGCGCGTTTCGAGACCGCGCCCGTGACGCTGATCGCGGAGGCGGCGGCCGGGCACGCCTTCATGCGCTGGGGCGGGGCGTGTAGCGGCACCACGTGCAGCGTCCCTTTGTCGATGCCGTCGACGTCGGTGAGCGCCACCTTCGAGCCGCTGCAGTCGCTGACCGTGGCGCCGAGCGCTGGAGGTGTGCAGATCGAGCCGCTCGCCGCCTACTGCGACGTCACGAGCTGCGCGTACGCGGTGCCGCGCACGACGTCGGTCCAGCTGCGCGCGACGCCACCCGAAGGTCACGTCTTCAACCGCTGGTTCGGCGTCGCCGGCTGCGCCGGCCACAACGCGACCTGCACGTTCACCATCTCCGGCGACGTCACGGTGACGGCCGCATTCTGCCCCGACGACGACGTCTGCTGTCTCTCGCCCGGTCTACCGGGGTGTCTCTAGTCCGCGCCCACGCCGCACCTGCGGTGCGCGATGGCCGAGCGTCGCGCGCCGCCGTTCAGCGGCGAAACGAGTCGAGGTCGATCCCGAAGCGGCGGGCCCAGCGGTGGATCTGTTCGCGACCCTTGCCCATCGCCTTGGCCACGGCGGAGACGTTGCCCTGGTGCTGGACCAGCGCGGCCGTGAGGGCGGACCGGATCTTCTGGTCGTCCCCGGCATCGACGTCGGCGTCGGGGCCCTCCGGCGGAGGTGGCCCGTCGTCGACCGGCGTGGGGCGAGCGCTGGCGATCGCGGGCGGCAGGTGGGCGAGATCGATCGGCTCGCCCGCCGACAGCGTGAATGCCGCGGCGAGCGTGCGCTCGAGCTCGCGGACGTTGAGCGGCCATTCGTACTGGAAGAGGGCCCAGGCGGCGGCGGGCGTGAGACGGGCGCGGTCCCCGCCCTGCAGCCGGCCGAGGAGGCGGCCGATGAGCAGACCGAGATCCGCGCGGCGGGCCCGGAGCGCCGGCAGATGAAGCGTCATGCCGAGGAGGCGGGCGTGCAGGTCTTCGCGGAACGTTCCGGCGGCGATCATCGACGGGAGATCGCGATGCGTCGCCGCGCAGACGCGAAGGTCGACGGGCACTGCGCGGGCGTCGCCTACCGGGACGACCTCGCGCTCTTGCAGCGTGCGCAGCAGCACCGCCTGAGCGCCGAGCGGGAGATCGCCGAGCTCGTCGAGGAACAGCGTGCCGCCGTCGGCAGCGCGAACGTAGCCCTCGCGATCCGCGGTCGCGCCCGAGAACGCGCCCTTGCGATGCCCGAACAGCTCGGCTTCGGTGAGGGTCGGCGTGAGACCACCGCAGTTCACCGCGATGAAGGCGCCGCGCCGTCCCGAGAGCTGGTGCAGCGCGCGCGCGAAGACCTCCTTGCCGGTTCCGCTCGGACCGAGGAGCGTCACCGGAACGTCGCTCGGCGCGATGCGGCCGAGGTTCGCGATGTCGCGGGCGAGCGCCGGCACCAGCGTCGCGAGCTCGGGCAACGGCGCGCCGGCCGGGTCGAGGACGACGTCGAGCGCCGCATCGCCGGGGTGCTCGGTCTCCTCGATGAAGAACAGGGTGTGTCCGAGCTCGAAGACGTCGCCGGTGCGGATCCGCGCATGGCGGGTCGGTCGGCCGGCGACGACGGCGCCATTCTTCGATCCCGGATCGGCGAGCACCCACTGATCGTCGACGCGCATCACGCTGCCGTGGTCACGCGACATCACCGGATCGGGTACCCGGACCACGAGCCGTCGCGCCCCGCTGTCGGAGTCGCGCGTCACCGAGCGGTCGCCGCGACCGAACACGATCACGTCGACGTCATCGAGCAGGTGGCGGGACGGTGGCGCGTACGGCTGGCCGCTCAGGAAGCCGACGTGGAGGGCGCTGCGGACGCGCGGCGCCTGCCGGTCTTTGCCTCGACCTGCATGGGGATTGGTGATCGTGGTGAGCGTCACGAGAGCGGACTCAGTTTCGCACGTGATACCGTCGCGCGGTGTCGGACGGTGGTCGCGACGAGACGGCGGATGCCGAGGCGTCGACGGTGACGGGGAACGTCCCCGGGCTGGCGCCACGGCTGGCCGCGACACGGGAACCTGCGACCGACGCACGCACCTCCGGCGGCAGCGATGCCGCGCGCTACGAGCTGCGCGACGAGCTCGCTCGCGGCGGCGGCGGGCGTGTGTGCAAGGCGTTCGATCGCAAGCTCGGCCGCGAGGTGGCGATCAAGTTCCCTCACGACGACGAGGAGGGCGCCATCCTGCGCGCGCGCCTCGAGCGCGAGGCCACGATCCTCGCCGGTCTCGAGCACCCCGCGATCGTGCCCATCCACGACGCGGGGCGCTGGGACGACGGGCGGCCGTACTTCGCGATGCGCCTCCTCGGCGGACGGACCTTCCGCGACGCGATGCGGGCAGCGACGACCTTCGACGGACGCGTCGCGCTGCTCCCGGTGGTCGCGGACATCGCCGACGCGATGGCGTACGCGCACCGCCACGGCGTGATCCATCGCGACCTCAAGCCGGGCAACGTCCTCGTCGGAGAGCTCGGCGACACCGTCGTCATCGACTGGGGGCTGGCCAAGCGGCGCGTCGACGATCCGCCGTCGCCACCGTCCCCAGGCCCGGGGAGCGCGTTCGCCGACGGCACGCTGACGCAGACCGGCGCAGTGATGGGCACGCCGGCGTACATGGCGCCCGAGCAGGTGCTCGGTCAGGACGCCGACACCGCCACCGATGTCTACGCGATCGGCGTCATCCTCTACGAGCTGCTGGCCGGCGTCCGTCCGCACGATGCCGGCGATCAGGCCGCGCTGGCCCAGCAGATCCTCGCCGGTCCGTCGCGCCGCCTCGAGGAGCGAGAGCCTCGCGTGCGTCGCGAGCTGGCGGCGATCGTCGAGAAAGCGATGGCGCGCCTGCCGGCCGATCGTTATCGCGACGCCGGCGAGCTCGCCGCCGATCTCGCGCGATACCAGAGCGGTCGTCTGGTCGCGGCGCATCGCTACAGCACGCCGGCGCTGGCGGCGCGCTGGGTACGCCGTAACGCGCTCGCGCTGTCGATCGTCGTCGGCGTGGTCGCGGTCGGCTCGGTGACGGCGTTTGCGCTCCTGTCATCGCCGCCATCGCGCGAGCAAGCGTGTCGCGCGGCGGCGCGGCCGGCGCACGCGCTGTGGAATCCGCAGGTCGCCGCCCGGCTCCACGCGGCGTTTCGCGCCACCGGGCTGCCCGGCGCGGAGGGCGCCTTCGCGCAGGTAAAGCAGCGCTTCGATCGCCAGGCTGCCGAGCTCGGTGCGATGCGCATCCAGGCGTGCGTTGCACACGCGCGCGGCGAGCAGTCCGGAGCTGCGCTCGACCTACGCATGGCCTGCCTCGATCGCCGGCTCGGCCGGTTCGACGCCGTGCTCGGTGTCCTCGGCGCGCCGGACGAACGCATCGTGCAGGGTGCGGCCGATCTCGCGGCACGCGTGGGCAGCATCGGGGAGTGTGCCGACCTGAAGCTCCTCGGCGCGATCACGCCGCTCCCCGACGATCTCGACGCGCGCGCGCGCATCGCCGCGCTCTCGACGCGCCTCGATCAGGTCACCTTCGCGATGGACGCCGGAAAGGTCACCGACATGAAGCCGATCGAGGACCTCGTGGCGGAGGCGCGCGGGCTGGCGTACGCGCCGCTGACCGCGCAGGCGTTGCAGCGCGCGGGCGTCGAGCACTTCAATCGCGGTCAGGGCGCCCAGGGCGAGCAGGAGCTCCGGGAGAGCATCGTGCTCGCGGAGTCGGCGAGCGCCGATCGCATCCGCCTCGGCAGCCTCATCCATCTCTACGGGATCGTCGGACGCGACCGTGCCCGCGACGCCGAGAGCGTCGAGCTCGCGCGCCAGGCCCATGCGCTGGCGGAGCGCACGCAGCTCGCCGAGGAGCTCACCATCCTGTGGCTGCGCGAGGGCGACTACCAGATCGAGCGCAACCTCTACGAGGCGGCGCTCGCGAGCGGCCGGCAGGCGCTCGAGGTGCTCTCGCAGCTGAGCCCGCAGCCGCTCGACAAGGTCGGTGCGGTCCACTACCTGCTGGCCAACGCCATGGTCTTCACCGGCAAGGGCGAGGAGGCCCTCGCCGAGCTCGACCTCGCCGAGCGCGCATACCGCGACATGTACGGCGAGCCCAACACGCACACCGGCAACCTGCTCAACACGCGCGGCATCGTGATGCTCGTGCTCGAGCGATTTTCCGAGGCCGCGCCGCTGTTCGAGGGCGCGATCGCGATCGAGGAGCGCGACGCACCGGACGGACCCACACTGCGGATCAACCTCCTGAACCTCGGCAACGCCCTGTACATGTCCGATCGCGAGCGGGACGCCATCGTCGTGTTCCAGCGCGGGCTAGCGCTCACCGCGAAGGTGCCCGGCGAGGACAATCCGCTGTACGTCCGGTACTTGCGTTTCCTCGGCGAATGCCACCACGCGCTCGGCGAGCCCGACGAGGCGCTCCGCTACCATCGCGAGGCGCTCGCTCGCTCGGAGACGATCGTCGGCGAGATCGACCCGGAATCGACCAGCGTCCGGCTTCGCATCGGCGACACGCTGCGCGGCGCCGCTCGGTACGAGCAGTCGATCCAGGAGTACCGGCGCGCCGTGGCGCTGATGGACCGGAACCCCGAGCCACATTACGAGCGCGGCTGGGCGCTGACCGGCCTCGGTGACGCGCTCGCGATGGTGAAACGCTGGCCCGAGGCCATCCCCGTGCTCGAGCAAGCCATTCCGCTCGTCGAAGCCGCCGCCGACATGCCGTCCGTCGCCACCGCCAAGTTCGCGCTCGCCCGCTCGCTGGTCGGTGCCGGAGGGGACCGTGGGCGCGCGCTTGCGCTCGCCGGCGAGGCGCGAACGATCGTCGCGCCACGCGCCGATCGTCAGTCGAAGAAGCAGCTCGTCGAGATCGACGCCTGGATCGCGCGCCAGCCGCGCTAGCCCGTGATGACGATGCGATTCCAGAAGGCGCCCATGGCGCGCGCCTCCTCGTACGTGACCTTCAGGTTGGCGTTCTTCCAGTTGCCCGGGTCGTCCATGACCATGTGATCGTCGTGCACGGCCTGCACGCGCACGAAGTGGCCGCCCCCTCCGCCCATGCCCATGACGATGGCGGCGCCGCTGCCGAGCTCACCGCCGATCGTCGTCTGCACCCAAGAGCGATATGCCTCGATCGGAAGCTTCTTCTCGGCGACGGCCACGTCCATCTGCTGCCCGTATCGCGCGCGGACGGTCTCGAGGTCGCCGTCACCGTCACGACGTTTCCGCCCCAGCTCGATCATGGCGGCGCGCCGGTGAGACTTCCCGAACGCGGCGTTGCCCTGGGCTCTGAGCACCGTGGCGTCGTCTCGCAGGTGGTACTCGCCGTGCGCGCCGAAGTGCGTTGCGACCCTGGCCATGACCCCGCCGTCCGTGAGGCTGTTGAATCCCTGATTCCTGGCTGCGGCGAGGGCCGCCGGCGAATCGTTCGTCATGAAGTGCGCGACGTACGCGATCTGCATGAAATCCGGCAACCGCATGGCCTTGAGCTTCTCGAGGTCCATCGGCCTGGGGATCATCGCGCGCGCCGCGGCGAGGAGATGCGCCGGGTTGCCGGTGTACGAGGCCGCGGTCTTTCCGAGACTCTCGAGCGCCATCGCGAAGGAGGTGATGTTGCAGGTGCCACCTTCCGTCTCGGTCGCGATGTAGTTCTCGTTCCACTGCTGGTAGTAGGGCGCGATGTCCTGCACCGCGCGATAGAACCCAGCCTTCAGAGCCGCGAGCTCGTCGGGCAGCGCGGCGATGCCTTGGCGCAGGCTGGCGATGCGTTGAACCAGCGCCGCGCGGTCGGCGCCCTCCTCCTCGTTCTTGCCCACGTTGCCGCTCTTGCCTCGGTCGCCGTCGCGCGCATGTCCCTTCCCTTTCGGCGCGCGCTGCTGCAGCGCCGCTGCTGCGAGCAGCTCATCCGCGAGCGATGAGGCTTGCGGGTTGCCGCTTTGACGCGCGAGCGTGACGAGCTGATCGTGGGTGTGATCCTCGAAGGGAGCCATTGCCATGGGCGAGGGCTTGGCCGCCGGCTTCGCGGGCTTGGGTGCGGCCGCGGCGGCCGGCGCGTCGACGAGGTACTTGCCGTGGACGTACGCGGGGCGGCCCTCGTGCATGACGAGCGCCCACTCGCCGTGACGCGCGACGACGTCGACGATGTGACCGGACGGATACCCGGCGACGCGATTGTCGGCGGCGATGGCGGGCGAGCTGCGCACGTTCACGTCGGTGGTGACGCGCTTCGGGCCGAGCAGATGGAGCCCGAACGGATCGTCGTTGACGAACGGGTCGCGCGCCGGATCCTCGACGTGGTTCGCCTGCACCGGCGGCAGGGACGGCGGCGGCACGAGGCCAGCCACCGATGCCACACCGGGCCGGGCCTCCAGTCGATCGGTCGGTGCGCGCTTGCCGGCGGCCACGCCGGCGCTTCCTTCGTTCCGCGGCTGCTCCTCGTCGCCTCTGCGCAGGTCGTACATGGCGAGCCGCCATTGCACCCCCGGTGCCGCGTGCATCCGCGCGGAACCACGGTCGGGGTGCACCGTCGAGCCGTGACAGCGGCAAGCGGCCGACTGTCACGTCCCGGCGGGTGTCACGTCACCGCGGGCCGTACGCCGGCAACGGGGCGCCGGCCTCGTAGGCGCCGAGGTCGGGTGCGGGGCCGGTGAAGTCGTCGTTGATGTTGGGCAGCGCGACGCCGCGATCGACCGCGGCGCCGCCGCCGGCCGGACGCAGATCCGCCGCCGCGTGCGTCGTGAGCGGCATGGGATACGGGATCGACGCGGCGAACATCGAGAGGCCGACCTCCACGGCGTGCACCTCGGTCGTCGTCGTCTGCAGCTCGGCGAGGCTCGTGAACGCCGTGGCGCCGAGCCGTCCGCGGAACTGGCCGGTGGTCGAGCCGTAGCCGTCGAAGTCGAGCGAGACGCCCTCGCCGGCGGAGCGCAGCTCGAGCACGGCGCCCGTGCCGTTGTCGTACGTGTTGTACGTGCCGCCGGGGCCGCCGATGAAGACGTTGTTGCGGAACCACTGCCGCGAGAACACGTCGGTGGTGTAGATGCCGAGCCCATCGCCGTTCTTCACGATGGTGTTGTGCAGCGCGACGTCGCCGACCGAGCTGCGCTGCAGCTTGAACGCCGACAGCACGACCGAGTACATCGCGTTCTTCACGAACCAGCTCGGGCCGCCCAGGCCGGGCTGCGACGAGATGCCCATGAACACGTCGGTGAGGCGGTTCCCCACGATGCGGCAGTCGTGGAAGCAGAAGTCGGCCTCGACGCCGTCGTCGGCGCACTCGGCCAGCTCGTTGCCGACGATGTCGATCGCGTACTGATCGACCGCGCCCGCGTCCTCGATGAGCGACACGCAGTCGCGAAAGCCGCGCACGCGATTGTGCTCGATCACGTGGCCCGGTCCCGTGACCTCGATGCCCTCGCCGATGTTGGCGCCACTCGCGCCGAGCGCCGCCTCGTTCCACACCGTCGCGCCGGTGACGACGTTGTCGGCGATGTAGCAGTCCTCGGCGCGCGTCTTGGTCGTGATGCCGTCCTCGGTCGTCGTGATCGTGTTGCCCATGATCGCGAGGCCGCGACCACCGTTGAACTTGAGCTTGCCGTTGATGGTGAGGCGCTGGACGTGGACGTGGCTGCGCCCGTCGAGCCGCACGTCTCCGTCGATGATCACGCCGGCCTGCGCGGCGCGGATCGTGATCGGCGCCGCCGGTGTGCCGTCGCGCAGGAACGTGAACGTCGGGTAGGTGCCGGGCGCGAGCGAGAGGATGTCGCCGGGGTTCGCGGCGGCGATCGCCGTCGTGAAGTTTCCGGTGTCGACCGCGATCGTCGTGGCGTTCGCAGGCGGGCCCGGCACCGGGCGGGTCGACGCCGTCAGCGTGCGCACCTCGCAGCCGCCGTCGGGGTCCGAGAGCGCGAGCTCGACCTCGTACGCGGTCGCGGGCTCGAGATCGAAGAGGCTGCCCGCGAAGCGGTCGTCCCACGTGAAGCCCTGCGTGCCGCCGGCGGGGACGCGGAAGAGCGGCATGCCGTCGCGCCACGCGCCGCCATCCGCGGTGCGAAAGCGCACCGTCACCGTCGCGTCGAGGTCGGCGTCGCCGGTGATGGGCCAGAGGATCGTCAGGTGCCGGAGGGTGGGCGAGGGCAGCGTGGGCTCGCCCGGCTCGGTCGCGTCTGGGCCGGTGCCGGTGGCGGCGTCGTCGCACGTGGGCGGCGCGACCGGTGCGTCGATCGGCCCCGCGTCGTCGTCACCGCCGTCGCCGCCGCCGTCGCCGCCGCACGCTGCGAACGTCACCGACAGGATCGCTGCCAGCCGCCTCATGCCTCCATACTATCGGGAATGGGCCGCCACGACGGGCGGTTCTGACGTGACCCGTGGCACGCAATCCGCTGCACGCCGTGTTCGACGTGCGACCCGGTGAGGGCGCCGCGGTGGCGTGGGCCGGCGTCGCGTTCTTCGCGATCCTCGCCTCGTACTTCGTCCTGCGCCCGGTGCGCGACGCCTTCGTCCTCGACGGCGATCCCGCGTTCATCCCGTGGCTGTGGACCGCGACGTTCCTCGCGATGACGGCGCTCGCCGCCCCGTGGGGCTGGCTGGTCGCGAAGCTGCCGCGCTCGAAGTTCGTGCCGATCGTCTATCGCGCGTTCGCGGTGCAGCTGGTCGCGTTCGCGGCGCTGGTCCACTGGAACGTCGAGCCGATCGTGGTCGGCCGCATCTTCTACGTGTGGCTGTCGGTCTTCAACCTCTTCGTCGTGTCGGTGTTCTGGAGTTTGTGCGCCGACGTCGCGCGCCCCGATCAGGGACGCCGCCTGTTCGGGCCGATCGCGGCCGGCGGCACCGCCGGTGCGCTCGTCGGTCCGATGCTCACGCGCACGCTGGTCGAGCACGTCGGCCACGCGGCGCTGCTCCTGATCTCCGTCGTGCTGCTCGAGGCCGCGGTGTGGTGTGCCTACGGGCTCGATCGCGCCGCGCGCGCGATGCCCGCCGCCGAGACGCCGGCCAAGGCGGCGGCGCCGGTGGGTGGCACGTCGATGGCCGGGTTCGTGAGCGTGGCGCGATCGCCGTACCTCGCGGGCATCGCGCTCTACGCGCTTTGCGCAGCCACGCTCGCGACGTTCGTGTACCTGCGGCAGGCCGGCATCGTGAAGATCGAGCTCCCCGATCGCCCCGCGCGCACGCGGTTCTTCGCGGACGTCGATCTGTGGACCGGCATCGCCACGCTCGCGATCCAGATGCTCCTCACGGCGCGGCTCATGCGCTGGGTCGGCGTCGGCGTCGTGCTCGCGCTGTTGCCGTTCGCGCAGGGCATCGGGGCGTTCGTGCTCGATCAATGGCCGTCCTTGACGGTGGCGATCGCGGTGTCGGCGAGCGGGCGCGCGATCACGCACGCGCTCTCGCGTCCCGGCCGCGAGCTCCTCTTCACGGCGGTGCCGCGCGAGGACAAGTACAAGGCGAAGAACGTGATCGACACGCTGGTGTATCGCTTCGGCGATTTCGGCTCGGCGTGGCTGTTCCACGGCCTCGTGCTGGCCGGGATCGCGGCGGCGGCCGTCGCGGTGCCGCTCACCGTCGCGTGGGCCGCGCTGGCGCTGGCGCTCGGTGTCGGCCATCGCCGCCGCACCGCCGAGCACGAGGGCAACCTGCCCGACGCGCGCCTGCTCCCGGATCGGCGGTAGCGACTACTCTTCCGCGCCGACCACGTAAAACGACGCGGGGGCATTCTGGTTGTTGCGCTCCGTCGCGATCCAGCCCGCCGTGCGCGCGACGGTCGCGATGCGAACCTCGTCGACCGTCGCGACGAGGCCCATCGTGGCGCCGAAGCCGGCGGGTGCGTTGCCGATGAAGCCGTTCGCGCCCGCGGTCGCCGGCGGCGTGACGTACGTGTGCGGGCCCGCCGCCATCGAGCCGTTCAGGTACATGCGGCCGGCGCCCGCGCCGTCGTAGACCCAGTGCACCAGCACCCACCCGTCGCCCTGGATATCGACGCCGGGATTGTCCCAGTCGCTGCAGTAGAAGCCGGTCGCGACCGTCGACGTGTTGTAGCGGGTGTGGAACCAGCGCGACTGGTTGCACGCCGGGTTGCCGATGACGATGAGCGCGTCGTTGCTCCCCGTCGTCCGCTGGTTCACCCACGCCGACATGGTGTGGGCGCCGTTGCCCGTCAACGTGTTCGTGAACGCGAGCTGATGGTTGGCGCCCTCGAAGTTCAGCCCGCGCCCGATCTGCCCGGCCACCACGTTGCCGCCGTTCAGCCCGCCGCTCGCCGTCGCATCGTGATCGCCGGCGCTGTCGGGCTCGCTCGCCGGCGACGTCGCGTCGAGGTGCCAGACCGCGTTGAAGCCGTTCGACCACACGGCGTCGGGCGCCGGCACCGGCAACACCGACGCGTCCCCGTAGTTGAGATAGAAGCGCGTCGGCTGCGTGTCGTCGACGCTCGGCAGCTTCACCCATGCCTCGACGCGACCTTCCGCATCGACGTAGCGCTGCATCTCGTGCGACAGGGCCGTCCCGTTGACGCTGGTGAAGTAGATGTCGCTGCCGTCGTTCGCGGCGCGCGCGCCGATCGCCGGATCCACGATCGCGACCCACACCGGAAAATCGCTCTGCGTGCCGTCGACGCGCGCGGGATCGATCGTGATCGACTTGCGCCGTCCCGGGCCGCGCGCGTCGGGCGGCGTCGCGTCGATGCCGGGCGGACCGTCGGGATCGATCGACCCGTCCGGATCGTCGCCACCATCCTCGCCGCGGCCGCCGTCTCCGCCGCCACCACCCGTGCCCGCTGGATCGAACCCACACCCGGGCGACCCGACGACCAGCGACAGGACTGTAAGGAGCGTGGGAGACGCTCGCATCCTGCGATGATGCCCTACTTCGCGAGCGTCGCGCTACCACCCTTCAACTGACGCGCCTGGTCGATGAGCCCGACCAGCTCTTTACGGTCTGCGTCATCGCCCGCCGCCGCGGCGGCGATCTTCTTGATCTCAGCCAGATCCCAGTGCTCGGCGTCCTCGGCGCCGCGGAGCACGTCGGCGAACGCCGCGGTCGCGAACGCGAAGCGCAGATCGGCCGACGCACCCGCGAAGCTCGACGAAAGATCCGTGGGCGCGAACGCGAACACCGCCTCCGACGCCTTCGTAGCCTTGGGAACTTTATGTCTCACGTGCACGGTCGCGAGCGGATAGCTCTTGTCGATCGCCTTCACCAGCTCGACCTCGTAGAGCGCCGTCACCTGATGTCCCGCGCCGACCTCGCCGGCGTCGACCTTGTCGTCGCGGAAGCTGTCGTCGGCGAGGTTGCGGTTCTCGTAACCCACCAGCCGGTAGCGCGCGACCATGCGCGGATCGAAGTCGACCTGCAGCTTCACGTCCTGCGCCACGACCTCGAGCGTCGACCCGATCTGCTCGGCGAAGACGCGCTTCGCCTGCGAGAGCCCGTCGATGTAGTAGTTGTTGCCGTTCCCCTTGTTCGCGAGCTGCTCCATCGTCTCGTCCTGGTAGTTCCCCATGCCGAAGCCGATGGTCGAGAGCATCACGCCCTCCTTCACCTTGCCGGCGATGAGGTCGAGCAGGCCCTGGTGCGAGGTCGGGCCGACGTTGGCGTCGCCGTCGCTCAGGATGATGACGCGGCTCTCCGCGTCGGGCGCGAGGCCCTTCATCGCCTCCTTGTAGGCGAGGTCGATGCCCGAGCCCATGCCCGTCGAGCCACCCGCGGTGAGCTCGTCGAGCGCCGCCAGGATCTGGCCCTTGTGCTCGAGCCCGGTCGCCGGCAGCACCACGCGCGTCGAGCCGGCATACGTGACGAGCGCGACGGTGTCGCCGTCCTTCAGGTTGTCGACCAGGATACGCAGCGAGCGCTTGGCCAGCTCGAGCTTGTCGATCGACTGCATCGACCCCGAGACGTCGACGAGGAAGACCAGGTTCATCTTCTTCCGCTCGCCGATGCTCTTCGCCTTCGTGCTCACGCCGACGCGCAGGATGTGGCGCCCGCTGTTGAACGGCGACGGCGCCGCGTCCATGTGCACCGCGAACGCCTCGCCCGCTGCCGGCGCGCCGTAGGCGTAGCGGAAGTAGTTCACGAACTCCTCGACGCGCACCGCCGCCGCGGGCGGCAGCGAGCCCTCTCCAAGCTTGCGGCGCACGATCGAGTAGCTCGCGGTGTCGACGTCGGCCGCGAACGTCGACAGGCGATCCTGCGCCGCGTCGGTCCACGCATTGGTGCCGTAGTCCTTGTAGCCCTCGCCCGCCTGCGGATCGGCGACGGCGACCTTCATCGCCGGCGCGCCGGCGTAGCCACCGCTGGCGGTGGCGCCGGTGTCCGTGCCGAGGTAAGCGGCGCTGCCCGCGGCCTCGCCGGTCGGGGCGGCGCCGCTGCCGCTCCCTGCCGACTGGCCGACCGATGCACCCGATCCCTTGTCCACGGCGACGACACCGTACGGTTCGCGACCCTTGGCACTGGATTCGGATTTCTTCGCGCCCTGGCAGCCGGCCAGCGGCGACGCGAGCAGAGAGGACACCAGCAACGCGACGATCGGGCGTTTGAGCATGTACTCAAGACGCCGCGACCCCCGCCGGGTTTTGAACTACTTCGTCATCGATCGTCGCGACGCCGCGACAACTCAGAAGCCGACGTTCGCGCCGACCTCGGCCACCACCGAGTCCATCAGCTCCGCGCCCTTCGGCTTCACGATGCGGACGGCGGCCTGGAACTTGGCGTCGTGGCCGAACGCGAAGTAGTTGCCGCCGAGCCCGAGCTCCTGCGTGTCGGCGCTCGTCGCCGACTCGAAGTCGGTCTGTACGTCGACCAGCGCGTAGCGCGCCACGACCTGCCAGTGCTTGTCGAGCATGTAGCCGGGCTGGAGGTGGAAGCCGACATGCGACAGACCCTGGTCGGAGAACGTCTTGAGCCCGTCCTGGCTGCTCTGGCCGTACACGCCGCCCGTGGTCGAGAAGCCCTGCGACTTCACGATGAAGTCGAGCTCGAGCTTCTGGTTCGACTTGTCGTCCTTGTCGCGGTCGGCCTCGATCCACACGCTCGCACCCACGCCCCAGCGCAGCGGCCCGCCCTCGAGGTCGGCCTCCTGGTAGCCCTTGATGCCGCCTTCATTCAGTCCGACGCGCGCGATGAACGCCGGCTTGAAGCGCGCGGGCACGTTGGTGAACGAACCGCCCGTGATGGTGCCATCACCGGTCGCCGGATCGGTGTCGACGGTCCCGGTCAACCTCGAGCCGACGCCCTGACCGTTGAACACGCCGACGATCCACTCGAGGTCGGGCGACTTCTCGTAGTCGTTCCGGATCGCGAAGCCGATGTCGCGCTCGGCGCCGAACACGGTGTCGGTGATCGCGCGCGTCGTCAGCTCGAGCCGGCCGCTCGAGTTGATCTGCTGGCGCGAGAACGGCCGCTTCCACTGACCGGCGCGCAGCCACACGTCGTTGGCGAGCTTCCAGTCGAAGTGCGCGTCCTTGAGCGTCAGGAAGCCCTTGCCGTAGTCGACCTGCAGCTTCCAGCCGACGCCCGCGTGGATCTTGCCTTCCATGGTCACGCGCGTCCGGCGGATCTCGAACGCGTGCTTGTCGGCGACGCCTTCACCCTTGTTGAAGGTGCCCGAGTAGAACGGCTGGATGCGGCCCGTGATCTTGAGCTCGAACTTGCCGTCGTCGCTCTTGATGAAGATACCCTTGTCGTACCCGACCGACCCGGTGGGCGCGCGATCGATGACCGGCGGCGCGACCTCCTCGGCCACGACCTCCTCGTCACTCGCGGGCGGCGCGGCCTCGCCCTCGGCCGGCGCCTGGGACGTGGTCCCGACGTCACCGGGCTGCGCCTCGTCCTCGTCGGGCGGTCGCGGCGAGGGCTGGGCCACGGCCACCGCCAGGCCGGCCATCCCGGGAATCAGTGACAGGAGAGTCGCGAGTACGACGCGCTTCGTGTTCATCCTGATGGCAGCGTCGTCTCACCCTATGACAGCCCGGTGACGGCCTCGTAACGAGTCAGCCGAACTTGCCGGTGATGTAGTCCTCGGTGCGGCGATCCGTCGGAGACGTGAAGATCTGATCGGTCTCGCCGACCTCGACGAGATCGCCTTGCAGGAAGAAGCCCGTGCGATCCGACACGCGCGTCGCCTGCTGCAGGTTGTGCGTGACGATGATGATCGTGTAGTCGCGGCGCAGGTCATGGAGCAGGTCCTCGATGCGCGCCGTCGCGATGGGATCGAGCGCGGAGCACGGCTCGTCCATGAGCACGACCTCGGGGTCGACGGCGAGCGTGCGCGCGATGCACAGGCGCTGCTGCTGCCCGCCCGAGAGGCTCGTGCCCGGCTTGTCGAGCTTGTCCTTCACCTCGTCCCACAGCGCCGCCTGGCGCAGCGCCTTCTCGCAGACCTCGGCCGGCTTGCGCCCGCTCATCTGCTTGGTCAGCTTGAGGCCGGCCAGCACGTTGTCCTTGATCGACATCGACGGGAACGGGTTCGGCTTCTGGAACACCATGCCGACGCGGCGGCGCAGGAGCACGGGGTCGACGTCGTCCGCGTACACGTCGGTGTCGTCGAGCATCACCTTGCCCTGAGTGCGCGCGCCGGTGACGAGCTCGTGCATCCGGTTGAGGCAACGGATGAACGTCGACTTGCCGCACCCCGACGGTCCGATGATCGCGGTCACCTGGCGCGCCGGGATCGCCAGATCGATCCCCTTCAACACCTCGTGGGTTCCGAACCAGGCACGCAGGCCGGTGACGCTGATCTTCATGGCTAGAGCCGCTTCTGGTAGCGATTGCGCAGCAGGATCGCGATCGAGTTGAGCACGAGCAGCGTCAACATCAAGACCACGATGCCCGCGGCGGCGTTGGTGAGGAACTCGCGCTTGGGGCTCGAGGTCCACTGGAAGATCTGCATGGGCAGCGCGGTGTAGTCGCTGTCGAGCCCGTCGGGCGCGTACAGCATGAACGCCATGGCGCCCACGACGACGAGCGGCGCCGTCTCACCGATCGCGCGCGAGATGGCGAGGATCGCCCCGGTCAGGATGCCGGGCAGCGCCATCGGCAAGACCACGTGGCGCGTGGTCTGCCAGCGCGTCGCGCCCAGCCCCAGCGCGGCCTCGCGCAGCGAGTCCTTCACCGTGCGCAGCGCCTCGCGTGACGACATGATGACGACCGGCAGCACCAGGATCGACAGCGTCAGCGCGCCCGCGATCACGGTCTCGCCGAGCGCCATCGCACGGACGAACAGGCCGAGGCCCAGCATGCCGTAGATGATCGACGGCACGCCGGCGAGGTTCGCGATCGCCACCTCGAAGATCGCGGCGAGCTTCGAGCGCTTGCCGTACTCCTCGAGATAGACCGCGGCGCCGACGCCGAGGGGCAGGGCAACGGCGGCCGTGAGCCCGATGAGCCACAGGCTGCCCATGAGCGCCGGCCAGATGCCACCGATCGTCGCGTCGAGCTGCGACGGCGTGTCGAGGATGAAGCCGGCGTCGATGCGGCCGACGCCCTGCGCCACCACCTTGCCGAGCAGCATCGCCAGCACGCCGAGCGGCGCGAACACGGCGACGCGGCACACCCACACGAACGCGCGCTCGGACCACATGCCCTCGCGGCGTCCTCGAACATCGATGCGCGGTGGGGTGCTCATGGCGGCTCGTCTCAGGCTCGACTCTGGGCGCGCAGCCGGCGCGACAGACGGTAGCTGATGAGGTTCATCACCAGCGTCATCACGAAGAGCATCAGGCCCACCGCGAAGATCGTGCGGTACTCGAGCGTGCCGTTGGGCGTGTCGCCCTTGGAGATGTTGACGATGTACGCCGTCATGGTCTCGCCCGGCTCGCGCGGGTCCGCGGTGAAGCTGGCCTGGTTGCCGGCGGCGATGGCGACGATCATGGTCTCGCCGATCGCGCGCGACACGGCGAGCGTCATCGCCGCCGCGATGCCCGACCACGCCGACGGCACGATCACGCGCATGATGGTCGGCAGCTTGCCGGCGCCGAGCGCGAGCGCACCTTCGCGCAGGCTGTCGGGCACGGCGTAGATGGCGTCCTCGGCGAGCGACGACACCATGGGGATGATCATGATGCCCATGACGAGGCCGGGCGCGAGCATGTTGCCGCCGGCCAGCCCCGGCACGTACGGCTGCAGGAACGGCGTGATCACCGTGAGCGCGAAGTAGCCGTAGACGATCGTCGGCACGCCCGCGAGCAGCTCCAGCGCGGGCTTGAGCACGCGGCGCGTGCGCGGCAGCGCGTACTCGGAGAGGTAGATCGCAGAGAGGAGGCCGAAGGGCAGGGCGACCGCCATCGCGATCGCCGAGGTGACCAGCGTGCCCATCACCAGCGGCCAGATGCCGAAATGCTGGTTGTCCTTGAACAGCGGCGTCCACTCGGTGTCGCCGAAGAACTGCGCCAACGAGACCTCGTTGAAGAACGCCGAGGCCTCGAACACGAGCACCAGCACGATGCCGATCGTGACCAGCACCGACACGCCACCGCATGCCGCGAGGCCCGCCTCGATGAGACGTTCGCCCGGACCGCTGGCCCGTGGCGCCGCAGAACGCCTGCTCACGGCCGGCAAGACTACCTCGCGCGCGGGCGCGTCCATCAGCTTCCGGCGCCTTCGGCGCCAAGCAGCGCCTCGAGCGTCATCCCGACCTTCGACACGCCGCCGAACACCGAGCCGGTCTTCCGCTCCTTGTAACGCGCCTTGGCGAGGTCACTGACCTTCGCGGGCAGGCCGACGTAGCCAACACGCGTGGCGAGGTCCGAGGCGTGCTCGAGGTAGTAGGTGACCAGCTTGTCGACCTCGGGCTTCTTCGCGGCGTTGACCGAGACGTAGATGAAGATGGGCCGCGACAGCGGCTGATAGGTGCCGTTCACGACGGTCTCGGGGCTGGGCGCGACGGGGCCGGCGCCGTTGTCGGCCTTGCCGTCGTCGATGGGGACGAGCGTGAGCTTGTCCGTGTTCTCGGCGTAGTAGGCGTAGCCGAAGAACGCGATCGCGTTCTCGTCGCCGGCGACGCCCTGGACCAGCGTGGTGTCGTCCTCGCTCTGCGCGAAGTCGCCGCGGCTCGAGTGCTCCTTGCCGACGATCGCCTGCGTGAAGTAGTCGTACGTGCCCGAGTCGACGCCGGCGCCCGAGAGGCGCAGCGGGCGATCGGGCCAGCCGTCGCGGATCTGCGACCAGTTGCCGATCGTGCCCTGCGCTTCCGGCGCCCACATCTTCTTGAGCTCCTCGACGGTGAAGTGATCGACCCACGTGTTCTTGGGGTTCACGACGACCGCCAGGCCGTCGTACGCGATCGGCAGCTCGATCCAGTCGATGCCGCCCTTCTTGCACTCCTCCATCTCCGTGGTCTTGATGGGGCGCGACGCGCCGGCGACGTCGAGCTCGCCGCGGCAGAACTTCTTGAAGCCGCCGCCGGTGCCCGAAGCGCCGACCGAGGCATCTCCGCCGGTCTCCTTCTTGTAGGACTCGGCGACCGCGGCCGAGACCAGGAACACCGTGCTCGAGCCGTCGAGCTTGACGGTGCCGCCCTTGGCCTTGCGCTTGGAGCAGCCGGAGGAGGCGAACGCAAGCGGGGCGAGGAACGCGAGAGCGAGAGCAGTGCGACGCATCGAAGTCAAAGCTAGGGAGGTTTTGTGACAGCCACGTCACGGCGATGCGACACGTCGGATCACCCCTGTCACGGAGCGGCCGGTTCGCGCCTAGAGCGAGTGACCCGTAACGAAAACCGGAGAGATTCCATGCGCTTCATTCATCGCATCGTCATGTCGGTCGCCCTCCTCGCCCTCCCGCTGAGCGCCACCGCCTCACCCTCGGCCGAGGGCTGTCCGTGTTGCACCGACTGCCATGACTGTTCCAGGTGCCCCTGCTGCGCGAAGCATTCGTCTCGATGCTGACCATCGCGGCGTGGGAGTGCCGGACGATCCGCGGCGGTACGTGCGGCGGCGCGAGGAGCCGCCGGTCGCGGGGGGCGGCGGCCGACGTGCTCGGCACGCTGTCGCCGGCGGATGCGGCCACGTTGACGGCGGCGTGGACCGATGATGCGGGCGCGCGAGCCGCGATCGCGCCGGCGACGTTTCGTAAGCGCCTCGAGCGGGCGCTGGTGCGGTTCGCTCGAGCTGGAGGTCTCGCCATGACGAGCTCTGAACCGATTGCTTGCCGGCGGCGTGGGCGCTGCACGGCATGGTGGGCGGACGCACGATCTTCGTCGGTGTGATGTTCGCGGTGTCGCTGGTGGCGAGCGGCTGGCGCGGCGGTGCGTGGCGGCGCGGTTCGATCGTCGGCGTGCTCGGCGGGCTGCCCGCGTTCTTCGTGCCGAGCCTCGTGATGCCGGCCGGGACGTCATGCGACAAGTGCGTGCACGCCGGCAAGGCCGACGCGAGCTGGATGACGTGCATGGCGGGTTGCCTGTTCGCGAGCCTCGCGGCCGGGCTGGTGATCGCGTACCTGGCCCGACGCGATCGCGCGCCCCGTGCGTTCGCGACGAGCGCGGTGGTGTGCGCCGGCCTGACGGCGACGATCACGTGCTCGCTCGCGGGTGGTGCCGGTGTGCTCGGCGTGGCGCTCGGATTCGCGCTCGCGTCGGCGCCGGTGATGCTGTTCGCGCCGCGCGCGGCGTAGCTCGGCGGTCTCAGCGGTCCGCGCCCGGCTTGTGCCGGACGTCCTTGCCCTCGACCTGGAAGATCACCATCTCGGCCAAATTGGTGCCGTGATCGGCGATGCGCTCGAGGAACTTGCTGCAGGCCTGGAGGTGGATGCCACGGTTGACGAAGTCGCGATCGCGCATCATCTCGTGCTGCATCTCCATGGCGAGCTCGCGATACGCGTCGTCGACGTACTGATCGCGGCCGAACACGGTGCGCGCCTTGCCGACGTCGCTGGCCACGAACGCGTCGATCGAGTCGCGGATCATGCGCTGGCCGACCTCGCTCATCCGGGTCAGGCGCTCGGCTACCGGCGGCGCCGGCGCCGCGCCGAGGGCGAGCACGCGCTCGCCGATGTTGACGGCGAGGTCGCCGATGCGCTCCAGATCCGTGACCATCTTCATGGCCAGCGTGATCATGCGGAGATCGCTCGCGACCGGCTGGCGCTTGGCCAGGATGAGCAGGCACAGCTCGTCGGTCTCGATCTCGAGCGCGTTGACCGCGGTGTCGGCCTGGATGGTCTGACGTGCCAGCTCCGTGTCGCTGGTGATGAGGGCGCGGGTGGCCGACGCGATCATATCCTCGACGAGGCCAGCCATCTTCAGGAGCTTGTCCTTCAGCTCCCGGAGCTCGGATTCGTACGCCCGGTCGGTGTGGGTCCTCGGCATCGCTCGCATTCATAGATACCACGCGCTGATCGACAGCCGTGTGACACACAGGTGGCATCCAGTTGTCACGCGGCCTTCGCAGAGCCGCAGCCTGACGCGTGAGACGCGGCGAGTCGGGCGTCCAGGTGTGGCACCATCAGCAGGGGGGCGAACATGAACGGAGTGAGGTCCAAGGATCTGGTGGCTGTGGTCGGGCTCGGGGTGAGCGTGTGGCTCTACTTCGCATACGGGTGGAAGCCCGCGCTGGGGGCCTTCGCCGCGGTCTGGCTGGTCATGATGGTGGTGAGCATCTCGGAGACGAAGGTGCCAGGCGCGAGTGGGTCGTCTGATCAGCCGGTACGGGCTGCGGTCGTCGACTACCGTCCAGCCTGGGAAAAAGCGGCTGACGTCGAGGCGCGGTCGCCGCTGGCCAATCCCGAGGACGAGCGATCGGCGCAAGAGCTGGTGTCCTTGCTCGCGGCTCGCGACAGCGAACGCATCCGCGAGATCGGGAAGCAGCTCGACGCCGACGGAGGGCACGAGCGCATGGTGCGGGTGTGTCTGCGGGTGAAGCACCTGGGCGGCGATGCCAGCGCGCTCGAGCGCCGGTACTGGGACGGCATCGGCGCGTGGCAGGGCTGAGCGGGCCAAACTCCACGAACCTGTCACGCGCCGTTCGCGGCCTTGCGGCCATTCCGCCATGGAGGCTCGTTACGGTGAAGCGTGTTGCATGTCCGGGAGCCGCGCGAGACCGCGGCGATGGCCGTGGGGGCGGCGATCGTCGCCGTCGACGGTGCGGCGTCCGTCGTCGGACTGATCGAGGAGCTGCGCCGTGACGTGCTCGAGGTCTCGGTGGCGTCGCTCGAGCTGTTCGAGGAGGAGGCTGACCTGGAGCACCCGGTCGTGGTGCTGCGGCTGAGCAGCGAAGGCGTGACTGATCACCTGGCGTTGTTCGCGCGGGCGGTGGGATGGGCGGAGCGGCGCGACCCGCGGCCGGGGCTCCTGCTCCTCGTCGAGCGATCCGATCGCGACGTGGTCGAGCTCGCGCTCAGCGCCGGCTTCGACGACGCTGTCAGGGGGCCGCCGTCGGCGCGCGAGCTGGCGGCGCGCATCCGCGCCGTGCACCGGCGCGTGCACTGGCCGGGCAAGGCGCGGGCGGGACGGCTGCGCCACGCCGGGTTGACGCTCGATACCGACGGCCACGAGCTGTGGGTCGACGGCCAGGCGGTGACGCTGACGTCGACCGAGCTGTCCGTGATCCGGACACTGATGAGGGCGCACGGCCGCGCGCTCACGCGGGGCGAGCTGCTGGACGCGGCGTGGGGCGCCGGGAACTTCGAGATCAGCGAGCGCGCGGTCGACAACGTGATCCTGCGCCTGCGCCGCAAGCTCCCGCGGCCCGACGTCATCCAGACCGTGCGAGGCGTCGGCTTTCGCATGGGCGGCGAGTGACGCGCGCGAGCCGCGCGTGAATTGTCACGAGCGCGCCACGGATCGCAATCGAGTCCGTCACGTCACCTTCCTACGGTGACGCCGTGTTCGAAGGATTCGAGCAGGTCAAAGACGAAGCGGCGCGGAAGCGCTGGTTCGCGTCGACCGGCACGTCGGTCATCGTCGTCGTCGTGATCGGCGCCGGGCTCGTCCTGCTCGCGCGCCAGCAGGTCGCGAAGGCTCACGTCGAGAAAGAGATCGACGTGACCTTCCAGGCCGCCGCGGAGCCGGGGATCGAGAAGAAGCCGCCGCCGCCACCACCGCCGCCGCCGGTCATGAAGAAGACGAAGCGACCGGGTCGTGCGGCGCCGGCGAGCATCAGCGCGATCCCCGAGGACCGGCCCAGCGAGGCCGACCCGGGGCAGAACATCGGCGCGCACGAGGCGTACGACGAGCTCGGCGACGGCGACGACGAGAAGACGCCCGAGCCGCCACCGCCACCGCCGCCACCGCCTCCGCCCCCGCCGGTGATCGAGGAGAAGATCGCCGATCCGATCCAGGAGGTCGACACGGCGTTCGTCCAGGCGCGCGCGGTGTCCGCCAACATGCCACCGGCGTATCCGGAGACGGCGCGCAAGAAGGGCGCCGAGGCCGTCGTGAAGCTGAAGGTCCGCATCTCGGCGACCGGCGAGGTCACCGAGGTCGCGCTCCTCTCGGGTGAGGAGCCGTTCGCCGCCGCGGCGATCGCGGCGGTCAAGGCGTGGCGCTACGCGCCGGCGACGGACGAGGGCAAGCCCGTCGCGAGCACCCGCATCGTCTCCATCCCATTCCGCCTCCAGAGCCGCTGATCAAGGAGTCAACGCCATGAGTTTCGATCTCGTCAAAGTGTTTCAGGACATGCAGCCGTTCGCGATGGCGATCGTCGCCACGCTCGCGGTCATGTTCGTCGCGATGATCACGGTGCTGGTGGAGCGGTTGTTCGTCTACTTCAAGTCGCGCCGGCACTCGCGCAAGTTCGCGCACCAGGCTGGGCCGCTGCTCGAGGCCGCGAACCACGACGGCCTGATGAAGCTCGCCAAGGACTATCCGTCGAGCCACCTCGCGCAGCTGCTGGCCAGCGGCATGAAGACCTACACGGCGGCGGTCAAGAAGCCGGGCGAGCTCGGTCCGATGGAGCTCACGCGCCGCGACATGGTGCGCAAGAGCGAGGCGATCTCCTCGGACGTGCGCCGCGGCCACAACATCCTGGCGTCGGTCGGCTCGATCTCTCCGTTCGTCGGACTGCTCGGAACCGTCATCGGCATCATCGCGGCGTTCCAGGGCATCGCGACGGAGGGCTCGGGTGGTCTCGGTGCGGTGTCGGCCGGCATCGCCGAGGCGCTCATCGTGACGGCCATCGGTCTGCTCGTCGCGATTCCCTCGGTGCTCGCGTTCAACCTGCTCTCGGCGCGCGCCGACTCACTGCTCCTAGCGCTCGAGCAGTCGAAGGGCGAGTTCCTCGACTACCTGGAGAACCAGACGCAGACGTCGCGCAGTGACGTCGATGTGAGGCACCCCCGTGCGGCGGCCTGAACGGGCCAGGCCGGACATCAACGTCACGCCGCTCGTCGACGTGGTGCTCGTGCTGCTCATCATCTTCATGGTGATCATCCCGCAGATGCAGGCGGGGGCGAACGTCAACCTGCCCGGCGCGAAGAACCCCGACAAGAAGAACGACATCAAGAACCAGCCCATCACGCTGAGCGTGACGTCGACGGGCTCGATGTTTCTCGAGAAGCGCTCCGTCGATCGCGGCGAGCTGATCGCGCTCCTCGAGGAAGGGCACTCGAAATCGCCGGGCAGCCGGCTCATCCTGAAGGGCGACAAGTCCGCGCCGTACGGCCTCATGCGCTCGCTGTTCCGCGAGGCGCAGGGCGTCGGCTTCCCGGGCGTCTCGCTGCAGGTCGGTGACCTGCGGCCGGGCGAAGCCGGAGCCGTGAGCGGAGGAACCTGACATGGGCGTCGAGCTATCAGTCGGCAAGAAGAAGCGGGTCACGCCGCACATGAACGTCACGCCGCTCGTCGACGTGGTGCTCGTGCTGCTCATCATCTTCATGGTCATCACGCCGATGATGGTGAAGCAGTTCTGGCTGCACGTGCCCACGGCGGAGAAGAAGGCCGCCGCCCTACCCGCCGAGCCCGATCCCGAGGACGTGCCCATCGTCGTCACGGTGCGCCAGGGCGGGACGATCTGGATCAACAAGGACCAGGTCGCGCTGGCCGAGCTGCCGTCGCGTCTCGAGCGCATCTTCGCGGCGCGCAGCGAGGCCATCGTGTTCTTCGACGCCGAGGACGGCGTCCCGTACGGCGACGCGATGCGCGTCCTCGACACGGCGCGCGGCGGCGGCGCCGCCAACATCGCGGTCCTCACGGAAGCAGTGGTGCGGTGATGATGACGTTCCGCAGTCTCGTCGGCGTGCTGGCGGCGGGTGCCGTCGTGTTTGCCCCGGTGAGCGCGTATGCGCTGCCCGAGCCGGATCCGCCGATGCCGATCGATCCGACCGAGGGTCGCTACTTCCCGGACGCAGTTCCCGACGACGTCGAGGTTCCAGATCGGGAACCGGATCCGGTTCCGGTTCCGGGTCCGGATCCGACGCCGACGCCGACGCCGACGCCGACGCCGACGCCGACCGACGAGCTTCCGACCGACCCCGAGCTCCAGCCGAAGACCGAGCAGGAGGCGGCGCGGCCGACCACCGGCATCATCGGCACCATCCGCGACGCCTCGACGGGCGAGCCGCTCCCCGACGTGCTGATCGAGGTGGTCGGCTCCGACGAGGTCGGCATCACCGACAAGAAGGGCCGCTACGACCTGCGCCTCGAGCCGGGCACGTACACGATCCGCATCGCCGGCGAGCTGCACCAGCGCCACCGCGTCCGCGGCATCGTCGTGCGCCGCGGCGTCACGCAGGTCGACATCAAGCTCTCGGCCGAGGCGATCGAGGAGATCGTCGTCGTCGCCCCACCCGACACGGCGACCGAGGCCACGCAGGTCGTGCGCCGCCGCAAGCGCGCCACCGTCTCCGACGCCATCTCGGCCGAGCAGATCTCGCGCTCGCCGGACTCGTCGGCCTCCGACGCCGCGAAGCGCATGGTCGGCGCCACGATCCAGGACGGCCGCTACGTCGTCATCCGCGGCCTCGGCGGCCGCTACAGCCTCACGCTCCTGAACGGTGTGCCGCTGCCGTCCCCCGATCCCGACGTCCCGGCCGCGCCGCTCGATCTCTTCCCGGCGGCGCTCCTCGCCAACCTCACCGTCACGAAGACGTTCTCGCCCGACATGCCCGCCAGCTTCGCGGGCGGCGCGCTCAGCATCGAGACCCGCAGCTTCCCGTCGAAGTTCACGCTCAAGCTGCGCACCGGCATCTCCGGCAACAGCCAGGCGTCGTTCCAGGAGCTCAACGGCTATCGCGGCGGCGGTCTCGACGCGCTGGGCTACGACGACGGCACGCGCGAGCTGCCGTCGATCATCCCGCGCTACGAGCTGGCCGGCGATCCCGGCCTGCCCCTCGACGAGCAGAACGAGCAGATGACCTCGTTCGACACCAACTGGGAGCTCGAGCCGCAGACCGGCATCCCCGGCGGCAGTCTCGGCCTCACGATCGGCAACACCCACGCCATCAAGAAGCAGAAGGTCGGCTACTTCGCGAGCGTCAACTACGGCCACAGCTACTCGCGCCGCGTCAGCCGCATCGCCAAGGTCGGCGAGGACGACGGGATGGGCGGCACGGTGCCCTCGATCCTCCAGCTCGACGACGACAGCGGCACGCGCACGGCCAGCCTCGGTGGCCTCGTCACCGGCGGCTGGACGCCGTCGGCGGCGCACAACCTCAACTTCATCGGCCTCTACACCCACAACGCCGACATCAGCGCGAGCCGCATCACCGGCATCGACGACAACACCACCGAGATCGAGCGCACCCGCATGCGCTTCCTCGAGCGCCAGATGCAGTTCGCGCAGGTCATCGGCGAGCACGG
>DATLEB010000031.1:0-4535 GCA_035525615.1 Kofleriaceae bacterium | reverse complement strand
GTGCAGACCCAGGACTGCTCGTCGGCGGCGACAGGCAGCTCGGTGTTCGACTTCAACGGCGACGGCGCCGCCGAGGTCGTCTACGGCGACGAGACCACGCTGCGCGTCTACAACGGCTCGACCGGCGCGGTGCTGTTCTCCACGTGCAACACCAACGGGACGCTGTTCGAGTATCCGCTGGTCGCCGACGTCGACAACGACGGGCAGGCCGACATCATCGCGGTGTCGAACTCGTACTCGAGCTTCAACTGCGGCGGCGTGAAGACGTCGGGCGTGCGCGTGTTCGGCGACACGAACGGCAACTGGGTGCGCACGCGCCGCGTGTGGAACCAGCACTCGTACCACGTCACCAACGTGGCCGAGGACGGCACCATCCCGACGATGGAGGCCGCCAACCACCTCCAGCCGCGGCTGAACAACTTCCGCCAGAACGTGCAGCCGCTCGGCGAGTTCTCCGCGCCCGATCTGGTCGTGACGGTGCGCGCGGCGTGCGACCCGGACTACGCGCTGATCGCGCGCGTGCAGAACCTCGGCGAGGCGTCGGCTCCCGCCGGCATCCCGGTCAACTTCTACCTGGGCGACCCCGCCAACGGCGGCACGCTCATCACCGGCAGCCCGGTCCTGACCACCAAGGTGCTGTATTCGGCCGAGGCCGAGGACGTCCGCCTGCCCGTCGATCCGCCGCTCGCGCCCACCGCCACCGTCTACGCCGTCGTCGACGAGACGCCAGCTCACGCGTGGCGCGAATGCCGGCCGGCCAACAACACGTCGCCTCCCGGCTCCGCCCGCTGCGGCATCGACTGAACCCACCGATCGTTCCGCGCCCGGAGCCGTAGTGGCGTACGATCGCGGCGTGCGCGCGCTCGCTACCATGGCCGCGATGTCGCTCGGTGCTGCGTGTGGCGGCGCCGGCGAGGCTGGCCCCGACGCCGGCGGCGACTACGAGGGGCGCTTCGACATCGATGTCGTCGTCGATTCGTGGGGCGTCGGGCTCTGGTTGCGCGACACCGACCCGTCCTGCGAGCCGGAGGAGCATTTCCCGCACGTCGGCCAGTGCGAGCAGTACGGTGACGGCTTCGGGTGCAGCGGCCCCTTCGATCCGTGTCCACGTCGCGTCGCGGTCGAGCGCGACGGCGTCGTGCTCGGGGAGATCGCGGGCTTCGGCTGGCCGATGGGCGACCAGCTCCGCCTCGATCCGTTGCCGGAGACCGCGGATCTCGTGATCGAGCGCTGCGGCGTGGTCCATCGCGTGCCGCTGCCGCTGCAGCGACCCGACCCGCCCGTCCTGACGGATCTCACCACCGACGGCGTCGAGACCTCCGGAACCGTCACCACCTCGGCCGGCACGAGCGGCATCGTCACCAGCGTGAACTTCGGCCTCGGCGGAGAGTCCTGCCACAGCGCGAACGGCACCTCGTGGCGCGCCGCGTTCCCGACCGCACCTGGAGACCTCGACGTCGCTGCGGTCCGCGAGGCCGCGCCGAGCGACTCGCCGTGGGGCACGGTGCGCCTCTGGTCGCGCTCGCGCTCGCCGTCCATCGGCGTCGTCTGGCCGACCGAGGTCGCGCCCGATCGCTGGCGCATCGGCGTGCCGCAGCCACCGACCTGGAATGTCGAGGTCGACAGCGAGCCGTTCGTGGACATGCGCTGGAGCGGGCTCGCGTGGGAGGTCGTGATGACCGCGGACGGCCCGCGCCACCAGCTCACCAGCGGCGCGTATTTCGTCTACGAGGCCGGCGCCACCACCGACAACCTCCGTGTGCTCCTGACCAATGGCTGGCACACCGCCACCGTCCCCCACGTCGTTCCTTCCGACGAGCTGGCGTTTTCGCTCGGCGACAACGGCCACTTCCAGCTCGCGCTCGGCCCCGTCACCATGACCAACGAGAACAACCCGTCGCTCACCCGGACGCTGGCCTTCACGGTCGCCTGGGACCACCCGGTCGTGCCCCGCCCCGAGCCATAGCGCCAGATCGGGGGAACCGGTGTATGCTCCGTAGACCCACGAGATGCAGGCGCGTTACACGATCCTCGAGCGACTCGGCGGCGGCGGCCAGGCGGAAGTGTTCCGCGGAGTGGCCGAGTCGATGCAGGGCTTCAAGAAGCCGGTCGCGATCAAGCGGGTGCTGCCCAACCTGACGTCGAACTCGAAGTTCGTCGCCATGTTCCTCGACGAGGCGCGGCTGTCGCTGAACCTGCAGCACGCGAACATCGTGCAGGTCTTCGACATCTCGAAGGCGCCCGACGGCACGTACTTCCTCGTCATGGAGTACGTGAACGGGTGCGATCTGAAGGCGCTCATCGAGCGGCAGCTCGCGCGCGGCAAGCGCCTCGAGATCTCCCACGTCATCTACATCATGATCGAGTGCTGCAAGGGCCTCAACTACGCCCACAACCTCGAACACCCCGAGACCGGCCAGCCGCTGAACATCGTCCACCGCGACATCTCGCCCCCTAACATCATGCTGTCGCAGTACGGCGAGGTGAAGGTCGTGGACTTCGGGCTCGCCAAGGCCAACAGCCAGGTCGAGATCACCGATCAGGGCGTCGTGAAGGGCAAGTTCGCGTACCTGTCGCCGGAAGCGGCGTCGGGGCTCGCCATCGATCACCGCACCGACGTGTTCGCGCTCGGCATCCTCCTCTGGGAGATGTTCACCGGGCGCCGCCTGTTCTACGCCGACACGCCGCTGCAGACGGTCGAGCTGGTGCGGCGCGCGCGCATCCCGTCGATCACGGCGCAGAACACGAGCGTCGAGCCCGAGCTCGAGCAGATCGTCCGCAAGGCGCTCGCGCGCGAGCCCGAAGAGCGATACGAGAGCTGCGCCGAGCTCGGCGACGCGCTGTCGCAGTACCTGTTCTCGCGCGGCCTGAAGGTCACGTCCCGCGACATCACGTTGCTCGTGCGCGAGACCAAGGTCGACATGGACAAGAAGCGCGAGTCGGCGCCGCGTGCGTCGCTCGTGGACGCGCTCATCACCGACGAGCTGAATCGCCTGACCTCGCTGGTCGACGCCGTGCCCGAGCCGCTCAGGAACGAGGTCACCGGCTCGACCGAGCTGGTGGACACCGCCGCATGGGCCGCCGACCTCGGCCTCGACGAGCCCTGAGCCGAACCTCGCGTGAGCGCCTCGCGGGTCGTCGTCACCGAGCTCGCCGAATCGCCCGACGAGGCGATCGCGCGCGGCTTCACGATCGAGCCCATGGACCCGCCCCACATGGCGACGCTCGGCGCGAACGACGTCGTCGTCGACGTGAAGAGCGCGTCGGTCGGCTGGGTCGATCTCATCATGGCGAGCGGCCAGTACCAGCACCTGCTGCAGCCGCCGTACACGCCCGGCCTCGAGTACGCCGGCGTGGTGCGCGCCGCCGGCGCCGCGGTCACGAACGTCGCCGTCGGTGATCGCGTGCTCGTCGACGGCTTGCTCGCGGGGCCGCGCTCGCTCGGCGCGTACCAGCGCTGGGGCGGCTGGGCGTCGTTCGGCGTCGCGCCCGCCGACGCCGTGCACCGCATCCCCGGCGCGCTCGACTTCGACCAGGCGTGCAACCTGCTCGGTAGCTACGAGACCGCGTACCACGCGCTCGTCACGCGCGGTCGCCTGCAGGCCGGCGAGACCGTCTTGATCCACGGCGCGTCGGGCGCGACCGGCCTCGCCGCCGTGCACCTCGCCAAGCTCCTCGGCGCCACCGTGATCGCGACCGGCCGCTCTCCCGAGAAGCTCGCCGTCGTCACCGCCGAAGGCGCCGATCACGTCATCGCCACGCGCGACGAGAACATGCGCGACCGCATCAAGGAGCTGACCGGCGGCCGCGGCGTCGACGTCGTGCACGATGGCGTCGGCGGCAACATCTCGCTCGACAGCCTGCGCTGCGTGCGCTTCGGCGCGCGCTATCTGATCGTCGGCTGGGCCGCGACACCGACCGTCGCCCGCGGCAAGGGCCAGCGCGGCGCCCCCAACGCGAATCACCTGCCGACCAACCTCATCATGATGAAGGGCCTCGACGTCCTCGGCTGCCCCGCCGCGATCTCGATCGTCCACGATCCGTCGCTGCGCCCGCCGCGCCTCGCTCAGGTCCTGCGCTGGGCCGCCGACGGCGCCATCCGCCCGCGCATCTCGCATTCGTTCCCGCTCGCCGACTACCAAGCCGCGATGCGCGCCCGCTGGACCGGCGAGGTCATCGGCGGCTGCGTGCTGCGACCGTAGTCGACGTACCGGCCCGCGCGTTGCTACAACGTCGTCTCATGTCATCCCATCCGACCGACTTCCAAGGCTCCGTCATCGACGCGCTCCGCGAAGCCATCGAGCGTGACGTGCCCGATGCGCGCGCCACCGTGAGCGGCGGCGGTGGACACTTCACCATCGACGTCGTCTCGCCGGTCTTCGCCGGCAAGAGCATGCTCGAGAGCCAGCGCCTCGTGTACCGCGCGATCGCCCACCTGATGAAGGGCGACCTGGCTCCCGTGCACGCGGTCGACAGCCTGACCACGCGCACGCCAGACTGACCCCGAAGCGGCCGGCGTAGCGTAGCCGATCAGC
>DATLEB010000026.1:0-16632 GCA_035525615.1 Kofleriaceae bacterium | reverse complement strand
GGTCGGCATCGTTCTGCTTGGCGATGTCGCCGAGCGCGTCGAGCGCCGTGCCCTTGCCCACCTTCTCGAGACCGTCCTTGCACACGAACGAGAACACGTTGGCCGCGATCGGCTTGAGCTCGTCGTTGGTGCCGGTGGTCCACGCCGCGAGCACCGCGTTGGTCGCCTCGGGGTTGCCGAGGCCGATCTTGCGGAGCGAGTCGAGGATGGCGTTGTGCTGCACCGGGCCCGGCGCCGAGTCGACGAAGTACGCCGGGATGGGTGGACGCGCCATCGCCTTGAGGAGCGCCGGCACGACGCGCTGGTCGTAGAGGTCGCCGGCGATGATGGCCGCGTAGTAGTCCTTGGCCGAGACCTTCTGCCACTCGGTCTGCGGCAGCGGATCCTTGCCGACGTCACCCTTGTAGGTGTCGAGGCTGTTCTCGGTGAACAGCGCGTTCACTTCCTGATCCGAGCCCTCGAGGATCGCGATCATGCGCTGCAGCACGTCCTCGCCGCCGGAGGCGACGAGCGAGCGGCGCACCTGCTTGAAGAAGAACGGCAGGCGGTACATCGACTCGATGAGCACCGGGATGGCCTGCGGCGTCTTGAGCTTGCCCAGCGCGATGATGGCCGCGCCGTGCATCTCGGGCTTGGCCGGGCTGAACTCCTCGCGGATGATCGTGTTGAGCACGCTCACCGCGCCGGGATCGCCGAGCTCGCCGAGCGACAGGATGGCCTGTCCGCGCAGCTGCTTGACCTCTTGCTTGTCGGTCGGCTTGTTGGCCGCGGCGACGAGCACGGGGAGCGCACCGTCGACCTTCGAGGCGCCGAGCGCCTCGGCGGCCAGACGCGCGCTCTCGATCGAGCGCGGGTTCGCCGCGTCGACCTCTTCGATCGCCTTGGTCAGGATCGGCAGCGCCTTGTCCCACGCTGCGGGCCGCGCCTTGTCGTTGTTCTTGAAGTTGGCCTTGGCCTCCTCCACGGTCAGCGGCTTGGCGAGGTCGATGATGACCTTCAAGATCGTGTCGGGGCGCCCCTGGCGCTCCCAGGCCTTGCCCAGCGCCGGAATCGCCCGGTTGTCACCCAGGCGCTCGAGCTGGGTGACGGCGCGCTCGACTTCGTTGGCGTCGTCGAGCTTCTTGGTCCAGGTCCCATAATAGAACTCGTCCCCGCCGCAGGCCCCGATGAAGATCAGGGCAGCGAGCAGGGACGAGAGGACCGACAGCTTCCTCTGTCGCTGGGTCATGAGTGTCCTCTTACTTGTTCTTGACGGCGAACAGGAGGTTGTCGAACTCGGCGTACTTCGCAGTCGTCACCACCATGGTGATGACCCGGGCGTCGACTTCCTTGTCAGCCTGGAGGATAGCAAGACCCTCCGGGCACAGGTTGCCGGGGTCGACGATACCGGCCTTGAGGTCGTCGCACGCCTTCTTGGCCCGCTTGTCACGGCCGAGGCTGATCTCCTCGCGCCGCTTCTTGCCGACCGCCTGCATACGCTCGAAGAGTGCCTCGATCTTGAGGGTCGGGGTCTCGTCGCGCAGGAGGCTGTCGATGGTCGCGACCTGCGTACCCATGAACGACACCTCGGACTTCGTGATGATGATGATCGGCGCTTCCTGCAGCGCGTCCTTGCTGACGGCTTCGGGCAGCTCGAGACCCTTCTGGGCCTTGAGCAGCTCGCCGGAGGTGGAGAACACCATCAGCAGGAACGTGACGAGGATGGTCATGGTGTCGACGAACGGCACCAGGTTCAGCGCGATGTTCTGCGACTTGCTGGCGCCCGTGTGCGACCCCTTGCCCAGGTGCTTGAACGGCACCGAGCGGTAGAGGCGTGGGCCTGCGGTTTTGACTGGCATCGCGGATTCTCCTTAGAGGGTCGGACGCCAGGACAGGCTCGTGGGCTCGGACAAGCCGACCCCGATGAACCCGACCTTGACCGCGATGTCCATCGCGTGGACCACGTCGTCGTATCTCACCGTTGCCAGGGCGGTCGACTCGGCTGCGATCTCGATGTCGTTACGCTCGGCGAACGCCTCTTCCTTCTTCAAGGCAACGAGGGAGTTCTCGAACGTCGTCCAGTCGTACTTGCCGCCCGGATCCTTCTTGATCTGGACGGGGTCGATCGCGAGACGAGAGACGCCGACATAGATGATGTCGGACTGGATCAGCACCGAGATGACCGGCGGTGGGTCGATCACGTCGGTGATGGGTTGATTGCGGTTCTTGCCCTTCGGCTGGATCGTGATCTGGGCCAGGTTGACCCAGACCGCCACCACCAGGAGGAAGGCCGTCAGACAGCTCATCAGGTCGATGTAGGGGACAATGTTGAGCTCGACGTTGACGCTCTTCTTGTCCCCTCCACCGGTATCAATTGATGCACCCATGGGTACCTCCGATCGCCAGGAGGTTGATCAGCCCGGGCTCTGGGTCATCTGCGAGCGGTGGTTGACGACCAGGTTGACGACCTGGACCGTCACCTCGTTGATGTCGTCGGTGACGTGCACGGTCTTGCCCTGGAGGAGCGAGTACCCGAGCAGGCCGACGAGCGAGGTGCCGATGCCGAAGGCGGTGCAGTTCAGTGCTTCCGAGATGCCCTTGGCGAGCTCGGTCGACTTGTTGCCGCCCTCGTCGTTACCGACGGCGCCGAACGACTTGATCATGCCCGTGATGGTTCCGAGCAGACCGGCCATGACGGCGAAGTTCGAGAGCATCGCCAGGTACGGCGTGCGCGCGTTGATCTTGGGGAGCTCGCGGAGCGCGGCCTCGTCCATCGCGGCCTGGACCTCGTCGTCGCTCTTGTTGAACTTCATGAGGCCCGCCTGGACGATGCGGGTCATCGGCGTCGGGTTACCCGAGCAGACCTTGATCGCGCCCTGGACGTTGCCGGCCATGACCTGGCTCTTGAGGAGCGCGAGCAGCTTGTCCTTGTCCACGGAAGCCTTGAACAGGTACACCGCGCGCTCGACGATGACGGCGATGGTGACGATAGAGGTGATGAGGATGGGCCACATGCCCCATCCGCCGCGGTGGAAAGCTGTTGAGATCGTCTGCAGCATGATCGAAGAACCTCCGGGTTCGAGGCGGCCGAGTTTGCAAGAGAGGATCCACGAGCGTAAGCTTCGGTGATCGCTGTCTTTAGGGCGTGTCAGTGTGTGCCCACACGGTCATTTGGCCGTCCCGTATTTCCACGTCGCGGGGCATTTCGCCCCGGCACGGAACCGAAGTCGATGTCGGGTGTCAGAGGGAGCCAGAGCGTGCAGATCCACCGCCTCCTTTCATTGACCGACCTCGTCGTCATGGTCGTCGTCGCCGTCGTCCTGTTCCTGCCGGAGCGCGCGGTGAGCGCAGGCCCACCCGCGAAGATGGATGCCGACACGCGACTCGCGCTCGCGTTCTCCGAGGCGCGGGCGCGCGCACATCCCGAGGACGGCAAGGCCATCGCCGACGTCGCACGCCGGCTCGGCGACACCGGTCAGTACGACTGGGCGGTGCAGGCAGCGTACGTCGGTGCCGAGCGCGCGGCGAAGTCCCCGACGCGATGGCGCGCGCTGCTCGCGGCGTCGATCGCGCACGCCGATCGCCTGGAAGTGAAGGAAGCGCTCGAGCTCGCCAACCACACGCTGGCCGAGTGCGCCGAGGTCGGCGAGGGCGTGTGCCCGAGCTACGAGGAAGTTCGCGTCGAGCTCTATCAACGCCATCTCGACGCCGGGGTGAAGTCCGGGATCGATCCCAAGAAGGACCCGCGCGGCTTCCGCGAGAAGGGTGAAGCGGCGCTTCGGCAGGTCCGCGCGATCGGTACGGGTAGTAATCAGGACGCGCCCAAGTAGTCGGGGCGACTCGACGAATCCGGATTGTCGGGCTCCGTGAGCCCGTGCTCGCACGTTGACGGTTAACCCTCAGCGGTGCTCTGATCGGACGTGTGGGGGTCGGACAGGGGATAGGCCAGGCGATCACCCCGGAGGGGTCATCCGGGATGGCAGGGGTCTCGTCGCGACGCGCGCGCACCACGGCGAGGCTCGCCAGTCTGCAGCGCGAACCGGGGTCGCCCGCGCTCGACTGGCCACGCTGGCAGGTCGGCGCGCCGATCGCGGGCGGCGTCTTCGTCGCGTACACCATCGCGCTCGCGGCGCTGGGCGACCTCCCGCCGGGATCGATCACTTGCCTCGCGATCGTTCAGGCCGCGGTCCTGGGGACCGCCGTCGTGGCGTCGCATCGGGTGTTCCGGCTGCAGCACCAGCTCTTCTCGTCGCGCCGGCTCGGCGACTACCGGCTGATGGCTCCACTCGGCGGCGGCATGAGCGAGGTGTGGCTGGCGTGGGACGAGCCGCACCGCCGCGAGGTCGCACTGAAGCTGCTGCGCACCACCGGCACCGCGGAAACGACCCGGGCTCGCTTCGCGCGCGAGGTCGAGATGGTGCGGTCGCTGCGGACGCCGCAGATGACGCGCATCTACGACTTCGGCGTCACCGATGACGGCTTCGCGTTCATCGCGTTCGAGTACCACCGCGGCATGGACCTCGAGGCGCTGGTGTCGGCGTTCGGTGCGCTCGAGCCGCAGCGCGCGGTCCACCTCTTCGCGCAGGCCTGCCACGGCCTGGCGGTCGCGCACCGGACCGGCATCGTCCATCGCGACGTCAAGCCGGCCAATCTGCACTGCTCCGATCGCAAGAACGAGGAGGACAGCGTCCACCTCCTCGACTTTGGCGTCGCGCGGCCGATGGATGAGGTCGGCGTCACGCTGGACGGCACCGTGGTCGGAACGCCGGCGTACATGTCCCCGGAGGCGTTCGAGGGCGGGCCGATCACGACGACCACCGACGTCTACTCCCTCGGCGCGGCGCTCTACTACGCGCTCACCGGCACCCAGCCGTTCGACGGTGAGTCGGCGTCGGATCTGCGGCGCGCCCACCAGCTCGCCCCGCTCGTGCCGCCGTCGTTGCGGGCGCAGGTCGAGCTGCCCCACGCGCTCGAGAAGATCGTCCTGCGCTGCCTGGCCAAGGATCCGTCGGCTCGCTACCCCGACGCCGCGGCGCTGGGAAGCGCGCTCGATGGGGTAGCGAGGCAGCTCCCGCCGTGGAAGCGGGAGGACGCGGCGCGATGGTGGCACCGAGCGCGCGTCGGTCGGCCGGCGACGCCGCTCACGCGCGAACGCACGACCGAGGTCGAGGTGGTGACGCGGGCGTAGGAGTCGGTACACTCGAAGTGATGGCGACTACCGCCCCGCCCACTTCCAGAGCTGCGCCCGCGATGAGCCAGGCCGCGCAGAGCATCCGCCCGACGAATCGTCCCGATCTCGACGAAGCGCTCGCGCGCCTGAACGATCGCGCGCGCGCGTTCGCACGCATGCCCGTCGCCGAGAAGGCGCTCTTGCTGCGCGAGTGCATGCCGCGCATCGCCGACGCGGCGGAGGCCTGGGTCGCGACCGGCAGCAAGGCCAAGAACATCAGCGGCGCGTACACCGCCGAGGAGTGGCTCGCGGGGCCGCTGCCGACGCTGCGGAACGCGCGCTTGCTGGCCGAATCGCTCGAGGCGATCGCGCGCGCCGGACGTCCACCGCTCGGGACGGGCACGCGCGTGCGCAAGGACGGGCGGCTCGAGATCGACGTGTTCCCGACGAGCACGTTCGACAAGGTCGCCTTCGCGGGCTTTCACGGCACGTGCTTGATGCAGCCGGGCATCGATCGCGCCGAGGCGGCCAAGCGCCAGGCCTCGGGTCATCGCGGCGGCCATGCGGACGCCGATGGCAAGAAACGCGACGCGGAAGGCGGCGTCTCGCTCATCCTCGGCGCGGGCAACGTGTCGAGCATCCCGCCGATGGACGTCTTCACGAAGATGTTCGTCGAGGGCTACGTGTGCCTGCTCAAGATGAACCCCGTCAACGAGTGGGTCGGGCCGATCCTCGAGCGCGCGCTCGCGCCGCTCGTCGACGGCGGCTTCCTGCGCGTGGTGTACGGCGGCGGCGACGTCGGCCAGTACCTCGTCGAGCACGCCGGCGTGCACGACGTGCACATCACCGGCTCCGACAAGACGCACGATCTGATCGTGTGGGGACCGCCCGGCGCCGAGCGCGACCGGCGCATGAAGGCGAACGACCCGCGCCTGAAGAAGCCGATCACGTCGGAGCTGGGCAACGTGAGCCCGGTCGTGATCGTGCCGTACACGTATCACGACGACGAGCTCGCCTTCATGGCGGCCAACGTCGCGACGATGGTCACCAACAACGGCTCGTTCAACTGCAACGCGGCCAAGATGCTCGTCACGTCGCGCGCGTGGCCGCAGCGCGACGCGTTCCTCGGCCTCATCGCGCGCGAGCTCGGTCGCTCGCCGGCGCGCAAGGCGTATTACCCGGGCGCGTTCGATCGGTACGCGCGCCTGACCGCGGGCCGCGATCTGAACATCCCGGGGCGCGCCGGCGACGGCGAGCTGCCGTGGACGATCATCCGCGAGCTCGACACCTCCAACGCGAACGACCCGGTGTTCGAGCTCGAGCCGTTCTGCGGGATCCTGTCGGACGCGCCGCTCGGCACCGCGGGCTCGTCGGGCGACCCGGTCGAGTTCCTCGAGAGCGCGACGCGGTTCTGCAACGACACGCTGTGGGGCACGCTGAACGCGGCGATCTTCGTGCACGGCAAGCTCGAGCGCGACCCGACGGTCGGTGCGTGCCTGGATCGCGCGATCACGGACCTGCGCTACGGGACGGTGACCATCAACCACTGGCCGGCGCTCGGCTACGGCCTGGTCTCGCCTCCGTGGGGCGGGCATCCGTCGGCGACGCTCCGGGACATCCAGAGCGGGCTGGGATGGGTGCACAACACGTACATGCTCGAGGGCATCGACAAGTCGGTGATCCGCGGGCCCCTGGTCGTGCGGCCGCGCCCGCTGTGGTTCACGGGCAACCCGAAGGCGGCCAAGGTCGCTCGCCGGATGATCCAGCAAGAGCTCGATCCGACCTGGACCGGGCTGGCCAAGGTCGTCGGCTCGGTACTGTTCTAGGTGCTATCATCGACGGGTGAGGCTCCTCCCCGTCGCTGTCGTCCTCGCCGGCTCGTCGCTCGTGGGTCTCGGCTGCGGAGGGACGATGAAGCGGCAGCCCACCAAGCTGTCGCCCAAGGAGATCGTCGAACGGTCGAAGGCCGCGATCGTCCGTGTCGAGGTCGGTAACGACCGCGTCGGCACCGGGTTCGTGATCGATCGCGATGGCGCGATCGCGACCAACCTGCACGTCGTGGTCGGCGCCTCGGACATCAAGGTGCGCACGCTCGACGGCACGGTGCTCGCCGTCCCGCGCGTGCTCGCGCTCGATCCCGACCACGATCTCGCGCTCATCGACGTCGATCCGCGCCAGCCCCTGCCGATGCTGCCGCTCGGCGACAGCGACAAGGTGTCGGCCGGCGATCCGGTGATCGCGATCGGCAACCCGCTCGGCGTGCTCGACTACACGGTGAGCGACGGCCTCATCTCGAGCGTGCGCGCGGTGTCGCCCGACCTCACGTTGCTCCAGATCTCGGCGCCGATCTCCCAGGGCTCGAGCGGCGGTCCGCTGTTCAACTCGTTCGGCGAGGTGATCGGCGTGGCGACGGCGATCTTCAACGAGGGCCAGAACCTCAACTTCGGCGTGCCGTCGAACTACATCCGCAAGCTCACCAAGGAGCGCCGCCCGATGACGGTGGCCGAGTTCGCCGAGCTGACCAAGCCGCGCGAGCCGACCATCGAGACCGGCGGCAAGACCATCGTGCGCAAGGTGCCGCACCACGAGGTCACGATCTTCGACGGCTGCACCGAGAAGCAGGTCGAGGAGGCGGTGCAGTCGATCGGCAAGGCGATCGAGTCGGGCGCCCCGCTCTACAACTCGGGCAACCACGAGGCCTGCTACCGGATCTACGAGGGTACCTCGATGCGCTTCGAGCGCGAGAGCGGGTGCAAGGGCGTGCGCGAGGCCTTCGGCGCCGGGCTCCTGCGCTCGAGCACGGTCGACTCGTTCACCGAGAAGGCATGGGCGCTGCGCGACACGTTCGACGGATTGCTCGAGGTGGCGCTCCGCCACGCCGGCAGCCACGGCGGCCCGAAGCCCAAGAAGTGATCCACTACCTCTTCGACATCGACGGCACGCTGATGCGCGCCGGCGGCGCCGGTGCTCGCTCGCTGGAGGTCGTGATGCTCGCGCGCTACGGCGTGGCCGACGCGGCCAGGGGCGTGAACGCGGGCGGTCGCACCGATCCCTCGATCGTCGAGGAGATCTTCGCCAGGGCGCTGGGCCGCGCGCCGGAGGACGGCGAGGTCGACGCGGTCATCACCGCGTATCTCGACGAGCTCGATCGCGCGCTCGGCGCGACGACGTCGACCCTGCGCGTGCTGCCCGGCGCCGGCGACGTGCTGCGCTGGCTCGCGAGGTGCGACGACGTCTCCACGGCGGTCGCGACCGGCAACGTGCGCCACGGCGCGCGCATCAAGCTGCGCCACGCGCGCCTCGACGCGCACTTCGACCTCGATCGCACCGGCGGCTACGGCTGCGACTCGGCGATCCGCGCCGAGCTCGTCGCGCGCGCCGTCGAGCGCGCCGGCGCCAGGGCCGGCGACAGCGTGGTCGTCGTCGGCGACACGGTGCACGACGTCACGGCGGCGCACGCCGTCGGGGCCCTGTGCGTCGCGGTCACGACCGGCAGTGATCGCGCCGAGACGCTCGCGGCCGCCGGCGCGGATACCGTGATCGACGGGCTCGAGGCGCTGCGCGCCTGGCACGAGTCGCGCTTCGCCGCGTAGCGACCACGCCGGCGCGACTAGATCTGCTTGCAGCCGCGGAGCACCCAGCGCGTGGTCGGCTCCGTGACGCCCTGGCTGATCTCGCCCTTGTCGTTGGTCCCGGCGACCGGCGGCTCCCAGAGCTCCAGCTGTCCCTCGAGCGTCGCCTCGGTGACGTCGTCGCGCACGCGGAAGTCGGGGCACAGGATGTCGAGCCCGTCGGCGAGGATGACGGTATCGCCCAGCTTCTCGTGCTGGATCTTGCCGGTCACGCGCACGACCTTGCCGTCGGCGGCCTTCACCTCGGCGAAGCTCGAGACGGTGGGCGGCGTCGTCGACACGGTGGGCGTGGTCTCGGTGGGAGGCTGGGACTTCGTGTCGCCGGAGGTGCACGCACCCGCCAGCATCACGACGGCCACCAGCGCGCTAGTCAGCCGGCTTCCAGGTCGCATTTTCGATCACGAGCCTATCGCCTTCGGAGCCCTGGCGGTGGTTGCCCTGCGCGTCGACCAGCGGCTGATCGGAGCTGCCGGACATGCGCAGCGTGCCGGTCACGAGGAGACGCTTGCGATCGAGCGCGTCGTCCCACGAGAACAGGCCCTTCACGTAGACCGGCGTGCCATCGGAGAGCAGGATCACGGCGCCCTCGACGGCGTCGCGCGCGATGCCCGAGAGCGTGACTTCCTGGCCGATCAAGTTCCACGGATCGGCGTCGATGATCTGGGGAGTGCTCATGTGTGACCTCGCTCAGCGGCGGCCGGCGTGCACGATGGCCGCCATGCCCGGATCGTAGGCGGTCGACCGTCCGATGCAGAAGATGATGCGATCGAAATCGAGGTAGCCCTTGGTGAACTTCGACTTCGTGCTCTGGAGCACGATCATGGGATCCGCCGCGGCCTCCTCGGGATCCTCGTACTGCATGTGGTTGGCGTGCCAGAAGCAGTTCGACGACTCGTCCCAGAAGCCGTAGTCGAAGTTGATGTAGCTCGACTTCTTGTCGAGACCGGTCTTGGGATCCTTCTTGATGCGCGACTGCGCGCGGTACTTGTAGCCGGTCATGTCGACCTCGCCGGTCTCGGGATCCGGCAGGTAGGCCTTGTCGTTCGGCTTGAAGCGATCCTCGTAGTTCGGCGACTGATTCGACCAGAACAGCTTGGCGAAGAGGACGTAGCGCGCCGGGTTGATGCCGCCGTCGGTCGCCGCCGACATCTCGTCCATCAGCTTGTTCTTCTCGACCATCGCCTTGTGCGCATGCTCGAAGTCGCCCCAGGTTCCCTCGGCGTAGTCGAGCGGGTTGCCGCCGCCCTGCAGGTTCGCCGCCGTGATGCCGATGCAGCCGCGATTGATGGTGTCGCGCTGCTCCGGTGTCATCTCCTTGCCCTGCTCCTTCTCCCACTGCGCGATGTACTGCGCGGGAGACCAGCGACGCTGCGTGCCCTTGTCCTCGCCGAACTCGGGCGCTTTCATGCCTTCGGGCAGCGGCTGGTCGAGCGGCGTGCCGATGAACTGCAGCGCCTTCGACTGCACCGCGGCGCCGCCGGCGCCCGCTGCGGGTCCCGCCATCTCGTCGAGGATGCCCTCGGCGTTGCCGCCGCGCACGACGGTGTCGGCGACCGCGTCGGCGTGGCGTTCGTACGCGTCGCCCGATTCACCGACGCCGCCCTTCAAGCTGACGCCCGCGCGCTGCTGCACGACGTGCGCGGCCTCGTGCGCCGCGGTGTGCAGATCGGGCGAGCCGCCGAAGGCGACGTCGTTGCCCTTGGCGTACGCGGTCGCGCCCATCGCGCGATTGGCGTCCGCGGCCTCGCCGCCGGTGTGGGCGCGCACGCCGCTCACGTCGTGGTTGCCGAACGACTTCTGGATCGCGTCCATGAACGGCAGCGACTCGCTCTGGCCCGAGAGGCCCGCGTCGGCCGCGGCGTGCACCTGCTCGCTGTCGTGGCCGCCGCTGCCGCCATGCATCTGCACGGCCGGAGACGACGGATAGCGCGACTCGACGAGGCTCCGCTTGCCGGCGCTGCGCTGGACGGCCTGATGGGTGATCAGGTCGTCGCTGGATGACGTGCGATCGCGGTCCTTGTCGCTCATTGTTGTTGCTCGTCCCTTCTCGCGCGCTTCGCGCGCTCGGCCGCTTCGTCGTGGGTACTGCCCCGGTACTCGCTTCGCTCGCTGCCCCACTCCTTGCGGCCGGGACTCTCATGAGACCCCCGGGAAGCTACGGGACAGAGTTTGCCACCTTAATACGCGGGCCGGCCCGCAGACCTACCCTTGCGTACCTCCAAACCGGCGTGGTTCCGTCGGGCCATGTCCTTTCGCACCCTTCTCGTGGCCGCCCTGGTGCTCACTCCCGCCGTCGCCGAGGCTCGGCCCTTCGGCGAGAAGGGGCAGTACATCGTCACGAGCGACGCCAAGCTCGACTACCAGCGCGACACGCTGCGCATCGACGGCGGCGAGAGCGAGACCCGCACCCGCTACGCGTTCAAGCTCGCCGGCGACTACAGCTCGTTCCGGCGCGTGACGTTCGGCGTCGAGTTCGCGCTCGAGGGCGAGGTGCAGGGCTTCGACACGGCGAAGGGCTTTCGCTTCGGCGGTCGCGCCGGGTACGTCGTCCCGCTCGGTGCGGTGAGCTCGCTCTGGCTCCGCGCCGGTCTCGGCTTCGGCAACACCACGGTGCAGAACCAGATGTTCGAGTACACGCAGCGCACGACACGCCTCAGCGTGTCGGCGCCGGTGCTGTTCAACCCGTATCCGCAGGTGTTGATCGGCCTGGGGCCGACCTTCGATCACGACTTGACCGCGAAGGTCGCGAACAACGTCGACGTGCCGAAGGTCACCGGGTTCGGGATCCACATGACGCTCGGATTCTGGTTCGAGTGATCCGCGCGTCGTCGAGGCGCTACTTCTTACAGGCGGCCTCGTAGCCCTTCGTCCACGTCTTGCCCTTGTCCATCGAGTACTCGCCCCACACCTTCATCTCCTTGCCCGTGGTGCCGACGGCCTCCTCGTGGTGCTTCACCGCGTGCTCGCCCATCATCGGGTCGCGCGAGACGCCGGTCCACGTGGTCTTGCCGTCCTTGGGTCCGTCCGACGTGGAGACCGAGTGGCCGCCCATGTTGTCGACGGTGATGTCGTGCCACTTCTTCCCGTCGAAGGTGCGGTAGCTCTCGAACTTGTAGCCGTTCTTCTTGGTCTCGGCGAAGGACATCTGCGCCCAGAACTTGTCGAGCGCGAACTTGGCCTTCATCGTCGCCTTCATGTCCATGGCGGTGCCATCGGGCATCATCGCCTTGCCGGTGCACTTCCAGGTGCCGGTGTTGGCCTTGACGACGGCGGCGACCTCGGCCGAGGGCGCCGGCATCGCGGGCGCGGCGGGCGGCGCCGGCTGCGTCACGGGCGGCGCCGGCGGCGGCGTGGGCTTCGCCGGCGGCGGCGCCTTCTTCTCGGCGGGCGGCGGCGGCGGCGCAGGCTTGGCCGGCTGAGCGGCAGCGACGGCGCCGAGGCCGGCAACGATCGACATCGAGATCACGAGTTTCATCAAGTTCCGCATGGTCATTCCTCCGGCCGCGGAACGTACGCCCATTGGTCGTCGCTCACCACCGCCCGCAGGGACGGCTTCGCGGAAAGGTGTCTACGAGACTCTGCGCCGGAGGTTACGGCGCGCGCTATCATCAGGGCGGATGACGGCGCCGCGCCGCCTGGGCAAATACGAGCTCGTCGCCAAGATCGGCGAGGGCGGCATGGCCGAGGTGCACCTCGCGCGCCAGCGCGGGCCCAAGAGGTTCCAGAAGCTGGTCGTCCTCAAGCTGGTGCACTCGAAGCTGGCCAGCAAGCCGGCGGTGGCCGAGGCCCTGCTCGACGAGGCGCGCATCGCGGCGCTGGTGAAGCACCCGAACGTGGTCGACATCTACGACCTCGGTGAAGAGAAGGGCAACTACTTCATCGCGATGGAGTACCTGGACGGCGAGTCGCTCGCGGCGATCCTGAAGGCGTCGCGCAGCGGCGTGCGGCTCGATCCGTTCTCCACGGCGCGCATCATCGCGGACTGCGCGGCCGGGTTGCACGCGGCGCACGAGCTGCGCGATCTGAAGGGCGATCCGCTCGAGCTCGTGCACCAGGACGTGACGCCCGGCAACGTGATCGTGCTGTACGGGGGGCAGGTGAAGCTGGTCGACTTCGGCGTGGCGAAGGTGCGCACCAGCGAGGACGCCGGGCTGGTGAAGGGCAAGGCCGGGTACCTCGCGCCCGAGCTGTTCGACGGCGCGGCCGCCGATCGGCGCTCCGACGTGTGGGCGCTGGGCGTGGTGCTGTGGGAGTCGCTGGTGCTGCGGCGGCTGTTCGCGGCGAAGTCCGAGGAAGAGACCTTCGCCCGCATCCGCTCGGGTGTGATCGACGCACCGTCGAAGTACGCGCTGGCGGTGACCAAGGATCTGGACGACGTCTGCATGAAGGCGCTGGCGCGCGACCCGACGCTTCGCTATCAGACGGCGCGCGCGATGCAGGACGATCTGGTCGCGGTGCTGCGCCATGCCAACTGGAGCGGTGACAGCGAGCCGATCGCGCGCTTCATGCGCATGACCTTCGCGACGCAGATCTCGGCGCGCCAGGAGGTGCTGCGCGATCTGGCGGCGCGCGAGGATCCGCGGCCCGAGGCGATCGAGCTGATGACGGCGCACGACAAGGACGCGGCACCGAGCACGCCTCCGCGGGCGGACGAGCTCGTCGAGGGCTCGCACGGCGCGGTGCGCCTGCCCACGTCGCCGGGCGCGACGCCGGCCGCGGATGGCGAGCTCGAGCTGCTCGAAGGCAGCGCGGTGCAGCTGGAGGATCCGGCCGGCGCGAAGCCACGCCGGCGCGCGTGGCTCGTCGGGGCCGCGGCGGCGGCGGCCTTGCTCGTCATCATCCTGTTCGCGACGCGCGGCTCGCGGCGCGTGGAACCTTCGCTCGCGGGTGCGGCGTCCGCCACGGGCTCGGCGGCACCGGTCGCGGCGCCGACCGCGGACATCGACGCGCGGCTCGAGGAGGAGCAGATCGAGATCGAGCCCGTGCCCGTGCCCGTCCCCGAGGTCGACGCGGGCGTGGTCGTGACCGACGTCAGGCCGGTCAAGCCCACGAAGCCCGTCAAGCCGACGCGTGATGACGATCGCAGCGAGCCCACCTCGGCGCGCGCCCTCTACAAGGACGGTCTCGGCCGTTACGTTGCCGGCGACACGGGCGGTGCGATCGACCGGTTTCAAGACGCGCTCGCGCGCGATCCGCGGTACGCTCCCGCTCATCGTGGTCTCGGCATGGCCTACGAGAAGAAGGGCGACCGTTCGCGCGCCGCGCGGTCGTTCAAGAAGTACCTCGAGCTGGCGCCGCAAGCGTCCGACGCGGTGCAGATCCGCGCACGCCTCGCCAAGCTCTGAGCGGAGGCCGACATGAGGCGGCTCGTCGGCGCGGTCGGCCCGATCGCCGCTCTGGTGCTGGCTGCCGGGGCGGGGCTCGCACACGGCGGCACGCTGAAGGCGCGCGTCATGGTGTTGCCGGCGCAGGGCACGGGGGCCGAGGCCAAGATCCCCGGCGACGTCGGCGCGGCCGTGACCGACGGCGCCAAGCGCGTGACGCCCAACGTGCAGCGCTCGTCGGCGTCGCTGACCGACACGGCCGTGATCGTCGGCTGCGATCCGGTCGAGCAGGCGTGTCTCGAGTCGGTCGCGGCCGCGCTCAACGTCGACCAGATGCTGCTGGTCAAGACGTCGACCGGGGAAGCCGGCGGCGACATGACCGTCGAGGTCACGGCCGTGAGCCGCGAGTCGGCGCCCGTGACGCAGCGGTTCGTGGTGCACCCGGCGACACGCAAGCAGGACGTCGCGAAGATCCAGGCGGCGGTGCCGGGCATGCTCGATGCCGAGCTGGCCACGACGGGTGGCGGCGACGGCGACGGCGACGGCGACGGCGACGGTGGCGGTGGCGGTCGCGGTGGCGGTGGCGAAGCGGGCGGTGGCGAAGGCAGATCGGGCACGGGCACGGGCACGGGTCCAGACGGCGGCGGGGACGCAGGCGGGACGGGCGTCGACACGGGAGGCGGTGGGTCGACGCGCGGGCCGATGATGGTGACCATCGCGGGTGGCGGGCTCGCCGTGCTCGGGCTCGCGGCGTGGACGATCGCCTCCGTGAAGCAAGGCAACATCGACGACGCACCGACGGCGACCGCCGCCGACCTCGAGCATCTCGCCGACATGGAGAGCTCGGCGGAGACGTACGCGGACGTCGGCAACGGCCTCGTGATCGCCGGCGTGGTGACGGCGGCGGCGGGCGCGGTGTGGTGGTGGAAGGTCGGGCGCTCGCGCGACACCGTCGTCGCGCCGATGGTCGGCGGCGATCGCGCCGGCGTCGTGCTGGAGGGGCGCTGGTGAGGGCGACGTTCGCAGCGGTCGCCGTTGCGCTGGCGCTGGTCGCGCTGGTGATCACGCTCGGGCCGGCCTGCAACATCGACTCGCGCTCCGACGACTTCCGCTGCGAGCGACCGTCGGATTGTGGCGCCGGGCGCGACTGCATCGACGGCTGGTGCGTGGTCGACCCCGACGAGGTCGATGCGAGCATGAATTGCCCCGCCGCGTGCACCTCGTGCATGAACGGGACGTGCATCATCGAGTGCGGCGCCGCCGGCGCGTGCGACGCGAAGGTGGTGTGTCCCGGCACGATGCCGTGCACCGTGCGCTGCACCGGCGCCAACGCGTGCGACATGGGCGTCGACTGCGCGACCGCGTCGACGTGCGACGTCACGTGCAGCGGGCCGGGCTCGTGCGCCGGCCAGGTGACGTGCGGGGCGAAGGCATGCACCGTGGCCTGCGACGGCGACGGCAGCTGCGGCGACGGCATCTTCTGTGACTCGGCCTGCGCGTGCGAGACGTCATGCGACGGCCTCGGCTCGTGCAACGGCATGGTCGACTGTCCGGGCAACTGCGTGCAGGGCGGTGACTGCACGACGTCGCCTCCCGGCCAGTGCGACAACTGCTAGGAGACCCATGTTCGAGCTCGAGGAGGAGCGGCGGCGGATGGTGCGCGAGCAGCTGGCAGCGCGCGACATCGTCGATCCACGGGTCCTCGCCGCGATGACGGCGGTGCCGCGCCACCGCTTCATGCCCGCGACGATGCGCGCGCACGCGCACGACGACGGCCCGCTGCCCATCGCGCACGACCAGACCATCAGCCAGCCCTACGTCGTCGCCGCGATGACCCAGCTCGCCGAGATCCGTCAGGGCACGCGCGTGCTCGAGGTCGGCACCGGCTCGGGCTACCAGACCGCCGTGCTCGTCGAGCTCGGCGCAGACGTGTGGTCGATCGAGATCCACGCCGAGCTCTCGATCGCGGCGGCCGCGATCCTGCGCGACCTCGGGTACGACCACGTGCACCTGCGCGTCGGCGACGGCTGGGCCGGCTGGCCCGAGGCCGCCCCCTTCGATTCCATCCTCGTGACGGCGGCGCCGCCCACCGTGCCGCCCGCCCTCCTCTCCCAGCTCGCCGACGGCGGCCACCTCGTCATCCCCATCGGCGTCCACGATCAAGAGCTGCGCGTCATCACCCGCCTCGCAACCACCCTCCGCGAAGAGACCGCCTTCCCCGTCCGCTTCGTCCCCATGACCGGCCTCGCCCTCGACCACTGACTCCGTTCCGGTCCCGGTCTCGGTCTCGGTCTCGGTTTCGGTTTCGGTTTCGGTTTCGGTCCCCGTTTCGGTTTCCGTCCCCGTTTCGGTTTCCGTCCCCGTTTCGGTTTCCGTCCCCGTTTCGGTTTCCGCGTCTGTTTCCGCGTCGTCCTCGGGTCGGACCGTCGACTACGCCAGCCAACTCGAGCACGGCGGAAAGGACGACGCATTTCGCTCACGTCGCGTCCGGGCGCGAGGTCGCTGACTTGACCGCTGGTGGAGGCTG
>DATLEB010000305.1:0-8543 GCA_035525615.1 Kofleriaceae bacterium | reverse complement strand
CCGTGGCCAGGTCGCGAGTACGGCCCCGTGGCGCCCACTCGAAGCGATGCGTCACACCCGCGGCAACGCGCCGCGGCCTGACGACGCAGCGAAGCAGCGCGTGCGAGCATCGATCGTCGATATGTCCGTCCGTGGTGATGGTGCGTCGAACGCTCGCGACCGCCGCGGCCGCGACGACCGCGGCGACCGTGTCGACCGCGGCGACCGCAACGACCGCGGCGACCGCGACGACCGCGACGACCGCGACGACCGCGACGACCGCGACGACCGCGAGGACGGCGACATGAGCCCGCGGCGCGCACTCTGGATCGACGGGGCGTGCGGAGTGTTCGGTGCCGGCGTGCACGTGGGCTACTCGGCGCTCGGCGGGCTCGGCGTCGAGCCGCGTGTGTGGCTCGTGTTCGCGCTGATCAGCGTGAGCTACGTGGCCATCGCCTGGCGCGCGGCGTGGACGGCGCGGCCCGGCGACAAGCGCGCGACCGACCGCGCGACCGACCGCGCGAATGCCGGGCTCACGCGCATGATCTGGCTCAACCGCGCGTGGGTCGTCTGGTGCGTCATCGCCGCGGCGGTGCTCGCCACCGAGCTCGCGCGCATTGCGCTCGCCGGCGAAGCGGTCGTCGTGGGCGCGCTCTCCGTCTGGGAAGCGCGCATCCTCTCGCGAGCCCGCACAGCCTGAGCCGCGAGCCCGCCCAGCCTCGGCGCAGCCGCGCGCTAGTTGCGCTCGGGGAGCGTCGTGACGCCGGCGGAGAGGGTCTCGTTCACGGCCGCGCCGCTGCCGCCGGTGATCGACAGCGAGCCGCCGATGCTGCCCTGGTGGAAGCGCACGACCGCGGTGCGGCCGTCGAGGAGCGAGATGCTCACGCCGTCGTCGTTGCCCATGGGCGACGCGATCTCCGCGGTCGTGGCGCCGTCGAGCGACACCACGTGCAGGTGGCGCACGCTGCCGCCCGCGACCGCGTCCTGGAAGCGGAAGCCGCCGGGTTCGTCACCGCCCGGCAGCGCGCGAGACGTAGCGACCGCGCCCGACGCCGGCAACACGCGGTTCACGCGCAGCTGGTGAGTCGCCCCAGTCATGGTACCGGTCCCGCCGTTGACGGTGAACGCCGCCGGAGAGACCAGCTGCCACACCTGCTCCGTTCCGCTTGCCGAGCTCGCGCGGTCGTACACGACGACCACGTTGGGCTCGATGTAGACCAGCTCGCGCTGCCACTGCGTGACCGCCGCATTGTCGTCGAACGCCGGGGTCAGATCGCCGGCCGCGTACAGCCAGCCGTCACCGCGCGCCACGGCCGCCATCATCGAGGTCGTGCCCTCACGCATCGGCACCGTCGTGCCGCCGCTCACGAAGCGCAGCAAGCTGTGCGCCTCGGGCTGCTGCGTCAGGCCCGACGTCGAGTCGACGACGCCGTCGTAGCCGAGCCAGCCACCCTTGTAGATCATGAACGAGCCCTGATCCTGGTGCGCGTGCGACTCGGTGTACGGGCCCGCGATGAAGTTGAGCCACGTCGCGCCCTCGTCCCAGCCCGACCGCGCGTACAGCTGGCCGTTGCCCGGCGCGTAGTAGGCGCGCCCCATGCCGCTCAGCGGCGCCGGCGTGACGTCGTTGTCGTAGATGAAGTCGTAGACGTACATGAACGGCGTGTCCATCTCCGGCACCGACGAGTCGGCCAGGAGCTGCGCCGCGTACGGCGCCACCGGATCGTCCTCGTACAGGTGGATCAAGCCGAGCATGTAGAAGCGGTGGTAGTCGAACCACGCCGCCGTCGAGTCACGCGCGTGATCGCCGATCGGCGCCAGCCGGTCGAGCGTCGGCACCGTCGCGTGCATCAGGTGCAGCATCGATGCGCGCGCGTGGCTGGTGCCGTCGGCGATGTTCTCGCCGGTCGACCCCTCCCACAGATCGTAGAGCTCCCACAGCCGCATCATCGCCACGCCGTAGCCGGTGCCCTCGCGCGAGCCACCACCGGTGAGGTCGCGCTCGAAGGTCGGCACGAGCTGGTCGCGGATCTTCTCGTCGCGGAACTTGTCGACCCACTCCTGCCCCTCGGTCGTCTCGCCGCGCGTCGCGATGCCGAGCGTCATCGTCGCCCGCAGGAACGAGTAGTAGTAGTTGTTCGACGGGTTGTCGATCGACCACCCGCTCCACTCGAACACCTCGCCACCCCAGCGCGCCTCCGCGGGGTGCCACACGTTCCACACCGCCTGGTTGGCATACGCGACCCAGCGCCGCTTCTGATCGGTCGACGCCTGCTCGAAGCACCAGTCGTACGTGAGCGCCAGGTCGCCGATGCGCGGGCCGACCTCGAGGTAGCTGTCGAACGCCACGTCGGGCCGATCGCCGCCGCTGATCTTCGCCTCGTCGTCGCGCACCATCTCGTCGATCTGCGCGACCGCCGCGTCGCAGTACCGCGTCTCGCCCGTCAGCTGCGAGACCAGCGCGGCGTTCCACGCCTCGAACGCGTAGATGTTGCCGCCCTCGAGCTGGACGTCGACGATCTCCTTGAAGCGCTGCCACGCCGGCGTGTTCGCCGTGACCATCGCCGTCAGCCGCTCGCGATTCCGCGGCAGGTAGATGCGCGGGTGATCGTCCTGGAAGTTCGGCCCGCCGCCGCCGTCGCCGCCACACGCACCTAGCGACGCAGTAGCGGCGGCTACAACGATTACAAGAACGTGAGGGAGGCTACGCATCTCATGCGCATAGCACAGCCCCCTGCGAAGAGTCACCAGGCCAGTAGAACCTTGCCGGTCGCCTGCTTGGTCTCGAGGAACGCGTGCGCCGCTCCCGCGTCCTTCGCCGCGAAGACCTTGCCGACGTGCGGCTTGAGGTCGAGCTTGTCGACGGCGACCAGCGACCTGGTCATGCGCTCGACCCAGACCGGATCGCGCAGGACGTGGAGCGCGTTGAGCGCGTAGATGCCGGTGTTGGCGTCGAACAGCTTGAGCACCGAGATGCGCGGCGTGCGGAGCGCGGCCACGGCGATGCGCGCGAAGTTGCGGCGGCCGTCCTTCACGCCCGAGCTCATGCCGAGGCACACCATGCGGCCGGTGAGACCGAGGCGCGCGCGCTGGCGGTTGATGTGGACGCCGCCCGAGCTGTTGATGATGAGGTCGAGCTTGTCGATGGAGCGATCGGCGTAGAACTCGTCGAGCGTGTACGCCTTGGCGCCGAGGTTCTCGATGAAGCCCTTCTTGTGCGGGCTCGTCGTGAGGCCGATGACCTCCGCGCCCGCGGCGCGCGCCATCTGCGTGGCGAGCGTGCCGACGCCGCCCGTCGCGCACTCGATGAGGACGCGATCGCCCTGGCGCACGCGCGCCATGTCGTGGAGCGCGAGCTGCGCGGTGAAGTAGTTCACGGGGAGCGCGGCGCCGGTCTCGAGCGTCGCGTTCTTCGGCAGCGGGAAGACCTGCGTGGCGGGGATGGTGACGCGCGACGCGTAGCCGCCGAAATACGTGCCGGCGACGACGGCGTCGCCCTTCTTCCAGCCCGTGACGCCGGCGCCGAGCTCGGTGACCACGCCCGAGACCTCGTAGCCGGGGACGAACGGCTTCTTGGGCGCGTCGGGATAGAAGCCGAGGCGCATCTGCACGTCGGCGAAGTTCACGCCGGAGTACTTCACGTCGATCGCCACCTCGCCGGGCCCGGGCGGGGCGATGGCGCGCTCGCGGTAGCTGAGGCTGTGAGCGGTCCCGAACTTCTCGATGGCGATCTCGTGGTGGGTCATGGCGGCGGATCCTTTGACAGTTTGATGAAAGTCGAACGATGGAGACAAAAAAAGGGCGGCCTCGTGGCCGGGCCTACTTGGTGGTGACGAACACGGCGCGCAGCTCGTCCATGACCTCGGGCTTCACCGAGCAGACCAGCTGCTTGCCGTCCTTCTGCGTGTCGATGAGCCCGGCGTCGGCCAGCTCCTTCACGTGATGCGACACCGTCGGTGCGCCCACGTTGAGGTTGCCGAGGAGCTGGGCCAGGAAGCAGTCGTGGACGCGGCCCTTGGCCAGGTCGAGGCGGCTCTCCTCGAGCAGGTTGAGGAACAGCTGCAGCCGGTTCGGGTTCGACAGCGCGTGGAAGGCGCGGGCGAGGCGTTTGACGTCCGGCTGGGCCATGCCCGACATCAGTATGACAGTTATCGAACTATGTCAACGGCGTACTTCACGGCGGCTTCGCGTCGGCGTCGCGGCCGCTTCCACGGCGACTCCCGACTAGAACATGTTCCATTCGCATCTAGAACATGTTTCACTTCCGCCGTGGAAGAGGCCGACTACATTGTCGTGGGCGCCGGCAGTGCCGGTTGCATCGTCGCGAGGCGCCTGGCGGAGCGGGGAGACGTGCGCGTCCTGCTGCTCGAAGCCGGGCGGCGCGACAACTCGCGCTTCCTGCGCGTCCCCGGGATGGTCTCGATCATCCACACCGTCCCGCAGGTGAAGAAGAAGTTTGACTGGGGCTACTACACGGTGCCGCAGAAGCACGCGCTCGATCGCAAGATCCCGACGGTGCGCGGCAAGGTGCTGGGCGGGTCGAGCTCGATCAATGGCCTCCTCTTCGTGCGCGGCCACCGCGAGAACTACGAGAGCTGGGCGCGTCAGGGCTGTAGCGGCTGGGGCTATAGCGACGTCTTGCCGGCGTTCAAGCGCCTCGAGGACTGGGAGGACGGCGCCAGCGATCTGCGAGGCGCCGGCGGTCCGATCGCGGTGACGCGGCAGAAGGGCATGACGCCCGCGTCGCACGCGTGGATCGAGGCGCTCACCGAGACGCTGGGCGTGCCGTTCAACGAGGACTACAACGGCGCGTCGCAGGAAGGCGCCACCATCTTCCAGCAGTCGGCGAAGAGCGGCATCCGCTTCTCGTCGTCGCGCGGATACCTGGGCAAGCACGCCGGCCTCACCGTCGAGACCGGCGTGACCGTCGGGCGCGTCGTGATCGAGCACGGGCGCGCGGTCGGCGTGGAGATCATCGACAAGCACGGCCCGCGCATCGTGCGCGCCACCAAGGAGGTCGTGCTGTCCGCGGGCGTCATCGGGTCGCCGCAGATCCTGATGCTGTCGGGCGTGGGCCCGGCGACGCACCTGCGCGCGCACGGCATCGACGTGAAGTCGGACCTGCCGGTCGGCAAGAACCTCCACGATCACCTGTTCGTGCCGATGACCTTCCTGGCGCCGACCGCGGTGCACCGCGGCACGCCGTTCCACTTCCTCGGCGGCATGCTCGCCGAGGCCACCAAGGGCGACACCTGGTTCGGACGGACGGTGTTCGAGGGCGCGGGCTTCGTGAAGTCGAAGCACGCCAACGGCATCCCCGACCTGCAGATCCACACCCTGCCCTGGTCCTACCCGACGCCGAACCAGGATCTGCCGGTGCGCCCGGTCGTCGACAAGCGGCCCGCGATCACCGTCATGCCGACGCTCATCTATCCCAAGAGCCGCGGCGAGCTGACGCTGGCGTCGGCGGATCCGAGCGCGCCGCCGCTCATCGACCCCAACTACCTGGCCGAGCCCGACGACGCGCGCTTCCTGCTCGACGGGATGAAGATGATCCGCGACGTCATGGCGTCGAAGCGCCTGGCCGACGTCGTCACCGGCGAGCTGTTGCCCGGCCCGGAGTTCGCGGACGAGGCCGCGCTCGCGCGCGAGCTGCCCAACCGCATCCACACCGTCTACCACCCCGTCGGCACGTGCCGCATGGGCGGCGCGAACGACGACCGCGCCGTCGTGGATCCGCTCCTGCGCGTGCGCGGCGTCGACGGCCTGCGCGTCGCCGACGCGTCGATCATGCCGAGCATCACGGGCGGCAACACCAACGCCCCCGCCCTCATGATCGGCGAGCGCTGCGTCGAATTGATGGGCAGCTGATCGCGCGCGGCCCGCGTGGGCCGGACACTTTTGCCCGCGGGCCGATGGCGGCTCGTGATATCTGCGCCGGATGCTGGGTCAGCACCTGAGTGAGGATCGCGTGCGCAAGCTCGTCGACGCCGCGACGAGCGGCGCGAGCTGGCTTTCGCTGCGCCGCGAGGCATTTCGCAGCGACTACAACGAGCGGCCCTTCCTCGTCGAGCACCGGCTACCGGAGCACCCGGCGTTCCAGCTCGATGCGCTGCGCGCGCTGTGCCACCGGATGCCTCGACGGCTCGTGCGCCACCGGTTCGGAGCGATCCCGCACGACGTCGAATTCGACAAGTCGCTCGAGATGTACGGGAAGGACTTGTCCTTCGAGGATGCGGTCGATCGCCTCGAGGAGAACAAGGCGTACCTCGCGCTCTACAACCCCGAGCAGGACCCGGAGTACCGGCCCATCATCGAAGGCCTACTCGGCGAGCTGGCGGTCGAGACCGAGCAGCTCGAGCCCGGGCTAAACTGGTACTCGACCTACATCTTCATCTCGACGCAGGACTCGCTCACGCCGTATCACATGGATCGCGAGATGAATTTCCTCCTCCAGATCCGGGGGACGAAGCACGTGCAGCTGTGGGATCCGCGCGACAACATGGTGATGTCGGCGGCCGAGCGCGACCGCCTGCTCGCGCAGCAGGCCGAGCCGCGTCCCGGCTGGCACGACGGCCTGCCGGCGCGCGCCATGACGTTCGATCTCGTCCCAGGCGTGGGTGTGCATCACCCGTTCATCGCGCCACATCTCGTTCGCACGTGCAGCGACCTGTCGATCTCCTTGGCGATCACGTTCCGCACCGAGCAATCCGATCGCTGGACCGACGCGCACCGTTTCAACCAGCTCGTCCGGCGCGTCGGTGTCACGCCGCGCACCGTCGGGGACGCTCCGCTCGTCGACCGCGGCAAGGCACGCGTGATCCGCACGGTTCGCCGCGCGCGTCAGACCTGGCGCGGTCTCGCGCGGTCGTAGCGGTCAGCGCTGCCCGCGCGCTACGTCGGCGATCGGGCCCGGGACCTCGCGCGGATCGATCGCGCCGTACATACGCCAGCCGTGCTCGAGCATCCACGTCTGCGGGCGCACCGTGCCGAGCGGCACGAAGGTCTCTGGAGGGATGAACGGGTACGGCCGGTTCCACCCGTCGAAGAGCACGCCGCTGGCGTACGGGTCGATCTGCGTCGTCGCGGGCCACGCCTTGTCCTCGCCGTGGCGGCGCCAGTTGTTGAGCACGTACGAGATCGCGTTGCGAACCTGGCGCCGGTTCTTCAGCGGTTCGACGTGATAGCGCTCGGGGAAGACGGTCCCGCGGCGTGGCGCAGACTCGCCGCGATCGACTGACACGGCCGCGTTGAGGTGATGCGCCGCCGAGACCTGGAGCGCCTTCATCCCACGCCCGAGAGCCAGCTTGTCGTCGGCCTCGCAGATGAGGTGAATGTGCTCGCGCTGGATGCTCACGTGCACGACGCGAAAGTCGGCGCGCCCCCACGCCGTGGCGATCGCCTTGCGGATCGCGTGATACGCGCGCCGCCGCCGCAGGCGCCCGACCGCCTTCACCACCCGCAGCGTGACGTGCACCGGCGTGTTCTTCGCGAGCTCCGCCCGCACGCGCACCCAGTTGCGATGCCGCCCCGGCCCGCGCGGCCGCCCGGCACCGGTTCGCTTCCCTCCGCGTCCGCGATCCAGGAACAGGTCGCCCTGCACCTGCTTCGCCCGCGGTTTCACCCTCCGCTTCGCCCCGCTCGCCTTCATAGAATTACGACGACCTTACCAGGAATTGCGAGGTGGTCAAGCAAAGGAATAGCCCACCAGAAGAGCCAACTTGCGAGCACGGGAAAAACGGTGCGCGCGCGCGAACCCCGAGCGGCGGCGCTGCGCCACGCACCGCAACGGGCGATCGTGAACGACGTCGCGCGTGACAGCGGGCGCAAACCGCGCGGGCGGCCGCCAGGTCAGCGCTTCTTGCGCTTGGGGTCGGGGGCGCGGCCGCGGCCGGCCTTGCCGAGGAGCGGCGGCGACCAGGCGTAGTGCTCGACGTCGCTGAGGAGGTACTTCGTGCCGAAGCGCATGACCTCGACGTCCTCCTTCTCGAGGCGCTTGGCCTGCGCCTCCACGCCGCCGGGGAGCTTGTCGATGAGCTCGCCGTCGTCGCGCACCACGCGCCAGTAGGGGGCGAGGCCGGACTTGCCGGCGGCGCGCTCCTCCTCCGCGGCCTCGCCGATGATGCGGAGGAAGATGCCGGTGGTGATCGGGCACGTGTAGTCGGCGCCGCGATCCCTGGCGAGCACGGCGCGCAACGCGCCCATCGTCAGCACGCGGCCCTCGGGGATGCGGCGCACATAGGCCTCGAGCTCGAGCGGCGTCGACACCAGCATCTTGCCGGGCGGGTAGTTGTTGCCCTTGGCTTCGGTCAACACCTCGACCTTGGCAGGCCCGGTCTGGTCGCGCTTCTCGATCGCCGTCTTCGCCATCGTCGCGCCCAGGCTACTCCGTCTCCGTGAGGAGCGCGGCGATCTTGGTGGTGGTGTTCCAGTTGCGGATGGTCATCTGCTTGTAGATCGGGGTGCCCACGATCTTGCCGAGCTGGGTCTGCGTGATCCGGGCGACGAGGCGCGAGAAGTAGAGCGCGCCGGGGCCGGCGTGCACGGTGTCCACGCCGGCCTTC
>DATLEB010000284.1:0-16944 GCA_035525615.1 Kofleriaceae bacterium | reverse complement strand
TCCCGACGCCCGCATTGTTCACGAGGACGTCGATGGGATCGCGAACGCTCGAACCGAGCCGCTCGATCGCTTCCGGATCTGAAACGTCGACGATCTCGACCCGCGCACCGAGCTCACGCAATGCACCTGCCTTCGCTTCATCTCGCACCGTCCCGATAACCGCATCACCTCTAGCCCTCAACTGCCGCGCCATCTCCAATCCAATCCCGCGTCCGGCACCCGTAATCAACCAAGTCGCCATATCCGCACCCTACCGCGCTCCGCTCGGAGACGCGCCGCCGCGCGGTCTTCCCAGCGGCGACGCGAGGAAGCCCGAGAGCGAGGCGACGGTGGGGCCCCAGGCCCGCAGCGACCGACCGGTCGTGAGGAGCCTGGGGGGGACCGGCAACGACGCTGGCGGGCTCCGCAGCCGTCGCCCCCGCTGCTCCGCTAGCCTGCCACCTCGCGAAGTTGGCGGAGCAGGTCTCTAGCTTGATCGACGTTCGTGGCCGCTTCCTTCATCGACTGGCGGATGAGCTCGAACGAGGCGCGCGGGATCGTGTGCGAGTACTGATCGAACTCGCCCTCGGCCGCCATCACCTCGATGCGGAGGCTCGAGAGCACGTCGTTGAGCGAGGTCACGATCTCGGCGGCCTTGCCGCGGATCGCGACGGCCTGCTGCACCTTGACGCTGCCGCCCTCGCGCGCGATCTGGTCCTCGAGCTCCTTGCTCCGGTTGCGGAGCTTCTCGACCTCGACCTCCATCATCGCCATGTCGTTCTCGATGTCCTCCATCTTGCGCGCCTTCTCGGCGCCGACCTTGCCGCCGCGATAGACGCGGAGCTCGGCCTGGAGTTGCTCGAGACGACGGCGCAGACGGCGGATCTCCTCGTCGGCCTCGCCGGGCTTGCTGCCACCCGACGACGCGGGCGGCGCCTGCGACGGTGGCGCCGACATGGGCGCCTGCATCGCCATCGCCTGCGGCGAGCCCGGCGCGCCCGGAGGCGGCGCCTGCGAGAGCGGCTGCACGCCGAGGCCGGCGAGCTGCTGCGCGCTCACCGCGGCCATCGCCTGATTGGTCGGGCTATGCGCCTGCGTGGCGCCCAGCCCCGGGTGCTGCATCATCGGCTGCTGCGAGACCGGCGGCGGCGCGGGCTGCGAGCTCGCTTCGGGGCCACCGAGCTGCGCCGTGTCGACGTAGCGCAGCCACAGGCTGCCGCAGCGCACGGCGTCGCCGTGCTTGAGCAGGTGCGACTGCACCTTCTGCTCCTGATAGAAGACGCCGTTCGCGCTTCCGAGGTCCTCGAGCACATAACCGCCGCCGCCCCAGATCAGACGCGCATGATGGCGCGACACCATCGCGTCGTCGGTGCGGATGGCGCAGTCCATGGCACGGCCGATCTTGATCTCGCCTGCACCGAGCTCGATCGTGCCCTCGATGCCTTGGGCGTCGCGCCAGAGGACCTTCGCAACCACTGCGGCCCATTGTCGGGCAAGTTACGGGAACGCACAAGGTTTCGGGCGATCGCCGCGTCGGCAGCGGCCGGTCCGCCGGGCTTGGCCCCTTCAGACCGTCGTGCTACCAGACGGACCATGTGCGGCATCTTCGGTATCCATGGACACGACGAGGCTGCCAACATCGCGTACCTGGGGCTGCACGCGCTCCAGCACCGCGGGCAAGAATCGGCAGGCGTCGTCGCCGGTGATCGCGGGCTGCGCCGCCACGTCGGCATGGGGCTCGTTTCCGACGTCTTCGACGAGAAGACGCTGTCGCGGCTGCCCGGGCGCGCCGCCATCGGCCACGTCCGGTACTCGACAGCCGGCAGCTCCGAGCTCCGCAACGCACAGCCGTTCCTCTTCGACTACGCCGGCGGCTCGGTCTCGATCGCGCACAACGGCAACCTGGTGAACGCCGAGGAGCTGCGCACGCGGCTCGAGGCGGCGGGCTCGATCTTCCAGACCACGAGCGACACCGAGGTCATCGTCCACCTCATGGCCAAGGTGCCGGAGTTCGATCCGGTGGCGCGGCTCATCCAGGCGCTGCGCCAGGTGCAGGGCGCCTACTCGCTGATCGTCCTCTCCGACGACAAGCTCATCGGCGTGCGCGACCCGCACGGCTTTCGCCCGCTCGTGATCGGCCGCCTGAAGGACGGGTACGTGCTCTCGTCGGAGACCACCGCGTTCGACCTCATCGAGGCCGAGTACATCCGCGACGTCGAGCCGGGAGAGCTGGTCGTCGTCGACGGCGCCGGCCTCCGCAGCTTCAAGGTCTCCAACGAGCCGGCCACGCCGACGCGCTTCTGCGTCTTCGAGCACGTCTACTTCGCGCGCCCCGACAGCCTGGTGAACGGCAAGAGCGTGTACCGGGCGCGCGAGCGCATGGGCATGCGCCTCGCCGAGGAGCAGCCGGCGGTCGCCGACGTCGTCATCCCGGTGCCCGACTCGGGCGTGCCCTCGGCGATCGGCTACGCCAAGCAGTCGGGGATCCCGTTCGAGCTCGGCCTCATCCGCAGCCACTACGTGGGCCGCACGTTCATCGAGCCGCAGGACTCCATCCGCCACTTCGGCGTTCGCTTGAAGCTCTCGCCCGTGCGTACGGTGGTCGACGGCAAGCGCGTGGTCGTCGTCGACGACTCGCTGGTGCGCGGCACGACCTCGCGCAAGATCGTCAAGATGCTGCGCGCCGCCGGTGCGCGCGAGGTGCACCTGCGCATCTCGGCGCCGCCGACCACGCACCCCTGCTACTACGGCATCGACACGCCGAACCGCAGCGAGCTGGTCGCCGCCTCGCACTCCCTCGAGGAGATCGCCCGGTACGTCACGTGCGACTCGCTGGGTTACCTGTCACACGAGGGCATGATGGCGTCGGTGAACCCGGCGAGCACGCCGAACGATGTCGGCGCCGGCTACTGCTCGGCGTGCTTCACCGGCAACTACCCCGTCCCCCTCGGCAAGGCTGGATCGGGCGAGCTTGTGAAGCTCCGCCGCGACAGGGTATAGGAGCCATCATGCCGCTCGAGACCGTCGATGGAGCGGCGCTGCGCCGCCAGGTGAAGGAGCTCTCGGACAAAGCCGAGTCGCTCCGGAGGTTGCTTTGACCTCGACCCGAAGCGCCTGAAGATCGAGGAGCTCGAGCATCTCTCCGGAGAGCCGGGCTTCTGGGACAAGCCCGAACGCGCGCAGTCGCTGCTCAAGGAGCAGAAGCGGCTCAAGAACCTGGTCGGCGCCTACGACGCGCAGACCAGCGCGCTCGCGGACGCGCTCGTCCTGCTCGAGCTCGCCGAGGAAGCGAGCGACGAGCCGTCGGCCAAGGAAGCCGTGCAGATGGTCGACAAGGTCAAGGTGGCCCTCGACGATCTCGAGTTCAAGCGCATGCTGCCCGGCCAGTTCGACGCGTCGGGCGCCATCGTCGAGATCTCGTCGGGCGCCGGCGGCATCGACGCCAGCGACTGGGCTCACATGCTCATGCGCATGATCCTGCGCTACTGCGAGCGCAAGGGCTGGAAGGTCGAGATCGTCGAAGAGACGATGGCCGAGGAGGCGGGCATCAAGGGCGCCACCATCCTCGTCGACGGCGACTACGCCTACGGCCTGCTCAAGGCCGAGGACGGCGTGCACCGCCTGGTGCGCGTGTCGCCGTTCGATCAGCAGGGCCGGCGGCAGACGTCGTTCGCGGCGCTGCGCGTGACGCCCGACATCGACGACGACATCAAGGTCGAGATCAACGAGGGCGATCTGCGCATCGACACGTATCGCGCGGGCGGCGCCGGCGGCCAGCACGTCAACAAGACCGACTCGGCGGTGCGCATCACGCACCTCCCGACCGGCATCGTCGTCCAGTGCCAGAACGAGCGCAGCCAGCACGCCAACAAGGACAAGGCGTTCAAGATGCTGCGCGCGCGCATGTACGAGTACGAGGTTGCCAAGCGCGAGGCCAAGGCCGCCGAGGAAGCCAAGTCGCGCTTGAAGATCGAATGGGGCTCTCAGATCCGCAGCTACGTGTTGTTCCCGTACCAGCAGGTGGCAGATCACCGCACAGATCTGAAGACGAGCCGCGTCGATGACGTGCTCGACGGCGACCTCGACGAGCTGATCCGGACGTTCCTGCTGCAGAAGTCGGCAACGGCATAGTTTGCCGTAGCGTCGTCGGCGCGCGTCCTTCATCCTGGCGCGCGTGTCACTGGCGCGCTGGGCCTCGCTCGCCGCCGCTCTGATCGCGACGGGTGGAGTCGCGCAGGGCGAGGAGCTGCCCTACGTCGTGGCCGGCCTCGTCACCGACGCGCGCACCGGGCTGCCGGTCGCCGGCGCGATGATCGTCACCGGCGACGACGTGATCCTCGGTGACGACGCCGGTCGCTTCGCGGTCGCGGGCTCGGCGCGCTTCGTGGTCGTACAGGCGCCCGGCTACAGCGAGCGCACCCTCGCGCTCACGGGCGATCGCATCGCGGCGCTCGAGGTCGTGCTCGACCCGAAGGAGATCGCCGACGAGGTGATCGAGCTGGTGAGCGAGGCGCCCGACCTCGGTGATGCGCCGTCGCACGGGCTCGACGCCGACGAGCTGCGCTCGATGCCGGGCGCGATGGGCGACGCGCTGCGCGCGGTGCAGGCGCTGCCGGAGGTCGCGCGCGTGCCGTTCTCGCTGGGCGGTCTCGCCGTGCGCGGCATGAGCCCGCGCGATACGGACGCGTACCTCGACGGCGTGCCCATCCCGCAGGCGTTCCATGCCGGCGGCGTCGCGGCGGTCATCCCGTCGGCGACGATCGCGGGCCTCGAGCTCGTGCCCGGCGCCGTCGACGTGCGCTACGGCGGGATGCTGGGCGGCGTGGTGCTGCTCCATTCACGCGCGCCGCGTGCGGACCGCGTGCGGCTGCGCGCCGAGGTGAGCCCGCTCGACGTGCAGGTGGGCGGCGAGGGGCCCTTCGCCGACGGCGCGGTGGCGATCGGCGTGCGCCGTGCCCACCTCGACGAGGTGGTCGCGCCGTTTCTCTCCGACGACACCCTGGTCCCGACCTACTGGGACGCGCAGGTCCAGTGGCGGCGCGCGATCGGCCGGGGCGAGCTGTCGATGATGCTGATCCTCGCCGACAGCGCGCTCGTGATCGAGGAAGGCACGCTCGGCACGCAGTCGGTGCGCGTCGCGTCGCGGTACACGCACGCGGCCGGCCCGTGGACGACGTCGGTGCTCGGGTACGCCGGCAACGACGGGATCGACGTGAAGGCCGAGGAGCCCATCCCGCCGTACAACCGCACGTCGCTCGAGACGTCGGACGCGGTGAGCGGCCTGCGCGCCGAGGTCGTGCGCGACGCGCCGTGGGGACACGTCGCCGGCGGCGTCGCCGTCGAGCGCACCGAGCTCTCGAAGGGCCGGCTCACGTTCTATTTCGAGGACACGCCGATCAGCCAGCTCGGCGCGTGGGTCGAACATCGCTGGTCGCTCGGCGGTGGCCGGCTCACCATCAAGACCGGCGTGCGCGCCGACCAGTACCGTGACGACGGTGTGGCGCAGCCGATCGCGCTGGCGCCGCGCGTGCACATCACGGAGCTCGCGCATCCGCGGGTGCGAGTGCGCGCCGCGCTGGCGCAGGAGCGCCGGCCGATCGGCGTCGGGTCGCGCGCCGTGCTGATCGCGGTGCGCGCGATCGGCTACGATCTGGAGCAGGACGTGCCGCGCCCCCGCGCGACGCACGCGCAGCTCGCGGTCGATCTCGAGATCCTCGACGGGCTGACGGTGACCCCGGGCCTGTTCGCGATCGACGCGGACGACGTCGAGCTGCCGCAGACCCTCCAGCAGCGCGATCCCAACGGCGATCCCATCGTCTCGCCGTTTGGCGCGGTGGCGCGCGAGCTGATGGCCGAGGCGCTCGGCCAGGAGCTCGACGACGCCGACGCCGCCAACTCGCCGTTCGGCCGCGGTCGCGCGCGCGGCGTGGACGTGGTGACGCGGCTCGATCGCGGGCGCTGGAACGGCCTGGTCTCGTACACGTACTCGCGGACCGAGCGCGAGAGCTCCGTGCGCATGGACGTGCCGGCGTGGAAGCCGTACATCCTCGACCAGCCGCACAACCTGTCGGCGGCGCTGTCGGCGCGCGTGGGATGGTGGCGGCTCGGCGCGCGCGTGCGCTACGTGAGCGGCGGCCCGATGCCGTACGAAGGCTTCATGCTGCCCGAGCGACTCCCGGACTACGCCGACCTGTCGGTGCGCGTCGAGCGCGGCTGGCGCCGGCGATGGGGCGAGGTCCACGCGTTCGTCGACGTGCAGAACGCGACCAACCGCAAGAACATCGAGGACATCGTCTCGGAGAACATCGGACCGCGCGAGATCGTCGGCCTGCCGTTCCTGCCGTTCGTGGGGGTCGAGTACCGGCCGCTGTCGCACTAGTGCGGACCGCGCGACGGGTGGCCCACCTGGGACACCCCCGGCGGTCAGCGGCGGTTTGAAGCTCGCGCTCGCGCGGCGGCCGCGCGACGCGCAGGGTGGAGGATGTGCGCTCGTGCCTGGTGGCTGCGCTCCTGATCGCGACCGTGGGGGTCGCGCAGGCCGGAGAGCTGCCCGGCATGGTGAAGGACGCGCGCACCGGTCTGCCGGTCGCGGGCGCGATGATCATCGCCGGCGACGACGTCATCGTCGGTGACGAGGCCGGGCGCTTCGCGGTGGCCGACACCGTCCGCGTCCTCGTGGTCCAGGCGGCGGGTTACACCGAGACCTCGCTGGCGTTCACGGCGGAGCAGCTCGCGTCGCTCGCGGTGCTCGAGGTCGCGCTCGAGCCCTCGGAGGTCGAGGTGATCGAGCTGGTCGGCGTCGCGCCCGAGCTGGGCGATGCGCCGTCGCACGGCCTCGACGCCGACGAGCTGCGCTCGATGCCGGGCGCGATGGGCGACGCGCTGCGTGCGGTGCAGGCGCTCCCGGAGGTCGCGCGCGTGCCGTTCTCGCTGGGCGGGCTCGCCGTACGCGGCATGAGCCCGCGCGACACCGACGCGTACCTCGACGGCGTGCCCATCCCGCAGGCGTTCCACGCCGGCGGCGTCGCGGCCGTGATCCCGTCGGCGACGATCGAGGGGCTCGAGCTCGTGCCCGGCGCGGTGGACGTCCGCTACGGCGGCATGCTCGGCGGCGTGGTGCTGCTCCACTCGCGCGCGCCGCGCGGCGACCGCGTGCGCCTGCGCGGCGAGCTGAGCCCGCTCGACGTGCAGGTCGGCGGTGAAGGACCGGTCGGCGGCGGCGCCGTCGCGATCGGAGTGAGACGGGCACATCTCGCCGACGTTGTCGCACCCTTTCTGTCGGACGACACGCTCGTGCCCGAGTACTGGGACGCGCAGGTGCAGTGGCGGCGCCCGGTGAAGGAGGGCGAGCTCTCGCTGCTCGGCGTCGTCTCGAGCAGCGCGCTGGTCATCGAGGACGGCACGATGGGCACGCAGAGCCTTCGCCTCGCCGCACGGTGGCGGCGCAGCACGGGACGCTGGACCGGCACGCTGCTCGCGTACGTCGGCAACGACTGGCTCGACGTCTCCGCCGAGCGCCCGATCCCGCCCGACAACCGCACGCACATCAACACGTCGGATCGCATCCGCGGCATGCGCGGCGAGCTCGTGCGCGATACCTCCTGGGGCCACGTCGCCGGCGGCATCGATCTCGAGACGACGGTGCTCGGCCCGGGGCGCGTCGAGACCTTCACCGTAGACACGGCACTCAGTCAGGCCGGCGCGTGGGTCGAGCACCGCGGCGTGCTCGCGCGCGGGCGGCTCATCGTGAAGACCGGGCTACGCTTCGATCAGTACGCCGACGACGGCGTGGGTCGCCCGCTCGACGTGTCGCCGCGGTTGCACATCACCGAGGTCGCCCATCCGCGCGTGCGCGTGCGCGCCGCGCTCGCCATGGAGCGACGCCCGATGGGCTCCGGATCGCGCGCGTACCTCGTGGTCGCGCGCTCGCTCGCCATCGAGCTCGGCGAGCTGCCGCGGCCGCGCTCGCTGCACAGCCAGCTCGCCGTCGACATCGACGTCGCCAGTGGGCTCACCGTGAGCCCGGGGCTGTTCGCGATCGCCGCGCACGACGTCGAGCTGCCGCAGACCGTGCTGCAGCGCGACTCGAACGGCGACCCCATCATCTCGCCGTTCGGCGCGGTGGCGCGCGAGCTGATGGCCGAGGCGCTCGGTCAGGAGCTCGACGACGTCCGCGCCGGCCAGAAGCCGTACGGCCGCGGTCGCGCGCACGGCGTCGACGTCATCGCGCGCCTCCAGCGCGGGCGGTGGCACGGCCTGCTCTCGTACACGTACGCGCGGACCGAGCGCGAGGAGTCGCTGGCCATGGAGCTGCCCAGCTGGAAGCCGTACATCCTCGACCAGCCGCACAACCTGTCGGCCGCGCTGTCGGCGCGCTCGGGCTGGTGGCGCGTCGGCGCGCGGGTGCGCTACGTGAGCGGCGGCCCGATGCCGTACGAAGGCTTCCTGCTCCCCGAGCGCCTGCCGTCGTACGTCGACCTCGCCGTGCGCGTCGAGCGCGGCTGGCGGCGGCGCTGGGGCGAGGTGCACGCGTTCGTCGACATCCAGAACGCGACCAACCGCACCAACATCGAGGACATCATCTCGGAGGAGTCGGGGCCGCGCGAGATCGTCGGCCTGCCGTTCCTGCCGTTCGTCGGCCTCGAGTACCGACCGCTCGCGCACTGAGCGCGCGAGGCGCGCTACTGCGAGACGAGATTGAACATGCCGGTGCCCTGACCGTGCACGTGGCAGTAGACGGTGTCGGTCCCGGCGCTGCCCAGCACGACCGAGGACGAGCCGCCCGGCTGCATGTCGGTCGCCGGATGGTCGACGCCGTCGATGATGCCGCCGTAGTGCATGCGGTGCGCGATGCCGTCCTGGTTCGTGACGGTCAGGCGTGAGCCGTTGCGCATGGTCAGCGTCGTCATCCCGCCCCAGTGCGCGCCGTTGCCGGTGCCGTTGGCGATGTCGAGGATGACCTCGTCGGCGACCGTGAGCGTCGACGAGTCGCTCACCGCCGCCTGTCCGGAGACCGTCGCGCTCACCGTCAGGTTGGTGCCGCCGGTGGCCGCGGCGCCGTTGGTCGCGATGGTGATGTCGAAGTTCACGTTCTGGGTCGCGCCCGACGTGATGCTGATCGAAGCGGGCAGCGACTTCGTCCATCCCGCGGCACCGCCGGTCTGGGACAGGTTGACCGTTCCGGCGAAGTTGTTCGACGTGATCGCGACATTGAAGCGCGTCGTGGTGCCGAGCGTGGTCGACCTCGCCGGCGGCGTCATGACCACGCTCACCGTGCCCGGCGCGTCGACGGGGATGGCGTCGATCGCCTGTCCGTCGGAAGGTGCGTCGACCGCGCCGTCCACCGCGGGCGTGCCGTCGCTGGCGGTCGCATCGATGGCGGTGGTGTCCACGTCGGCCGCGTCGACCGCGTCGACGGCGTCGGTCGCCGCGTCGATGTCGTCGTCGCCGCCGACCGGATCCGGGCGAGGGTAGTCACACGCGGCGACCACGACGAGGGTGAGGAGCGCGAGACGAGCGGCGCGCATCAGAAGCTCCCTCCGACGGCGAGACCGGCATGCTGTGGACCGACGACCGGCGCGATCGCCGCGCCCGACGGCGCCGAGCTCTCGCGCCCCGTCACCCAGACCACCACGGCGGCCGCGATGCAGGCGCCGCCGGCGATGGCGAGCCCTTGCGCGAGGTGATGCTTGCCGTTGGCGTCGTCGTAGAAGCGGTCCTGATCGGCCTGCGTGGTCGCGTCCTCGGACTTGCCGAGCGCGCTGCGACCCTGCAGCTCGAACACGATCGCGACGCCGCCGGCCGCGATGCCGACGCCGCCGAGCGCGAACGCCAGCGGCTTGCGGCGGTGGCGCGACGTGGGGCGCTCCGACGGTCCGGTCGCGCGCGGTTTGGGGCCCACGTCGCCGCCGATCACCGGCTCGAAGCGCGGCACGTCGATGGCCTTGGAGTCGCCCTCCGTGGCGATGGTCACCTTCGCGGTCCAGGGCTGCACGCCTGGTGCGCTGGCCGAGATCTCGTACGTGCCGCCGTCGATGGGCAGCGAGCGGTTCCACGTCGCCGGATCGATCACCGTGGCGCCGCGCACGATGCGCAGCCCGTCGACGCGGCTGGTCTCGGGCACGTTGACGGTCAGGCGCGAGAGGCGTCCTTCGAGCGCGACGGCGCGCTTGCCCGCGGCATCGCGGAGGCCTGCCTGCTTGGCGTCGTCGCGCGTCTGCGTGCCGACCTGCAGGAAGAGGCCCCACGCCGTGGCGAGCTGACCGTTCTTTTCGCGGCAGTCGGCGAGGTTCATGAGCGTGGCCACGGTGGGCTCGAGGCGCTGACTGCCCTCGAACGCCTCGCAGGCCTCCGTGTAGCTCCGGGCCTCCATGGCCTTGCGACCCTGGCGGAACAGCTCCTCGGCCTGAGGATTGGACTGGGCACCCGCCGACCCGCCGCCACCGACCACGACCGCGAGGACGATCACGGAGGAACGCGCGAAACGCATAGGGACCGAGCCTACCGCGCTTCGTCCGGCAACTGGCGGCAACCCGTGCACCCGAAACGCTCGGACTACGGCGGCGGCACGCGGCCCGAATTCACGCTCCATCCCGCGCGCGACATGATCGGCGCGAGATCGACGGCCTCGAAGCTCGAGGCCTCGACGGACTGCACCTGCGAGATCGTCGCCGACTGCCACGACGCGCTCGGGTCGCCCTGCACGTACATGTCCGAGCCACCGTCGGCGATGTACATGCCGTAGGTCTTCATCGCCTGCAGGATCGCCTTGGCCTGCGTCGTGTAGCTCGACGGGATCACGTAGCTCGCCTTCAGGCGGAAGAGCTGGCCCATCGGCGGCAGGTTGGTCGACGTCGTGCCGTTCGAGGTGAGGTGCCGCGCCGGCCACACGTACCCGATCCGGATCTTGTCCGACGCGATCGTGAAGCGCAGCGCGTGGCGGATCGTGCCGGTCGACGCCTCGTCGGCGCGGATGAGGAGCGGGAGGATCGGGAAGCCGGCGGCGTCGGCGGACGTCCAGTCGACGGGACGGAGCGCGTTCGAACGCAGGTCGAACGACGCCGAGCCGAAGATGTTCCACGTGCCGCCGGTGAAGTACGAGTGGTACGTCTCCCACAGCCGGCACGTCGCGGTGTCGACGACGAGGATGTGGTGGTCGCCGTACGGCAGGTGATTGGCGGCGGTGCTGATGCCGCCCTCGACGATCGGGCTGGCCGGGATCGGGATGAGCGGCGTCGGCGCGGCCGCGGCGGTGCACGGCTGCGCGAACGTGTGGTTCACGCCGACGGCGCAGTCGGACTCGGGCCGCGGGTTCCACGACATGTCGGGGTCGGTCGACGCGAACGCGACCGACGGCCACGTGAACGTCGAGCCGTCGACCAGGTTGTACGGGATGCCGTAGAAGTCGTTCGCCTGCTGGTTGGTCTGCGTGCCCAGGTCGAGGTGGAGGTTGGTCGTGCCGCCGATGGTCGCGACGAACGCGGCGCTGCTGGCGTGCACGGGCAGCGTGTCGATGGGCGTGTTGAAGAGGTGGTCGGCGGGGAGCGACGGGCAGGGGCCGATCGTGGGCCCGTTGCCGCTGGGCGTGTCGATCGGCGCGCCGTCGTTGTTGCCGGCGGCGCCGTCATCGTCGCCGGCGACGCCGTCATCGAGCGCGCCATCGCCGGCGTTGCCGTCGTTGCTTCCGTCACCGCCGCCGCCGCACGAGACCATCACCAGCAGGCCGAGGGGGAGGAGCCTCTGCATGGGCCGATGGTGCGCCTACCGCGCGCGGGATCAAAGCGTCAAAGCGCTTCGAGCGCGGCGCGCAGGTCGGCGACGAGCTCGTCGGGATCCTCCAGGCCGATCGAGACGCGCAGCAGATCCTTCGGGACCGGCGAGTCGGGCGGCTCGACGGAGGCGCGATGCTCGATCAGCGACTCGACCCCGCCGAGCGATGTGGCGCGGGCAAAGAGCCGCAGACGTCCGGCCACGGCCAGTGCGGCCGGCGCGCCGCCGTTCACGCACAGCGAGAGCATGCCGCCGAAGCCGTCGTGCATCTGGCGCGCGGCGACGGCGTGGTGCGGGTGTGAGGCGAGCCCGGGGTAGAGGACGGCGCGCAGGGCAGGGTGGCCCTCGAGCGCGGCCGCGACGTGCATCGCCGATGCGCTCTGCCGGCGCACGCGCACGGCGAGCGTGCGCATGCCGCGATGGAGCAGCCACGCCTCGAACGGGCCGAGCACGGCGCCGGCGGTGCGGCGATGCGTGCGCAGCCGCTGCCACGCGTCGTCGAGCGCGCGCGTGACGAGCGCGCCGCCGATGACGTCGGAGTGGCCGTTCAGGTACTTCGTCGCCGAGTGCATGACGAGGTCGGCGCCGAGCGCGAGCGGCTGCGTGTGGAGCGGCGTCGCGGCCGTCGAGTCGACGGCGAGGCGCGCGCCGGCGTCGTGCGCGATCTGCGCGGCGGCGGCGAGATCGGTGACGTCCCACGTCGGGTTGGCCGGCGTCTCGAGCCACACGACCTTCGTGACGCCGGGGCGCACCGCGGCGCGCAGCGCGTCCGTATCGTGCGTGTCGACGAGGTCGACGCCCACGTTCCAGCGCCGGCCGAACTCGAGGAGCCAGCCACGCAGCGCCCAGTACATGATGCGCGGCGCGACCACGTGATCGCCGGGCGCGAGCGTCGCGAACACCGCCGACGCCGCCGCCATGCCCGACGCGAACGTCATCGCCGCGGCGCCACCCTCGAGCGCCGCCAGGAGACCCTCGGCCGGCTCGGTCGTGGCGTTGTCGTCGCGGCTGTACATGCGCGGCGACGGGAGGCGGTACGCCTCGTCGCGCGCATACGTGGTCGCGGGATGGATCGCGGGGGCGACGGCGCCGCTCTCGCGATCGTGCGTGACGGCGCCCTGCGCGAGGAGCGTGTCGATCGAGCGGCCCGACGACGGGGCGCTCACTTGTGCACCGGGTTGATCGGGATGGGCGGCTTCTGCTCCGCTTCCTTCCGCGCCTCGTCGAGCGCCGCCTTGGCGTCCATCTGCTGGAGCTCGGTCTTCGCCTTGTCGAGCGCCTCGGGCTGCGCGGCCTCGGACGGCAGCGCCTCGAGCACCTCGATCAGCCCCTCGCGCGCGGCGCGCTCCCCGTCGCGATCGCCCATCGCCTTGTTCACCTCGACGAGCAGCCCGGCGATGCGCACCTTGCGCGAGCCGTACGCGAGCGACACCGCCTTCTCCGCCCACGGCTTCGCCTTGGCCGGGTCGCCCGACTTCATGTAGACCCACGCCAGCCGGTAGGGCGGGTCGTACTCGCGCGGCAGATCGGCGGCGCTCTTCTCGAGCGCGGGCACGAGCTCGAGGCCGCGACCGAGCCACACGTGCACCTCGGCGCGCGGCCAGTTGTACGTCGACGCGGCCCACGCGTCGGGCGCTCGGGCGGCCTCGTCGGCGAGGTACGCGAGCTCGCGCTCCGCCATCGTCTTGGCCTCGTCCTTCTTGCCGAGCGCGTCGAGCGCGTTGCGCAGGTTCATCATCGCGTCGGCGCGGTCGTCCACGGAGAGCGGCGCCGCCTTGTCGTCGACGAGCGCCGTGAGCCGCGTGACCGCGAGCTCGCGCACCGCCGTGGCCTTGGCCGGGTCGGCGTCCTTGTCGCCGGCGCACTCGAGCGCCCACACGAAGAAGTCGGTCGCGTTGGCGGTGTTGCCGGTCTCGGGGCCGCGCGCGACCGCGAGGTCCAGGCACGACGCCACGTCGCCCGCCTTCCAGTGCGCCGACACCAGCGACACCATCACGTCGCTCTTCCGCGGCCACGTCGCCGGCGCGGTCGCGACGATCTCGCCCCACGCCGCCGCCGCCGCCGGCCAGTCCTTCTTGATCGCGGCCTGGTTGCCGGTGCGGAGCTTGGCCAGCAGCGGATCCATCGCGGCGCCGTCGCGCGTCGCGAGGTACGCGGTCTCGCCGTCCTTGAGGAGCGTGCGGAACTGCTCGATCGACGCGGCCCCGAGCCAGCGCTCCTGCACGCTCTCGTCGTCGGGCGAGAGCACGAAGAACGTCGGCCAGTTCTGCAGCGGCAACTTCGCGACGATCGCCGCGTTGATCTCGCGATCGGTGTCGACGGCCAGGTACACGAACCGATCGGCGAACGGCTCGAGCGACGCGTCCTGGAGGACCGTCGTCTGCATCGAGATGCACGTGTGGCACCACGGCGCCCACATGTCGATCACCAGCGGCCGCCGCGTCGCCTTGGCGCACGCGATCGCCGCCGGGTAGTCGTCCTCGAACCACATGAGCGGCCCGTGCGCCTTGGCGCCGGTGCACGGCCCGGTCGCGCTCGACACGCCCGCGCCGGTGGCGGCGCTGCCGCCCTTCGCGTCGCCCCCCTTCTTCTTGCATCCCACCAGGGTCAACGAGAGCGCGAGGGCGACGGCCGCGGTACGCATGTGCGTCTGATAGCATGGACTTGCGCGATTTCCGCGTGGGGCAGGCAACCGCGCCGCGCGCCGGCGATAAGGGCGGTCATGGACAACACGCAGAAGCGCGCCGAGATCACCAAGGAGCTGACGACCGCACGGAAGTATCTGGTCGCGGTCGGGATCCTGATGGTCGCGATGGATCTCCTCTTCATGTACGCGCTCCGCCCCGAGCAGTACCCGACCGACCTGAGAAACCTCGCGCTGTGCATCGACGCGTTCGTCCTCGGGCTCTTCTTCGCGCTCGCCTACTTCGTCCCGAAGAAGCCGCGCTTCTGCATGATCGCCGGCCTGGTCCTCTTCTGGCTCATCCAGCTGGCCAACGCCTACGACAACCCCAAGGCGCTCACCCAGGGAGTGATCATGAAGATCCTCTTCACGATGGCGCTGTGGAAGGGGCTCCAGAGCGCGAGCAAGGCGCAGAGCCTGAACCGCGACCTGGAGCGCGTCTTCGAGTAAGGTCCCGGCCTAATGTCCGACCGAGGCCGTCCCGACCCCGCCGCTGGTGACCACGAGAGCACGCTCGAGCGCATCATGGCGGAGCGGGCCGAGAAGGCGGACCGCCTCCGCGCCGCCGGGCATCATCCGTACCGGAACGACGTGAAGCCGACGCACACGATCGCGTCGGTGCGCGCGACGTACGAGCCGACGAAGCCGCCGCCCCCGCCGGCGCCGCCGCCGGGAACGCCCAAGCAGAAGGGCGACCCGGGCGAGGGCATCAAGCCCATCGACGGCCAGGTCGTGCGCATCGCGGGGCGCGTCGTCGCCAAGCGCGGCTTCGGCAAGACGGTGTTCGCGCCGATCCGCGACACCACCGGCGACCTCCAGCTGTACCTGAACGTCGACGCGATGGACGCGGGTGACTTCAACACCGTGCTCCCCGAGCTCGACGTCGGCGACATCGTCGCCGCCGAGGGGCCGATGTTCTGGACCAAGCGCGGCGAGCTGTCGCTGCTCGCGTCGCGGCTCCAGATCGTCACCAAGAGCGTGCGCCCGCTGCCCGACAAGTGGCACGGCCTCACCGACGTCGAGCAGCGCTATCGCCAGCGCTACGTCGACCTCGCGGTCAGCCCCGACGTGCGCGAGGTGTTCGCCAAGCGCAGCAAGATCGTCGCCGGCATCCGTCGCTACCTCGACGCCCGCAACTTCCTCGAGGTCGAGACGCCGATGATGCACCCCATCATCGGCGGCGCCGCGGCGCGCCCGTTCGTCACCCATCACAACGCGCTCGACATGCGGCTCTACATGCGCATCGCGCCCGAGCTGTATCTCAAGCGCCTGGTCGTCGGCGGCTTCGAGCGGGTCTACGAGATCAACCGCAACTTCCGCAACGAAGGGCTGTCGCGCCAGCACAACCCCGAGTTCACGATGCTCGAGTTCTACTGGGCGTACGCGGTCTACACCGATCTCATGGACCTCACCGAGGAGCTGGTCACGCAGCTCGCGCAGGACGTGAACGGTTCGACGCAGGTCACGTGGGACGGGGTCGACGTGTCGCTGGCCCGCCCGTGGCGCCGGCTCACCGTGATGGACGCGTGCCGCGAGCTCGGCGGCCTCACCACCGCCGACGTCGACAAGCTCTTCACCGACCCGGTCGCCGCCGTCGACATCGCGATGCGGCGCGGCGTGCCCGCGCACGACGTCGCCAAGATCCTCGTCGAGGGCCTGCCCGAGGGCGCCTGGGAGGGGCTCGAGATGGCCACGCTCACCGCGCAGCTCAAGGACGCCGACCAGCGCGAAGGAGTGGCACGGCAGGTGTGCGAGCGCTATCCCCAGGGGGACGAGGCCCGGATCCGCGCCGGCCACCTCGGCTACTACGTGTTCGAGGCGACCGCCGAGGACAAGCTCGTGCAGCCCACCTTCCTCACTCAGTTCCCGCTCGCCGTGTCGCCGCTCGCGCGCAAGAACGACGCCGACCCCGTGTTCTGCGATCGCTTCGAGCTGTTCGTGTGCGGCAAGGAGATCGCCAATGGCTTCTCCGAGCTCAACGATCCGGCCGACCAGCGCGCGCGCTTCATCGCGCAGGGCCGCGCCAAGGCGGCCGGTGCCGACGAGGTGATGGACTACGACGAGGACTACTGCCGCGCCCTCGAGGTCGGCATGCCGCCGGCGGCGGGGGAGGGCGTCGGGATCGATCGCCTGACGATGTTGCTCACCGGCCAGGACTCGATCCGCGACGTGATCCTCTTCCCGCTCATGCGGCCCGAGTGACGCGTGGAGCTGCGCTTCGAGTGGTTCGTCGCCTGGCGGCACCTCTACGAGCGCCACCCGCGCGCGGGGCGCATCGCGCACGTCTTCTCCGCGTTCGCGTTCACGGTCGCCGCGATCGCGCTGGCGCTCATGCTGCGCACCAAGCCGCTCGGCCCGGTGCAGATCATCGCCGGTCACCGCGACTGGCGGCAGATCTTCCATGTGGTCGTCGTCGTGGCGCTCGAGCTCGCCGTGCTCACGCTGGTCTTCGGCTGGTTCCGCCGCCGCCTCTCGATGTTCTCGACGATCTCGGCGTACGGCGTCTTCCTCGG
>DATLEB010000280.1:0-58313 GCA_035525615.1 Kofleriaceae bacterium | reverse complement strand
TCGTGGTATCGGATCGCCACGCCGCGCTGCGGCGTCCATGAGCACCGCCCCCGAGCGACATCCGACGCAGACGGTTCCGACCCACGGCGCCCACTACGGCAACAACCGCGAGCTGGCAGCGGTTTCGCTGACGGCGCTGGGCGTCGTCTACGGCGACATCGGTACGTCGCCGCTCTACGCGATGAAGGAGTGCCTGGTCGGCAAGCACGGCGCGGTGCCCACGCACGACAACGTGCTGGGCGTGCTGTCGCTGGTCTTCTGGGCGCTCACGCTCATCATCTGCGTGAAGTACCTGACGTTCGTGCTGCGCGCCGACAACAAGGGCGAGGGCGGCATCCAGGCGCTCGCTGCGCTCGTGGGCTCGACGAAGAACGGCACCAGGCGCAACCGCCTCGCCATCTCCGTGCTGCTCGCGCTCTTCGGCACCGGGTTGCTCTACGGCGAGGGTGTGCTCACGCCGGCCATCTCGGTGCTCGGCGCCGTCGAGGGCTTGAACGTCGCCACCACGAGCATGCAGGCCTTCGTCGTGCCGATCACCGTCGGCATCCTCATCGGCCTGTTCGCCGTGCAGCGCCTCGGCACCCATCGTATCGGGGGCGTGTTCGGCTGGGTGATGCTGGTCTGGTTCATCACGATCGGCATCGCCGGCGCGACGTGGATCGTGCAGGCGCCGGAAGTGCTCGAGGCGGTGAACCCGGTCTACGCGGTGAAGTTCATCGCCAACAATCACCTCCACGGCTTCCTCCTCCTCGGCTCGATCGTCCTCGTCATCACGGGCGGCGAGGCGCTCTACGCCGACATGGGCCACTTCGGCCTCAAGCCGATCCGCATCGCCTGGTACGCGGTCGTCTTCCCCGGGCTCCTCCTCAACTACTTCGGGCAGGGCGCGCTGATGCTCATCATGCCCACGGACACGGTGACCAACCCGTTCTTCCACCTCTTCAAGGGCGGCCCCTTCCTCTACCCGATGGTCGCGCTCGCGACGATGGCGGCGGTGATCGCGTCGCAGGCGCTCATCTCCGGCGCGTACTCGCTGACCAATCAGGCGGTGCAGCTCGGTTACATGCCGCGCGTCACGATCGTGCACACGTCGGCCAGGGCCGAGGGGCAGATCTACATCCCCGAGGTCAACTACATGCTGATGGCGGCGTGCATCGCCGTCGTGCTGGCGTTCGGCTCGAGCACGGCGCTGGCCGGGGCGTACGGCGTCGCCGTGACCGGGACGATGGCGATCACGTCGTACCTGTACTTCCTCGTACGCAAGGACCTGTGGAAGAAGGCGATCGGCCCCACGATCTTCCTGCTGATCTTCTTCCTCCTCATCGAGCTGACGTTCTTCTCGTCGACGCTGGCCAAGATCCACCACGGCGGCTGGTTGCCGCTGTCGTTCGGCGCGCTCGTGTTCATCGCGATGACGACGTGGTGGCGCGGCCGCATCGAGATGTCGCGCGTGATGGATCAGGGCACGCTGCCCGACGAGCTCTTCCTCGACGATCCCGAGACCCAGAACCTGCACCGTGTCCGCGGCACCGCCGTGTTCATGACGTCGAACCCCGGCGGCATCCCGAACGTGCTGATGCACCACGTGAAGCACAACCAGGTGCTGCACAAGCAGACCGTGCTCCTCTCGATCCACACCGAGGGCGTGCCCTGGATCGGCAGCGAGGCGTCGATCACCGTCCGCGATCTCGGCCACGGCTTCTGGCGCGTGCAGGCGCGCGTCGGCTTCATGCAGACGCCCAACGTGCCGCGCATCATCGCGCGCTGCGCCCGCGACGGCCTCACCACCGACCCGGCCACGATGACCTATTACCTCGGTCGCCAGACGCTCATCACGACCGGCAAGTCCGGGATGGCGCGCTGGCGCAAGACGGTGTTCTCGTTCCTGGGCAAGAACGCGCGCCCGCCGACCGACTTCTTCGGCCTCCCGCCGAACCGCGTCGTCGAGCTGGGCGTCCAGATCGAGCTCTGATCCCGCCCAGTTAGCAGCGCAGCGCCGAAAAAGCGCACGAGGGACGCAACCGCCGCGGGGTGCCCCCGACAAGAGCGTGCATTCAACGGAAGGAATGCCGCCATGAACCGACTCGCGCTGTTCACGTTCACCCTGATCACTGCCACCTCTACCGCCGCCACCGGCGTCGCCCACGCCGATGAGAAGGAGGAGCGGAAGCAGGCGCTCCTCCAGAAGCTCGGCTCGTACGACAACGCCGTGAAGGAGGTCGTCGCCAACGAGGGGCTCGATGGCGCCGGCCGGCTCTCGGAGGACCCGGCGGGGTGCACCGACGCGATCGATCAGCTGAAGGACCTGGGCGTCGGGCCCACGGAGGTCGTGTACGGCGGCGAGCAGTTCCCGCTGCGCAAGGCGCCCGAGAAGTGCGCGCGCTACGCCAAGCTGAAGACGCTCAGCGTCGCCTTCGACGCCATCACGGAGGCCCGTCAGGTCCACAACATCATCGGGACCATGAAGCCCGGCGACGACGGCACGACGCTGTGGTCGGGCAAGGCGACCACGCTCGGCAAGGCGTGCGTCGACGCGATCAACGCCGCCGAGGCCAAGGGCGCGATCATGGACGTCGTCCTGCGCAGCCCCGATCCGCAGATGACGGCGGCGCAGACGCGCACGTGGTGCGAGGGGCTCATCGAGCGCGGCGCCGCGCTCCAGGGCGCGAGCGCGGACGCCGACACGGCGAAGAAGAAGGCCGCGCACGATCGCTACGCCAAGTTCGGCGCCGGCGGCGAGCGCCTGTCGCTGCTCACCTACTACGACCCCGACGGGACCGGCTTCAACTGGCGCGTCGGCGGCTGCAAGGTCACCGACGATCCCAAGACGCTGGCCAAGACCAAGGTGCTCTTCCAGTGGTGGGAGAACGACGACGGTACGCACCGCATCCGCAAGTACTCGTTCAAGGGCAACAAGAAGGTCGGCGATCAGGAGCGTTCGTTCCTGACCGAGGCCAAGGCCCGCACCTTCTGCAAGTGAGGTCGACCATGCACAAGCCCATTGCAATCATCCCGGTCGTTCTCGCCATCGCCGCGTGCGGCGTGAAGGTCAACGGCAAGTCCTACGGTCCCGGCGGCGGCACCAGCGGCGGCGGCTCGAGCGCGAGCGCGGATCCGTCGCCGACGTCGAGCTCCTCGCCCTCGAGCTCGTCGAGCTCCTCGCCCTCCAGCGACGACGAGCCCGAGTACGTGAAGAACGATCGCACCCGTGACGGAACGTGCCTGGCGAAGCCGGGGCACATCGCGGACCCGTGGGCCGGCGTCGACGGCGACCAGCCCGAGCTCATCCCCACCCGCCTCATCCATCGCTCGCTCGAGGAGTCGACCGCCGAGTGCACGGCCGCCAACGATCACTGCCTGCGCGAGTGCGCCTGGATCATCGGCAAGGACAGCGACGAGGTCGACAACGCGATCGCCAGCTACCGCTACAACGAGGAGGGCAACTTCGAGGGTGACGCCGGCGCGCCCTACCGCGCGTACCGCACGGTGCCGGCGACCAAGCGCATGCTCGTGCGCGGCGCCATCCTCGCGATCCCCGATTCGCTGTCGCGCGTAGGGTCCAGATCGCAGACGCTGGGACGCGGCGGCAGCTACTGGATCATCGGCGCGCTCGATCGCGTCGACTGGAAGACCGGCAAGGTCTACCTCGTCGGCTATCCCAACCCGGCCTGGTTGTCGTCGACGCGGGTCGCCGTCCTCCGCTACAAGCGCGGCGGCAAGGTGGAGATCCTCGGTGGTCGCAAGCGCGAGGAGCTCGCGGTTCGCGCCGACGAGGTGTTCGCGCCGCTGCCCGAGACCAGCACGGCGAGCGACCCGTGGTCGCAGGTGAAGCACGGGCAGCCGATCGTGGTCGCCGACACGCAGCCGTTCGCCACGGAGGAAGGCGAGGGCGTCTGCAAGGCGCAGAACGATCACTGCCTGCGCCCGTGGGCGTGGATGGTCGACAACAACAGCGGCTACGCCTTCGTCGGCAAGTTCGACGGCAAGACCTTCCTCGGCCTCGAGGCGATCGATCAGCTCACGCCGATCGACGGGATCGTCGCCGCGTACCGCACCGTGCCGGCGACGCCGAAGAACCTGAAGGTCGGCACGCAGGTGTTCTGGGGCGGGGGCAGCGAGCGCAACGCGCACACGCTCCGCTGGGACACCGGCAAGGTGTTGAAGATCCGCGGAGACGGAAAGGTCGACGTCGAGCGCACGTCGCGAAACGAAACGCTGCTCATCGAGGAACTTCGCGTCCCCGTCGTCGTCTGGTATCCCGGCGAGAAGGCCGAAGCGTTCCCGTGATCACGTAGTTGCGGGCCGTGGCACATGCGGTGCAACTCCTCCCCCGCATCATGCGAACCCTTCGATCCCTCCCGTTCATCCTTGGCGCAGCCCTCGCGCTCACGGGCTGCGCGTCCGATCGCAAGGCGGCGAGCGCCACCTCCACGCCCGGCCCCGACTTCGCCAACCGGCGCGCGGCGGCGACGGAGCCGGCGCCGCTCGCGGCCTCCGACGGTGAGCGCCCGATCTCTCCCGACGACCAGCTCTTCTTCGCGTTCGACTCGGATCGCGTCGATCGCGACGGGCAGATCATGCTCGCCGAGGTCGCGGCCTGGGTGCGTGCGGACGCCTCGCGCGAGATCGTCGTGCAGGGTCACGCCGATCCGAGCGGCAACCCCGACTACAACCTCGCGCTGTCGTCGCGGCGCGCGCGCGCCGTGGCGGCCGAGCTGGAGCGCCAGGGCGTGCCGCGCGATCGCGTCGTCATCCTCGCGGTCGGCGAGTCGAACGCGACGCTCGAGCCGGGCATGGTGAACCGCCGCGTCGTCATCTTCGCGAGCGCGGCCGGCCGCCAGGTCAGTCAGTCGTCGCGGTAGAGCGACGCCGTAGCGGCCGCGACCCGACGCGGTCAGCCGACCTTGTCGACCTTGTCGCCATCGACGCGCGGCAAGGGACCGGTGTCCTCGGTGGCCACGCCGTCGAGATTCTTGGCGCTCGCCTTGTGCTCGACGGTCTTGTCGTCGTCGCTGGAAGGCTTCTCTCCCGCGGGCGGCGGCTCGGTCGCGCCGCGCGTATTCACGACCGGCATCGGCGGCAGCGTCGGATCTTCGGCGCCCACGCCGCGATCGCCGACGGAGCCGCCGCTGCGCGGCTCCGCGGATCCGCTGTGCAGCGCACGCGCGCGGGCCAGGGCCGCCTTCACGAGCGACGCGTCGAGCGCCGGCTCGGTCTGATCCTCGTTGCCGCCACGCTTGTCGCGGGCGGCGATCGCCTTGTCGATCGCGGCGACGTTCAGGCTGGGGTCGGTGTTCTCGGTGCCCGACGGCTTCTCGGGCTCGGGGCCCGGCATCACCGCGCTCATGGGCGCGGTCGGGCGCGTCGCCTCGTCCGCGCGCGGCATCGACGGCGCGCTGCCCAGCTTGTCGAGCTCCTTGGGCGAGATGTTCTCGGTGCGCTCGTCGTCGTTCCAGCCGCTCGAGCCGCCGGGGCCTGGCGCCGAGTCGAGTGGCACCTCGACGGGCAGCGTCTGATCGGTCTCGACCACCGCGGGCACGGCCTCGCCGAGGTCGACGATCGTGATCGCGACGCCGGTGATGTTGTCGTGACCGCCGCGCTCCTTGGCGAGCTCCACCATGTTGGCGAGCCCGCTGCGCGCCTCGCCCGCCGTGATCATGTCGGCGATCTCTTGCTCGGCGAGGAAGTAGTCGTGCAGACCGTCCGAGCACAGGAGCAGGCGGTCGCCCCTCTTGAGCTGCAGGTGCGCCATCTCGACGCCCACGTCGGCGGCCACGCCGATCGCGTTCACCAGCACGGTGCGGTACGGCGAGACCAGCGCCTCCTCGATCGTGAGCTTGCCCTCGATCACGAGGACCTCGGCCACGGTGTGGTCGGTCGTCAGCTGCGCGGCCTTGCCGTCGCGGATGAGATACGTGCGGCTGTCACCGACGTGCGCGACGAAGGCTTCTTGCCCGGCGATGAGCAGGACGTCGAGCGTCGTGCCCATGCCCGCCTTGTCGCTCTCCTTCGTACCGCGCTGGTACACCGACTGGTGCGCCGCGAGGACCGCGCTCTGGAGGAGCTGGACCAGCGCGCGGCGCGCGTTGTCGGTGGGACGCGCCGTGAATCCGTCGATGATGCTGGTCGCGCTCTCCAGCGTCGTCTTGACGGTCTCGACCGCCATCGCGCTCGCCACCTCGCCGGCGGCGTGTCCGCCCATCCCATCGGCAACGATGAAGAAACGCTGCAGGGAGTCGACGTGGGCCGAATCCTCGTTGTGGTCGCGTACGACCCCAACGTCGGTCAACATCACCGCCTCGAGCTTCACGGTTGCCTCATGGAATTGAAGGCCCGTAGGCCCCGAAACGTCTGACGATTTTCGACTGAACACGGCCCGTCTGCAAGCGGTCCGGCGAATATGCCGCGCGCTGCCACGTCGAACGCGACACATGTAAGCTACCGCCCCGAGGAGACCCCATGATCGAGACCTTGACCCGCCGTTCGCTTCTGGCCGTCGCTGCGCTTGCCCTGATGGGCTTTCTGACCGCGCGGCCGGCCTCCGCCCAGACCTACGAGCTCAAGATCGCCACCGTCGCTCCCGACAAGACCCCCTGGGCAGATCTCCTCAAGGAGTACAAGAAGGCGGTCGAGAAGGCCTCGGGGGGCAAGATCAAGGTCCGCGTCTTCCTGGGCGGGACCATGGGTGACGAGAACGAGACCGTGCGCATGACCGCGCGCGGCGAGCTCTCGGGCGTGGGCGCTTCGACCGGCGCGGTCGCGAGCCTGGTCGAGGAGCTGATGGCGATCGAGATCCCGTTCCTGTTCCGCAACGCCAACGAGGCCGACTACGTGCTCGACAAGCACCTCCTCGTCCCGATGGAGGAGGCGTTCAAGAAGAAGGGCCTCGTCCTCGTCATGTGGAGCGAGAACGGGTTCCGCCACTTCGGCGCGAACTTCCCGGTGAAGACGCCGGCCGACCTCAAGAACAAGAAGATGCGCTCGCAGGAGAGCTTCCCGCACATCGAGATGTGGAAGGCGCTCGAGGCCTCGGCCGAGGCGATCCCGACCACCGAGGTCACCACCGCGCTCAAGACCGGCTCGGTGCAGGGCTTCGACCAGGCCCTCCTCTATACGGTGGCGGGCTCGTGGCAGTCGTCGATCACGCACATGACGCTGTCGGCCCACATCTATCAGCCGGCGGTCATCGCCTTCAACAAGGCGTGGTTCGACAAGCTGCCGCCGGAGCTGCAGGCGATCGTCATCGACGAGGGCCGCAAGATCGTCCGCAGCGGCCGCGCGGCGATCCGCAAGATGAACCCGAAGCTCGTCGAGATCATCGAGGGCAAGGACAAGAAGACCGGCAAGTCGAAGGTGACCATCTCGACCCTGACCGAGGCGGAGCGCGAGGCGTTCGTGAAGAAGACGGCCGGCGTCCGCGACAAGGTCAAGGGCAAGGGGGCCGCGGTCAAGGCGACCGTCGAGCTCATCGAGAAGGGCCTCGCCGAGTTCCGCGCGAAGGCCAAGAAGTAGCGGTTTCTCGATCTGCGGCGGGTTTCGGTTACCATCTCGGCGGTGACAGAGCCCGAGCCGTCTGCGGGGGCGTGGACGCCGACCTTCCCGGCGATCCGCCGTCTCGATCAATACTGGTATCTCGCCGAACGCTGGCTGTGCGGGCTGGTGTTCCTGTTCATGGCGCTCCTGGTGTTCGGCTCGGTGTTATCCGAGGCGTTCGGCACCCGGCGCGAGTGGTCCGACGTCGGGATCCTCTTCTTCGTGTGCTTCCTCGGCACCCGCACGCGCGCCGTGAAGCCCGGTGAGAAGCCGTGGAGCTATCCGGTGGCGCTCGGCGTCGCCGTGGTCGCGACCGGCGCCGTCATCGGCGGCGTGTTCCTGGCGGTCGAGCTGCTCGAGGGGCACTCGATCATGATCCAGAAGCTCGCCCTGGTGATGATGATCTGGGTCGCGCTCCTCGGCGCGTCGATGGCGACGTACGAGCGCTCGCACCTGTCGCTCGAGATGGGCGAGAAGATCTGGCCGGCCAAGATGCTCCACCTCGTGAAGGCCGTGGGGCACGGCGTCACCTCGGCGTTCTGCATCGGAGCCCTGCTCCTGTCGATCGACCTGGTGGCGTCGCAGAAGTCGCTGGGCGTGAGGATCGAGGACACGGAGTGGCTGGCGCTGTGGCAGGCGTTCCTCGTCGTGCCGTACGCGTTCGGCGCGATGGCGGTACGCTTCCTGGCGCAGACCGTCACGCAGGCGACCCGGTCGTCGGAGCCCGTGGAAGAAAGGCTCCCGACGTGATCGTCGTCCTCGTCATCCTCGTCCTGGCGCTGATCGGCGCGCCGCTCTTCGTCATCGTCGGCGCCGGCACCGGCGCGGCGTTCATCGACTTTACCAACACGGTCCACTCGTTCGGCGACCTGGGCGGCAAGCTCATCAACCCGTTCGAGACGCTCATGGGCAAGGATCAGTTCCTCGCCATTCCGCTCTTCATCGCGTCGGGCGCGATCATGACCGAGGGCGGGATGGCGCGCCGCCTGGTCGACGTCGCGCGCGCGGCGCTGGGCTGGCTGCCCGGTGGCCTCGGCATCGCGTCGGTGGCGGCGTGCATGGTGTTCGCGGCGATCACCGGCAGCTCCCCGGTCACGCTCATCGCCGTCGGCTCGATCATGTTCCCGGCGATGGTGCGCGCCGGCTATCCGGAGAACTTCTCGCTCGGCCTGGTGATGACCGCGGGGTCGCTGGGCTGCCTGGTGATGCCGTCGCTCATCCTCATGATCTACGCGCTCGCGGTGTCGACCGCCGGCAAGGCGACGGTCGAGGGCCAGGACATGTTCATCGCGTCGTTCCTGCCCGCGCTCGGCGTGGCGCTGGTGCTGTGCCTGTATTCGTTCCTGACCGGCCTGAAGCACGGCACGCGCGAGAAGTTCGACCCGGTCGGGTTCGGCAACGCGCTGCGCGAGGGCATCTGGGCCATGGCGCTGCCGGTGATCGTGGTGGCCGGCATCTACACCGGCAAGTTCCCGCCGTTCAAGGCGGGCGCGGTGGCCTTCATCTATGCGCTGGTGGTCACGACCGTCATCCACCGCGAGCTCTCGCCGAGGAAGGTCGTGCTCGCGCTCGCCAACGCCGGACGCCTCATGGGGATGCTCATCCTCATCATCGCGTTCACGTTCGGCATCAACAAGCTCATCCCCGAGGTCGGGCTCGAGCAGAAGCTGACGTCGCTCCTCACGGACAACGACATCGGCCCGATCGCGTTCCTCATCATCGTGAACATCTTCCTCATCGTCGTCGGGGCGCTCATGGACTCGGTGAGCGCGACGCTCGTGTTCGCGCCGATCCTGGCGCCGATCGCGGTCACGACCTATGGCATCGACCCCATCCACTTCGGCGTGGTGTTCGTCGTGAACATGGAGATCGGCTACCTGGCACCGCCGGTGGCGACCAACCTGTTCGTGGCGGCGGCGCTGTTCAAGAAACCGTTCGGACAGGTGTCACGCGCGATCATGCCGGGGCTGGCGCTCACGACCGTGGCCCTGTTCGTGTTCATGTTCGTGCCGACCTGCTCGAAGGGCCTCGTCAACGCGAAGCGCGGCGTCGCCTTCTACGAGTCGTTCCCGTGGGACTCGAAGCGCGTGAGCGCCGGTCCCGAAGGCGGCCAGGACCTCGGCACCATCAGTGACGAGGCCAAGAAGCAGGCCGATGCCGAGAAGGAGCGCCTCGACAAGCAGACCGACGACGAATACTACTTCGGCAACGAAGAGGTGGACGCGGGAGTGCAGGAAGACGCGGGATCGGAGGAAGGCAGCGGTAGCGGCGACGAGCTAGAGGGTGTTCAATTGTAGAGACGCATGGGGGAACGCGAGCGGCCCACGATTCGCGCCGGGGATGCCGAGCGGCAGCTGCTCGGTGAGCTGGCCGAGGTGTTCCTCGACGACACCTGGAGCTGGGATCTACGCACCGGCGGCATGACCGGGGCGCACGCCGCGGAGCTGAGCGGGCTGGGCGGCACGCTCGATCGGAAGGCGCTGATGACGCTCGTGCACGTGGACGATCGTCCGCGGCTCGGACAGGCGCTCGACGAGCTCGCCGGAGGCGTGCGAGACCACTTCCAGATCGAGATCCGGGTGATGCGGTGGAACAACCGCTGGGCGACGGCGCTGGTGCGCGCGAGGGTGTCGGAGCGCGACGCGCAGGGCGCGGCGGTGCGCGTGACGGGCGCGACGCTCGACGTGACCGACCGCATCGACCGACCGGCGACCAGGGTGCCCACGGCGGGCATGATCGTCGACGAACGGCTGGTCGCGGCACAGAAGCTCGAGGGCCTGGGGCTCCTGGCCGGCGGCATCGCGCACGACTTCAACAACATGCTGATGGCGGTGGTGTCGGAGGCGACGCTGGCCAAGGAGGAGCCGGGGCTGACGGAGTCGGCGCGCGACGCACTCGATCAGATCGAGACCGCCGCGCAGCGGATGTCGGAGCTGACGCGCCAGCTGCTGGCGTACGCGGGGCGCGGGCGCTTCGTGATCGAGAAGGTCGACCCCGACGCGATCGTCCAGGAGCTGACCGGGCTCCTCAAGCGCAGCATCCGGCGCGACGGCAAGCTGCTGCTGGAGCTCGGGGGCGCGGGCGCGGTGATCGAGGCCGACTCGACGCACCTGCGCCAGGTCGTGATGAACCTGGTGATCAACGCATCGGACGCGCTGTCGCCGGGTGGTGGTGCGATCACGGTGCGGACGCAGGTCGAGAACCGGGCGGTGCCGCCGGCGTGGATCCTCGAGGTCAACGACGACGGCCACGGCATGGACGCGGCGACGCGCGAGAAGATCTTCGATCCGTTCTTCACGACGAAGGTGACGGGGCACGGGCTCGGGCTCTCGGCGGTGCTCGGCATCGTGAGCCAGCTGCGCGGCACGATCACCGTCGACAGCGCGCCGGGCGCGGGCGCGCGCTTCTCGGTGCGCCTGCCGCTGCAGGGTGGCGCGGCGGTGGAGGCGGCGCCTCGCCGGGTCGCGGGGGCGGCGCCGCTGGCGGGACGACGTGCGCTCATCGCCGACGACGAGGACGCCGTGCGCGTGGCGGTGCGCCGAATGCTCGAGCGGCGCGGCGCGGAGGTCGACGCGGTGATCGACGGGCGCGAGGCGCGCGAGGCGCTGACGCGCGCGAAATACGACCTCGTGTTCCTCGACGTGAACATGCCGGCGGGCGGCGCGTACGACCTCCTCGGCGACGTGCGGCAGCGTCAGCCGCCGCCCAAGATCGTGATCATGAGCGGCTACTCGGAGAGCTTCACGGCCAAGCCGGGCGCGCTCGCCGACGACGGCGACGCGTTCCTGCAGAAGCCGTTCTCGCTGGCGCAGCTCGACGAGGCGCTACGCGCGCTGCTCGCGTGACTCGCCGCTCGTCCTGATCGCCCCCGAGCCTGTCGAAGCGGCGTCGAAGGACGACTGCGGCTCCACGCCCAGCCGCGCGCGCATGACGTCGATCGCGTCGCTGGCGGCGTCCGCGGTCACCCAGGAGCGGCCGAGGCGCTGCGCGACCGCGGCGGTGGTGCCGCTGCCGCCGAACCAGTCGGCGACCGTGTCGCCGGGGCGCGTCGCGGCATTGATGATGCGCTCGAGCAGGCGCTCCGGCTTCTGTGACGGCCAGCCGGTGCGCTCCGCGTCGGAGTGGTTGAGCGTCTCGATGTCGCTCCACCAGTCCTCGGGGATCTTCCCGTCGGCGACGGGATACCGGTACACCTTGCCGGTCTTGCGATCGGTCTTCTCCTGCACGGGGCGACCGTCGGCGTCGCGCACGACGCGCATGTGCGAACCGCCGCGGCGAGGCACGCGCACCTGATCGGCATGGAACGCCCAGTCGGGCGTGCGGCCGTACCAGAGGATGGTGTCGTGCTTGCGACCGAAGCCGCGCCGGCTCTTGCCGCCGACGGCGTAACACCAGACGATCTCGCCGGCGAAGCAGCCGCGGCCGAAGAGCTCGTCGAGGTACACCTTCACGTAGTGAACGGCGCGCCAGTCGAGGTGCACGAACAGCGAGCCGGTCGGCGCGAGCGCGGTTCGGCTCGCCTCGAGCCAGGGCGCGAGCCACGCGACGTGCGCGGCGGGGTCATCGCCGGCGTCGCCGGGATCAGCATATGCGCCGGTGCGGCCGCGCTGGCGCTTGCCGGTGCCGAACGGCGGATCGATGTAGACCAGCGCGAGCGATGCGGCCGGCCACGCGCGCACGAGGGCCAGGCTATCGCCATGGAACAGGAGGCCCGCGGTCACGATTCTCTGTACCATCCCGGTGTGAAGTTTGGTTCCTGGTACCCGCTCTCGGACGCGGCGCAGTGCGCGCCGCCGGCCCCGGGCGTGTTCCAGGTGCGCGTCGCCGAGGGGCTGGTCGACTACCCGCGCGGCAAGAGCGCGATGATCCACTACGAGGCCGCGCTCGACGTGCGCGTGGCGGCCTCGGGGTTCGCGGCGACGCACGCCGGTGCGCCGTGGTGGTGCCGGCACACCATCGAGCCCGAGGCGCTCGCCCCGGCGGACGCCGAGGCGCTGGCGGCGAAGCTGCTGCGCGACTTCACGGTACGGTTCGGCACGCCGCCGGCGGTCCCGTCTGCGCGATCGACATGAAGGTCTTCGACACCGACGACGCCGACCCAGCCGCGCACCCGGAGCCTCCGGTACGCGCGACGCCGCCGCGCCCCGAGAAGCGTCAGGTGACGGTGTCGCTGCTGCTGACGGTGACGATCCTCGTCGGCACGGTGATCGCCGTGTTCACGATCTTTCCCGAGCGCCACAACGAGCTCATCACGACGACCCTGGCGGCGCACCGCGCCAAGGCCGAGTGGGAGATCTCGAATCCCCCCGACGAGGAGCTGCGCATCTGGGCGCGCGCCGTGCTCGGCGACCCGCCGCCGCTGCCGGAGCCAGCCGCGGGCGCGACGCCGATCGGCGTCCGCTCGCTGACCATCCTCGCGCGCCGCGCCGCCCTCGTCCGCTACCGCATCGGCGACACCGAGGTCTCGTACCTCGTCCAGCGCGCCCGCGACATCCCCAAGCGCCGCGTCCGCACCACCGACGGCACCGACGCGATCGAAGCCTGGCGCCGCGGCCCCTGGACCATCGTCGTCGTCGGCCCGGCCGCCAGCGCCGATCGCTGGCGCCCGGTCCTCGGCGTCCCTTGACCGGGGACGGTGGAAACTTTGTCAACTTTGACAACTTTGCAAAGTTGACAAAGTTGACAAAGTTTCCACCGTCCCCGTTTCAGGGCGTGATGCGGCGGCAGGCCATCGCGCCGCCCGGGGTGGCGGGGAGCGGCGGCAGCGCGTCGGAGGCGAGGCGCGCGCAGATGGTGGCGGCGCCGTTCGTCACGCGGAATGCGCCGGGGATGACGACGTCGTTGCCGCAGGTGAAGGGCTGCGCGGGGAGCGCGACGGCCGCGGGCTCGGTGCCCTGGTAGACGACGACCTCGACGGTGGCGCGACCGCCGGGCGCGCAGGTGAGCTGCACCTTCCAGCGGTCGGAGTCGCGGACATCGAGCGGGTCGAAGGCGACGGCGCCGTCGCGCTCGCGCACGAGCGTCATGTTCACGAGGCCCGCGCCCTTCACGCGCACCGAGGCCGCGAGCTCGCCGGTCGCCGTGTCCTTGGGACGCAAGACGACGAGGAGCAGCGCCGCCGCGGCTGCGACGAAGACGCCCGCGCCGATCACCAGCTGCCGCCGACGCGCACGCGCACGCGCTAGGTCGTCGCCGCGCGATCCGTCGCCGGTGTGCACGGCCTCGTCGGCCGCGGCCGGCGCCGCGAGCGCTGGCAGCGCTCGCAACACGCGCGTGTCCGCCTTGATGCTGCCGAACGCTGCCGAGCACGCGGCGCACTGCTCGAGGTGCTCGCTCGCCGACTCCGCCGCGGCGCCGCCGAGCTCGGCGAGCGCGTGGCGCTCGAGCGTGAGCCACGAGAGCGGCTGGCCGACGCACGCGAGCTGCGCGGCGGCCGTCATGCGGCACCTCCGCGGTCGGCGCCGAGGTCGGCGCGCTGCGACGCGGTGAGCGCCGCGATGGCTTCGTGCGCGCGCGCGAGGCGCTTGCCGACGGTCTTGCGCGAGAGGCCGAGGTGGTCCGCGATCTCGTCCTGCGTCATCTCGTCGAGGTAGCGGCACACCAGCACCTCGAGCTGCCCCTCGTCGAGCACCTCGCCCAGCTTGCCGAGCAGGTCGAGGCCGATGACCCGCGCCTGGTCCCCGAGCCGCGAGGTCGGGACGAGCGCGGGCTGCTCGCGTTCGAGCAGTCGCTCCCGCCCGCGGCGATCGCGGATCAGGTTCAGGCAGCGGTTGGTCACCGCTCGATAGAGGTACGGCAGCTCCACGTTGGTTCCGGGGCGAGCGATCAGATCGACGAAGAGGCCGTGGACGAGATCGATCGCGTCGTCAGGGTTGCGCAGGAAGCGCTCGGCCTTGCGCACCAGCGCGGGGCCGTAGCGCAGATACGCGTCTCGGGGATCACTGGCAGGTGCCACCGGCGAAACCGACAGTCGCACAGGAATGGAGATCGGGGTCGCTCAGCTCGCCGGGACAATCGGCGTCGCTGTCGCATTCGCGATCGAGCGTGCCGTCGCAGCCGGTGAGCGCGGTGCCGTTGCACACGCCGCTGTCGCAGTCGGCGGCGGAGAAACACGTCGCGCCCGCCGCTCGCCCGCGATCGCAGCGCGCCGGCACCGGCGCCGCCGCCGGCAGACACGCCGCGCCGCCGCAGTCGGTGGCCGCGCGGCACGCGCCGCACACGCCGTCGACGCACATCCCCGACTCGCAGCTGGCGTCGCGCAGGCAGCGCAGGCCGTCGGCGAGCGCGCCCGGCGGCAGGCACGCGCTCGAGACCGCGAGCCATCCCGGCGCCGGCCCCGCCACGGTGCAGAGGTCGCCGCCGCTGCAGTCGGCGTCTTCGTCGCACGATCCGCACACGTCCTTGAAGTCGCCGAGCCACTCGAAGCAGTCGCCGTTGGTGCACTCGGCGTCGGTCGTGCAGAACGCGCCGTCGGGGCGACTGACCTCGACCGCCGGCGTCGTGCACTCCTCGCTCTTGGCGATCTCGGCGCCGATGTTGGCGAGCACGGCGTGGCCGGTGCCGCGCTTGGTCAGCCGGAAGCGCACGCCGCTGTAGTCGGCCGGCATCCGCACGAGGTACGTCAGCCGCCGCCAGTCGCTGGTCGGGATGCGCTCGTCGGTCTCGACCGAGCCGTCGCCGAAGACGTCCATCTGGAGCCGCACCTCGGCGTCCTCGGCCACGTCCGCGACGAGCGTGAAGCGCACGCACGTGCCGTCGCGAAACTCGACCGGCGTCATCTGCGAGATCGCCGTGTCGTCGCCGAGCATGTCGACGCCGAGATCACCGGGATGCCACGTCGCCGCGGGCGCGATGTCGCCCTTCTCGAGCGTCCACGTGCACAGCGCGTCGCCGCACCACAGGTCGAAGCCGCGGTCGTCGACGATCTGGCCGCACTCGGTGGCGCCGCCGGTGGCGAGCGCCAGGAACACGAGCGTGAGGTTGCGCTTCATGGTCGTCATCGGGGTCGTCATCTGCGTGGTCATCGCCGGTTCACCGCGCCGAGCCCGACGGTGATGAGCCCACCGTCGTGCTGGTCGCCGATCAGGTTGTCGATCGCCGGTGCGTAGCTACCGGTCAGCCGCGTCGTCACGCCCCAGCGCCGCGTGAGCCACAGGTCGACGCCGAGCGCCGCCGCGCCGTAGATCCCCGGAAACGTCTCCTGGCTGGTCGCGCCCAGCTCGTCGGTGAACGACGTGATCCCGAGCGCGAGCCCGGCGCCGATCTGTCCGTACCCGACGAAGCGCCACGCCGGCCGCGTCTCCACGCGCCCGATCGCGCCGAACGCGAGCGTGTCCCACTTCTGCCGCAGCGGCTCCGCCTCGGTGTCGCGCCGCCACTCCTCGCCGCCGATGAGCATGGCCTCGCCGCCGATCAGCACGTTGGGGTGGATGCGCTGCACGACGTGCACGCCGAGCTGCGGCGACCCGAGGTTCTGGCGGTGGTATCCGAAATCCTCGAGCCGATCGATGTAGCCGTCGTGCCGGCTGCCGCCGATGCCCACCAGCGCGGTCACGTGCCACTTCGGCCCGAGCACGCCGCCGCCGCCGCCGCCCTTGGCGTTCGAGTCGACCAGCGCCTCCAACCTGCAGCCGCTCAGATCGACCGTGATCGGCGTGCGTCCCGGCGCCGCCGAGCAGCGCAGCATCTTCGTCGCGCCGCGCACCATCACCTGATAGCGCCCGGGCGCGACCGCGATGGCGAGCACCGTGCCCCTGGCCTTCTGCACCTCGGCCACGACCGCGCGCGCCGGCAGCCGCTCGACGAGCACCTGGCCCTCGGCCGCCGCCGGCAGCGTGATCGTCGTCGTCGCCTTCTGCGGATACGAGAGCGGGATCTCGCCCTGCCCTTTCAGATCGACCTCGACCGACACGTGCTGGCTGCCGACCGCGGTCGCCGCCGTCGCCGTGAGCGTGTGGTGATACGTGTAGCGGTACGCCTCGTCGAGCGATACGCGCCCGTCGTCATTGTCGTCGGCGGCGCCGCGCAACCCGACCAGCAGGTGATGCGTGAAGTACGACGAGCGCAGGAAGTCCGACTCCTGCGACAGCTCGCTCCCCGTCGACGACGCCAGCACCGCCACGCCCTGCGCGTCGAGCCGCGACCGCGAGTTGAACGAGAAATCCTCGGCCGCCTCGACGCCCTTGGTGCGCGAGAAGGCGCCGCTCTGACACGCGTCGAGCACGACCACCGTGAGCGTCGCCGGCACCGCGAACAACCGCGCGCGCAGCGTCGCCAGCTCGAGCTCCTCGCTGCCGAGCGACAGCGCGTTCGCCTTCGCGTGCCCCGAGTAATAGAAGACGACGCGCGCCTTCTGCCCGCCGGCCGTCGCCTCCTTCACGCGCTTCTCGAGCGCCGCGACCTCCGCCATGAGCGTCGCCGCGGTCGGCTTCAGCACGAGCTTCACGCGCCCCTTCTCGAACCCGCCCAGGTCCTCGAGCAGCTCCGCCACCTCGCGCGCATCGTCCTCCGCCCACACCAGCTGCTCCTGCCCCGGCCCCGGCGCATTGCTCCCCACCACCAGCGCAAACCCCGGCACATCATCGCTCGCGCCACCCGGCGCACCACCCGGTGCGCCATCGGCCGCAGCGACTCCCGCCGCTGCGGCCACGATCGCCAGGCCGACCACCAGACTCAGGATCCGTTTCATCATCCCCTAGACACGCAATTCTGCCCCCTTGGGAACGGGGTCACTCTCCTACATCGCAACCCATCGCAATCAGGCGCCTTTTCGACCCCATTGCGTCACGGCGAGTCAGTCTCCGTCGGGTCGCCCGCGCCCCGGATCCCGCGACCGCCCGGCCTCCTCGTCGTCCTCGTCGAGGTGCACCGCCCGCTTCACCACCGCCGCCCCGAACTTGTCCTTCAGCTTGTCGAGCGTGTCACCGAGCCGCTCGCCCCGGGCGCGCGTGGCCTCGTCGAGCGCGAGCTGCCGCGGCGCCGAGCGCGCCTCGAGCCCCGCAGCGAACGCGCCGAGCAGACGCACGCGCTTCTTCGGCCGATCGTCGATGTCGAACTGATCGAGCAACCGCACCGCCGCGCGCACCAGCACCGCCGCGTCGCTCGTCGGATCGGCCAGCGTCGTCCGCCGCGTGAGCTGCCGGAAGTCGTCGTGCTTCACGATCACCGCCACCACCGTCGCGCGCAGCTCCGCGCGCCGCAGCCGCTCCGCCACGCGATCGAGCTGGTGCAGCAGCACCACCTCGAGATCCTCGCGCTCGTACAGGTCGTGATCGAAGGTCTCCTGGTGCCCCACGGACACGGGCGCCTGCTCGCTCTCCACCGGCCGCGCGTCCTCGCCACGCGCCAGCCCGGCCAGCATCGTCCCCGTCGTCGCGCCCAGCTTCCCCACCAGCGCCGCTACCGGGTATCGCGCGACATCGCCGATCGTCAGCACACCCATCTGCCGCAGCGCCTCGCCCGTCACCTCGCCCACGCCGAACAACCGGCTCACCGGCATCGGGTGCAGGAACTCCAGCAGCCGGCCTTCCTCCACCACGCGCAGCCCATCCGGCTTGTCGATGTCGCTCGCCAGCTTCGCCGCGAACTTGTGCGGTGCCACGCCCACCGACGCGACCAGCCGCAGCTCGTCGCGCACGCGCTGCTTGATCTTCACGCCGACCTCGCGCGCCGGCCCCAGCAGGCGCTCGCTGCCCGTCAGATCCAGGAACGCCTCGTCGAACGACAGCCCCTCCACTTCCGGCGAGAAGTCGTCGAGGATCTGGAAGAACCCGCGCGACGCCTCGGCGTACCGATCCATGTGGTGCCGCACCACGATCGCCTGCGGGCAGCGCCGCAGCGCCTCCGCCATCGACATCGCCGAGAACACGCCGAACGTGCGCGCCTCGTAGCTCGCTGCCGCCACCACGCCGCGCCGCCGCGATCCCCCGACGATCACCGGCTTGCCCCGCAAGCTCGGGTCGTCGCGCTGCTCGACCGACGCGAAGAACGCGTCGAGGTCGACGTGCAGGATCGTCCGCTTCACCCCGCCTTACGTAGCAGACCGTGGTGCGCGCCGAGGAGGATGATCGCCGCCGCCGCCGCCAGCACGATCCACATGAGCGCCGCGGACACCGGCCGGACCTGCCCCTTGCGGAACTTCCGGACCTGCGCGCGCGTCCAGCCGTGCACGCCGATGATCACCACCGCCACCAGCGTCAGCTTGATGTGCAACCACGCCCCGGTCTTGAAGTAATTGACCGAGCCGCCCAGCGCCGTCACGAACCCGCACACCATCGTCAACGTGGCGCCGATGTCCATCAGGACCGCCATCTTGCGCTCGTGGCGGGCGAGGACGTCGCGCGCCGCACCCTCGACGGCGCCGTGTACGCGCAGGAGCTGGAGCACCGTCACCATGGCGCCGATCCACAGGACGAACCCGATGACGTGCCCGACGCGAAGCCAGTTGTAGGTATCCGGGTCCATGGCCGACGGTTATACTCGGTTCATCACGCGCGCGTGCCCAGACTGAAGCTGTTCTTCCATGACGCATGCTTCGACGGCACCGGCTCGGCGGCGCTGTTCAGCGCGTTCTATCGCGCGCGCGAGGCTGGCGCCGTCATCGAGCCGGTCGGCATGCAGCACTCGACCGGCGACCCGTTCGACGGCGTCGTGATGGACGCCGACGATCACGCGTGCGTCGACTTCCGCTACACGTCGCGGCCACAGCTGCGCTGGTGGTTCGATCACCACGCGACCGCGTTCCAGCCGGCGACGTTGCGCGACGACTTCGAGGCGCGCCGTACCGACGACATGGCGTTCGATCCTGCGGCGCCGTCGTGCGCTGGCCTCGTCACGCGCGTCCTCGCCGAGCGCCACGGCTGGACGCCGCCGGCACCGCTGGTCGAGCTCGCGCGCTGGGCCGACATCATCGACGCCGCCGCGTTCGCGAGCGCGGCCGAGGCGTGCTCGCTCTCCACGCCGGCGCAGCAGCTCGCGATGTGGCTCGGCGCGGTGCGCGACCCGGCGGCGATCGCGCGCTACATCGACGAGCTCTCGCGCGACGGGCTCGACGCGCTCGCCGCGGCGCCGTGGGTGCGCGCCGTGCTCGATCCGGCGCTCGCCCGCCGCGAGAGCGATCGCGAACGCTGGGCCGAGATCGGGCGCCTCGTCGGGCACGGCGACATCGTGCTGTTCGACCTGCTCGACGAGGATCGTCCCCCACCCGGGTTCTCCGGCTACGACCTGTTCCCGGACTGCACCTACACGGTCACACTCGGCCGCACCGCCCATGCCGTGAAGGTCGGCGTCGGCTGGAACCCGTGGGGACCGACGCCGCGCACCCATGATCTCGGCGCGCTGTGCGAGCGGCTCGGGGGCGGCGGCCACGCCTCGGTCGGCGGCGTCACCCTCGCCCGCGACGACGACCACCGCGCCCGCAACGTCGCCGCCGCGCTCGTCGCGGGACTCGCAACCTGACGCGCGGACCTGTTACGATCGGGAATCCGGGGAAGGAGCATCTTCGATGCGTCGTAGCCTGCGTCCCTCTTGGCTCGCGGTACTCCTCTGCGCAGCGCCGCTCGCGGCATGCGGCGGCACCGATGTCGGCAATGGCGATGGCGACGGCGGCGGGACCGGCAGCGGCAACGTCGATGCCTGCGTCGGGCTCGAATGTTTCCAGGTGTCGTGCCCCGGCGGCGGCACGACGTCGTTATCGGGCACCGTCTACGCGCCCAACGGCACGCTGCCGCTCTTCAACGTGACGGTGTACGTGCCCAACAGCGCCGTCGATCCGCTGCCGGTCGGCGCCACGTGCGATCGCTGCGGTCAGGCGCCGTCGGGAAATCCGCTGGTCTCCGCGGTCACCGACACCGCCGGCCACTTCGTGCTCGAGAACGTGCCGGTGACCGACAGCCTCCCGCTCGTGATCCAGGTCGGCAAGTGGCGGCGTCAGGTCACCATCCCGACGGCGGTGACGTCGTGTGTCGACACGCCGCTCGATGCCGCGGTCACGCGTCTGCCGCGCAACAAGGGCGAGGGCGACATCCCGCAGATGGCGCTCACCACCGGCGGCGCCGACTCGCTCGAGTGTCTCCTGCGCAAGATCGGCCTCGACGACGCCGAGTTCACCACCGCGAGCGGCACCGGCCGCGTCCATCTCTTCACCGGCACCGCCGGCACGCCCGCGTTCGCACCGACGCTCAACGCCGGCGCGACGTTCGCCAACGCGCAGACGCTCTGGGACACGAGCGCGCACCTCATGCCCTACGACGTCACCTTCCTGTCGTGCGAGGGCAACCAGAACGCCGGCACCAAGCCCGACACGGCGCGCACCGCGCTCTCGGACTACACCAACGCGGGCGGCCGCGTGTTCGCGTCGCACTGGCACAACATCTGGATCGATCAGTCGCCGGCGCCGACGGGCTGGGCGGCGGAAGTGACCGAGAGCTACCTCGACGATCTCGGCAGCGTCACCGCCGACATCAACACCACGTTTCCCAAGGGCGCCTCGCTCGCGCAGTGGCTGCTGAACGTCCAGGGCTCGACGATGCTCGGCAAGATCGCGCTCACCGACGCGCAGCACACGGTCCGCGCGGTGACCACGGCGATCGAGACGTGGATCTCGTTGCCGACGACGGCCAACGGCGTACCGAGCGTGCAGTTCTATCAGTTCACCACGCCGCTCGCGTCGGACCCGGCGCAGCGCTGCGGCAAGGTGGTGTTCAGTGACATCCACGTCTCGACCGGCGATGACTCGTCGAGCGCGACGCGCTTCCCGAACGGCTGCACCACGACGGGGCTGACGCCGCAAGAGAAGGTCCTGGCGTTCATGATCTTCGACATCGCCTCGTGTGTCGGCCCGGACATCGGCTTCAATCCGTAATAGCCTCGGAGCGTGTCGAAAGCAGCGAGCGTCGTACTGGGTGCGATCGTCATCGTCGTCGCCGGCGGGGCGTACGCGTACCAGGAGCTGGGCTGGTTCAAGGCGAAGCCCAAGCCCCCCGAAGAGCCGGAGTACAAGAAGGTGAAGCCGCCGTCGGACGAGGAGGTCGCGCGCAAGTCCGAGCACATCGTTCCGGATCTCACCGACCTCGACGAGGCCGACGCGCGCAAGGCGGTCGTGAAGGCGGGCTTCATGGCCGACGCGCTGATCGTGAAGAACGCGCCCTGCAAGTACGCCAGCGACAAGGACATGAAGCCGATCGGATCGATCTGCCTGCAGCAGCCGCCGCCGGGGACCAGGGTGACGGGCCACACCAAGATCGAGGTCGCGATCGAGGCCGACACGTACGAGCACGGCGCCGTCGGCTTCAGCAACGAGTGGCGGCGCATGCCCGATGTCGTCGGCGAGACCAAGGCGTCGGCGCTCCAGATCCTGGCCGACAAGGGCTTCGGCCCCGACGAGTTCGAGATCGACCCGCGCACCAGCTGCGCCAAGGGCACGGTGTGCGGCACGCGCCCGGAGGCCGGTCTGCGCAAGGTGAAGTCGCAGAAGGGCGTCCTCTCGATCGCCCAGTGAGCGAGCGACCGGCGCTACTGGCGCAGCTGGAACATCACGTACGGCTCGGCGAACCACCAGAACAGCGCGGCGACGGCGAGGAACGGGCCGAACGGCAGCGCGCCGTGGGTGAGCTGATCGTCGCCGTCGGTCTCGATGGCCTCGTCGCCCTCCGGTGAGGCCATCGGATCGGTGAGGCCGAAGAAGTCGTCGGCCATCGCGCCCGCGACGATGATCGCGCCTCCGATCCACGGCGGCAGCCCCACCATCACGCCGCCGACGACGGCGGCGACGAACGCGAGCGACCAGAGCGCGAGCTTGCGCTCGGACCACGGCAGCGGCGGCGGAGGCGCGCCGTCGTCCGCGGCGTCGCTGGCCGCGTCGTCGCCGCCGTCGTCCGTGCCGCCACCGCGGATGAGCATCGCGGGGACGACGACCACCACGGCCACGCACGCGCCGAGGAAGAGCGCGACGACCGGACCTTTCCAGCCGAGGAGCGCGCCGACCACGGCGAGCAGCTTGCCGTCGCCCATGCCCATGCCGATCTTCCCGCGCAGGAGCAGGAACAGGTCGGCGACGACGCGCACCAGCGCGAAGCCCACCGCCGCGCCGATGATGCCCTCCTGCCAGTCCCGCCCGGGGAGCACGGTGCCCAGCGCGTAGAACGCGACGATCGACGGCAGCGTCACGCGATCGAGGATGAGCATGTGATCGAGATCGATGAACAGGATCACGACCATCACGAACGCGAACGCGGCCCCGACGCCGGCGCGGATGACGCGCACGTCGAGCGGATCGAGCGTGGCGCGCGCGTCGACCGCGAACCACCACACGGCGGCGAACAGAATCCCGGTCAGTGCCTCGACGAGGATGTAGCGCGCGGAGAACTGGGTTCCGCAGTCGCGGCAGCGCCCGCGCAGCCACAACCACGCGAGGATCGGCACGTTGTCGTACCAGCGCACCGGCTTCCCGCACGCGCCGCAGTGCGACCCGGGCGAGACGACCGACCGCCCGTGCGGGTGCTCCTTGGTCGGCGGCCAGCGATAGATGCACACGTTGGCGAAGCTGCCCCAGAGCGTCCCGAGGAGGAACGCGGCAACGAGGGCGGCCGGGCTCGTGGCCAGCGCCTCGAGCTGCGCGTCGGTCATCGCGGCAACGGTAGCATGGCGGGGATCATGCTAGTAAACGGGGGATGTCACCCCGTATGAGCCCGGCCCTGTGCGCCTTCGCGCTCGGCGCGGCGGCGGCGTGCAGCTCGTCCGGCGGCACCTCCGACAAGGAGCTCGAGGGGCTGGTCGTCGCGGCGAAGCCGGCGCCGGCCACGGTCGACCTGGCGAAGGTCGGCCGCGACGCGCAGACGCTCGCCGCGGTCCTGCAGCTGCCGTGGAGCCGCGCGGCGACGCAGCTCGGCGACCACCGCCTCGTGATCACCACGCAGAGCGAGGTGCGCGAGGGCAACGGCGTGCTCGAGACGCTCGACGACACGACGGCGATCGACCTCGCGAAGGACGGCACGTTCCGCGCGATCTACGAGAACAAGAACGACTACGGTCGCGAGGTCGTGTTCCTCGGCGGCGAGCTGTATCTGCGCCCGCGCTACGCGCGCTGGCACGCGCGCGCGCCCGAGACCGACACCGAGGCCACCGAGATCCGCGATCAGATGGCGAGCGCGCTCGGCGCCCACGTCGCGATCTACGCGCATGGCCTCGAGGTGAGCGACAAGGGCCAGGTGCAGGAGGCGGGGCGCGCCGGCCATCGCCTCGAGCTCAAGCTCGCGCCGTCTCCCAAGGCCGCGCCGAAGCCGGCGCTCGCGCAGCACGCGTGGCGCGAAGGGCTCACCGTCGAGGCCGCCGCCGGCGAGGTCGTCCTCGACGACGCGACCGGGCTGCCGCTCAAGGCACGCATCGACGCGACCGTCGCGTTCGTGCGCGACGGCAAGCGACTCACGATGCGGCTCGGCATCCAGCAATCGATCACGCCCGGTACGGTCGCGATCGCGAAGCCCGAGGACGATCAGGTGGTCGCCACGCCGGTGCGCCTCCGCGAGGTCGACGATCGCAACTTCCTGCTCCAGGGCATCGCGCCGCCCGCGGGCAAGGGTGGTGGCGTGAAGTGACGACCGAGACCTTGACGCTCCGGCGCGACTACCTCGGCGCGCACCGGCGCCTGGCCGTGGGTCGCTCGCTCGTGGCGGCGGCGGTCGGGCTCCTGCCCATCCCGTTCGTCGACGACTGGCTGCTCGAGGCGACGCTCGGCGGCGCGTACAAGCGCGTCGCGACCGACTACCACATCGATCTCGACGAGGTCGCGCTCAAGAACCTGGTGCATGGCAAGACCAAGCCCAAGGCCTGGTACGAGATGACCGGCGCGGCGCTGGCCGGGCGCCTCGCCACCAAGACGTGGCGCCGCATGCTCATCGCGCTCACGGCGGTGCGCCGCGCGCAGGTCGCGACCGGAACCTTCGCCACCATCACGCTGTTCGATCACTACTGCGCGCGCATGCACACGGGCCTCGGGCTCGACGGTGCGCGCGCGCTCGAGGTGCGCGAGCTGATCCGGCGCGCGCTCGCCGAGACGCCGGGCGGGCTGTCGTTCGAGCCGTTCCGCCGGGGCGCGCTGTCGGCCGCACGTGCCGCGGCGCGCGCGCCGCTACTCCTCGCCGACAAGGCGTCGGGCGGGCGGCTGCGCAAGCTGCTCGATCGCGGCAAGGACGTCGCCGAGGCCGAGGCCGTCGACGAGGTCGACGCGATCGTCGAGCACGAGCTCGCCGAGACCGAAGGCCCGCTGTCGCGCGCCGTCGCCGCCATCGAGCTCCAGCTCACCGCCGAGGTGAACCCGTACATCGACGAGGCGATCGAACGCTTCGAGGCGCTGTGGCGGGCGAGTCGCGGAGCCGACAAGTCGTGAGCATCACCGCCATCGCCAGCGAGCGCGCCGAGCTGGTCGCGGCGCGCCGCGTGGTCGTGAAGATCGGCAGCCGGCTCCTGGCCGAGAGCCCCGCCGGTCGCCCCGCCGCCGTCGCGGATCAGATCATCGAGCTGCGCCAGCGCGGCGTCGAGGTGGTCGTGGTCTCGTCGGGCGCGATCGCCATGGGCGTGCGGGCGCTGCGCCTCCACGCGCGGCCGCACGACCTGCCCGGCCTGCAGGCCGCCGCCGCCGTCGGGCAGAGCCGCCTCATGCAGCACTGGGAGCACGCGTTCGCGCCGCACGACGTGCTCATCGGCCAGGTGCTCCTGACCCACGACGATCTCGGCGATCGCCGCCGTTTCCTGTCGGCGCGCCTCACGCTGCGCGCGCTGCTCGACCAGAAGGTCGTGCCCATCATCAACGAGAACGACACCGTCGCCGTCGAGGAGATCAAGTTCGGCGACAACGACCAGCTCGCCGCGCTGGTGTCGAGCCTGGTCTCGGCCGACGCGCTCATCATCCTCACCGACGTCGATGGCGTGTGGGACGAGCACGGCAAGCGCATCCCGGTGGTGCGCGACGTCGAGCGCGAGGCCGCGCCGGTCGCCGGCAAGAGCAAGACCGACGGCGTCGGCTCCGGCGGCATGGCGTCGAAGGTGCAGTCCGCCAAGATGGTGACCCGCCTCGGTATCCCGGCGGTCGTCGCCCCCGGCCGGGAGCCGCGCATCCTGTGTGACGTCCTCGCCGGGGCGGACCGCGGGACCGTGTTCCTCCCCGGGTCGTCGGCCAACGCACGCGTCTCGCGGCGCAAGCACTGGATCGCCTACGGGCCCAAGCCGACCGGGCGGATCGTCGTCGACGACGGCGCCCGGCGCGCGCTGCTCGAGGCCGGCAAGAGCCTGCTTCCGCGCGGGATCACGGCGGTCGATGGTGAATTCGATGCAGGGGAGACCGTGAGCGTGATCGCCGCGGATGGCACCGAGCTGGCGAGGGGCCTGGCGGCCTACGACGCCGCCGCCCTGCGCCGGATCCGGGGCTTGCATTCATCGGACTTCGAGGCGACCCTCGGGTACAGATCCCTCGACGAAGCCATTCACCGCGACGACCTCGTGCTCCTGTGAACCCGTGACCGCGTCTCAGCACAGCCCTCCGGCTGACCTGCGCGAGCTGGCGCGGCAGGCGCGGGCTGCAGCTCGGGTCGTCGCCCGCGCTCCGGCTTCCACCCGCCGCAAGGCGCTCGATGCCATCGCCGCCGAGCTGCGCGCGCGCCGCGCGACCATCCTCGACGCGAACCGCACCGACCTCGTGGCGGCCGAGCAGCGTGGCCTGGCGCCGGCCATGGTCGACCGCCTGCGCCTCGACGAGCAGCGGCTCGAGGGCATCGCGCGCGCGGTCGAGGAGATCGCGGCGCAGCCCGAGCTGATCGGACGGCTGGAGCGCGCCGAGACGCGCGCCGACGGGCTCGAGCTGGCGCGGATGCGCATCCCGCTCGGCGTGATCGCCATCGTGTACGAGGCACGCCCCAACGTGACGGTGGATGCGGCGGCGCTGTGCCTGAAGGCCGGCAACGCGTGCATCCTGCGCGGCGGGTCGGAGGCGTTCGCGTCGAACCAGGCGCTCGGCGCGGCGGTGCAGGCCGGGCTCGCGGTGGCGGGCCTGCCGCCGGCGGCGGTCACCGTCGTCCCGTCGACGGATCGCGACGCGATCCGCGCGCTGGTGCAGCTCGAGGAGTACATCGATCTCTGCATCCCGCGCGGCGGCGAGGGGCTCATCCGCTTCGTCGCCGAGCACGCGCGCGTCCCGGTCATCAAGCACTACAAGGGCGTGTGCCACCTCTACGTGCACGCCGCCGCGGACCAGGAGATGGCGCTCGCCATCGCCGAGAACGGCAAGGTGCAGCGGCCGGGCGTGTGCAACGCGCTCGAGACCATCCTCGTCGATCGGGCGGTGGCGGCGACGTTCGTGCCGCGGCTGGCGGCGCGCTTCCGCGAGCTGGGCGTCGAGCTGCGCGGCGACGCCGACGTGCAGCGCCTGGCCGCCGCGTCCGGCGCGGCCGTGGTGGCGGCCACCGACGACGACTGGGCCGCCGAGTACCTGGCGCTCATCGTCGCGGTGCGCGTCGTCGACGATCTCGACGCGGCGATCGCCCACATCGAGCGCTGGGGCTCGGACCACACCGAGTCGATCGTCACCGCGGACGCGGCGGCGGCCGAGCGGTTCCTGCGCGAGGTCGGATCGTCGACGGTGATGCACAACGCCTCGACCCGCTTCGCCGACGGCGGCCAGCTCGGCCTGGGCGCCGAGATCGGCATCTCGACCACGCGCCTCCACGCCTACGGCCCGATGGGTGCCGAGGGCCTCACCACCACGAAGTTCATCGTCCGGGGTACCGGACACGTGCGCACCTGACGCGCCAGCGAGTGACCGTGAAAGAAGAAGAACCCGGTATGGCCAAGGACATGGACCCGCGCCCCGCACGTGCGCGAGCGGCGGGCGGTGATACGCGCAAGAAGTCCGACGATGACGAGGCAGGGCTCGCCACGGCGATGCGCGCGCTCGCGCTGGCCCTCGAGAAGAAAGCCCTCGAGCCGGTGCTGCTCGACGTGCGCGGCCTGTGCTCGTACTGCAACTACCAGCTCGTGCTGAGCGGCCGCAGCGATCGTCAGGTCGACGCGATCAGCGAAGGCATCGTCGTCGGACTCAAGAAGGACGGCATCCGCGCGCTCGGCACCGAGGGGAAGCGCTCGGGCCAGTGGGCGCTCCTCGACTTCGGCGACTTCGTGGTGCACGTGTTCCACCACCCGCAGCGCGAGCACTTCGATCTCGAAGGCCTGTGGGTGGACGCGCCGCGCGTCGAGATCGAGATCCCGCCCGACGCGCGGGTCCAAGCCGACGAGTACTAGTCGGCTGATTATCGAGCGGCTTTCGCCGCTCGAATCAGCCGAGGCCCGAGGCCGCGGCGACGGCGGCGGCGGTCAGCCGACCCTCAGAGGGTCGGCGTGCCGACGCGGTTGCCGCAGTAGGCGGAACGGCCGCAGGTCGTGCCGACGGACGTGTACCAGGCCGTCATGCGCGTGCCGTAGCGGCGGTTGTCGGCGTGGACGTGAGCGCCGTACGACTCGCCGGTCGAGCTGACGAGGCCGAGCGCGCAGCGGTCGCAGGTCTTGGAACCCGAGGACGCGGTGGCGCCGATGTGGAGCTGGCGGAACTGCCAGCCGCTGCCGCCCGACACGACGACGTAGTTGCCGGCGCCCCCGTTGCACGAGGTCGCGCGGCACGACTGGCCGCAGCCGCCGTAGTAGCGGTAGTAGCGACTGCCGAGGATCATGCCGCGGTGGTTCCACTCGTTGCAGGTGCCGTTGCTCATGTCGAGCGCACCGTGATAGCTGCCGCTGCACGAGTAGTACGTCGTGCTGCCGACGCGTGCGTTGGTCTGGCAGATGGGGCCGCGCGCGGTGGCGGCGTAGGCGGAGGTGGCGATCGCGATCAGCGCGATCAAGATCGGGGTGACGAGCTTCATCTGGTTTCTCCTCGGGTTCGCTTCAGTTTCTCGCGAAGGATCAAGTGCCATTCCTGGAGGCCGAGGCCGAGCGCGTCGATCCACGCGTCGATCTCGACATCGAGACTCGGAGCGACGCCGCGCAGCGCGCGCAGCGTCGGGATCGCGCTCGACTGACCCAGCCGCGCGATGCCCTGTAGGATCGCGCGGCGCACGGTCGGGTCGCTCTCGCGGCGGTACTGCTCGACGAGCGCCTCGCGCGTGCCGGCCGTGGGCGGCGCGCTGCCGAGCGCGAGCGCGGCGCCGGCGCGTAGCTCTGGGTGCTCGGCGCCGAGGCTGCCGGCCACGGTCGCGACGGTGTCAGCCGTCGCCTGCTCCATCGAGATCTCGGCGAGCACGCGACCGGCCATCGCCGGGTCGGTGGCGGCGGCGGCGACCTCCGCGGCGGCCGCAGCCACACGCGCGTCGCGACCGCCGTAGACGTCGCGGTTCTCGGCGACGAGATTGTCGGCCACCGCGGCGCGCACCTCGGGCGCCGGATCGCGCGCCAGGTCGGCGTACGTGACGCCGTCTCCGAGCGCGGCCATGGTCTCGACCGATCCCGTCGCCCGCAGCGCGCGCACGGCGGCGGCGCGCAGCACGGGATCGCCGTCGGTGACGGAGCGATCGAGGAGCGCCTGGATCAGCTCGGGCTTCTCCTCGTAGCTGGCGCGCGTCGCCAGCGCGGCACCGAGCGCCTCGAGCAGCGCCGGGTCACGCGCGTCGGCGACGGCGGCGGTCAGCTCGTCGAGCGGGACGGTCAGCGCGGCCTCCTTCAGCAGCGCGCGCACGTACGTGCGATAGGCCGGCGAGCCCGAGGCGAAGCCCGCGCGCGCCGCGTCGATCATCCAGTCGACCGGGCACGCCCCCGCGATCTCTTCGCCCTCGGGCGCCGGTGGAGATTCCTGCCCGCGTGCGGGCGCGAGCGCGACGGCGAACGTGAGCATGAAGACGAGCGATCGCATCAGGCACCTTCCTGTCCGTGCGCTTCGCCGTCCGCGCTGCACGCAGGATGATCGGCCTTGTCGAGCCACACGCGCTCGAAGTCCTCGACGCCGGTCGCGTAGATACGCTTGAAGTCGGCCACGTCGTCGGTGAAGCGGCGATCGGTCCGCGCCATCTCCTCGAGGAGCGGCAGCGCGCGCGACCCACCGGCCCGCACCGAGAAGCGCAGCATCGCCCAGCGCACGCACACGTCCCGCTCGCGCGGGAACGCGCTCCGGAACACGCCGAGCACGCGCGTGGAGTCCTCGGTCAGTCCGAGCTGGAACGCCGCCATCTCGCGGACCTCGCGCTCGGGAGCGTCGCGCAGCACCGCCGCGAGCTCGTCGATGTACTTCGTTCCGAGCACGGCATCGACGTACGCCGGCATCTCGAGCGCGAGGATGCGCACCGCGGGCTCCTTGGTGCGCGCGCTGATCGCCAGCAGCTGGTCCCAGTACGGCTCGTACGCGCCGGTGCGCGTGAAGTCCTCCTTCATGACGCGACCGAGCGTCCGCGTCGCCGTCCACGCCACGCCCGACGACGGATCGCTCGTGGCCATCGCCGTGACGCGTGCGAGCGCGTCCGCGTCGAGGCGTCGCTGCGTCTCGAGCGCCGCCACCGCGGCCGTGCGCCGCGTGTCGTCGCCGCCGCGGTCCTCGCCGGCGCGCAGCAGTCGCTCGCCGATGGCGCGGTCGTGCACGGCCGCGGTTCGCGCCAGCGCGCCGAGGACGATCTCGACCTCGGGACCGGCCGCCTGCTCGGCCCAGTCGAGCAGCTCCGCCGCCTTCGCCACATCGCCGCCCACCACCTCGGCGAGGCGATCGCCCACGTACGTCGCGAGGAGCTCGTCGCCGCTCGCGAGCGCACGCGCCAGCACGTCGCGCAGCTCGGGGAGCGAGCCGGCGCGGTCGATCTCGAGCAGGCCCTGCCAGCAGTGCGCGCCGGGAATCTCCTCGGCCGCCGGATCCGGGACGACGGCGAGCGCGGCGCGCCGCGGCGGCGAATCGGCCCCCTCGCCTGTCGACGCCACGCCATCGCCCGACGGGGCGACGTGCTCGTTCCCGCCATCGCGCGACACGTACAGCGCGACCACGCCGGCGAGGATCCCGACCGCGCCGAGGATCGTTCGTGCTCGTCCCGCGCGCATCAGTTCACCTGACAGCCGCGCGCCGCCTTGCGCAGGATCGCGTCGATCTGGCCGTAGAGCGCATTCCCCGGGCACGCGGTGCCGGCGTACTGGCGATGGCCGCGCACGTTCGACCGCGCCAGGCTGATGCCGTAGGCCGCGTTCAGCCGCCGCAGCAGCTTGGCCGTGTTGCACATCTGCGTCGCCGTCACCGGCGTCGACGTGTGCGTGCCGATGATCGAGATGCCGATGTTGCCGGTGTTCGCGTTCGCGACGTGAGCGCCGACCGTCGTCGGCCCACGCGCACGCCACACGCGCCCGTCGCGCGAGACCAGGTAGTTGTAGCCGATGTCGCACCAGCCGCGCGTGTTCTGGTGGAAGGCCTGGATCTGGCGCAGGCGCGCCTGCGGCGTCATCGAGTCGCTGGTCGGCGTCGCGGTGTGATGGATCGTCGCGCGCACCGGGTTCATCGAGCTCGACGAACAGCGCGGCGCGCGCGCGCCCCAGTCGGCGCGCGAGTACACGCGCAGCGTCCCGATCGGCGTGGGCTGCTCGTCCCACCACAACGCGGGGGCCTCGGTGTCCTCGACGTGGTCGACCACGTCGGCGGGGTCGAGCGCCGGCGGGATGTCCGGCATGGGCTCGATCACGAGGAACGTCGGCATCGCCTTGTCGGCGGGCACGCGCACCTGCAGCCACGCGGCGAACGCGTCGGCGGCGACCGCGTCCGTGGCGTCGACGTGCCCGGCATGCGCGATCTCCTCGAGCGACACGACCACCGGCGCCGACCACGCGCTCCACGCGACGCCGTCGACGCTGGTGCGCACCTCGAGCGCGCCTTCCTCGGCGGCGTCCCAGAGCAAGCCGACGCGGCGAAAGCCGACGGCGACCTCGATCGCCTGACTCGTGCCGCCGGCCAAGAGCGCCGCGAGGTCGTCACCCTCGTAGCGCAGGCTCTCGACCGCGTGATCGTCCTGGTCCTCGACGGTCGGTGACTCCCCGCTACACCCGGTGCCCACCACGACTGCGAACGAAACCACGAGAGCGCGCATGTTCCTCATGGCGGCTATTTCGACCGAAGGGGCCCGGTCGCCCAATGACCGCACGCGACAAAGGAGTGACCCTTCACGCGTCGTGTGAGCGTCGCTGCACCTCCGCAGGCGTCGTGCCCGTCCATCGCTTGAACGCGCGGAAGAACGCGCTCGCCTCCGAGAAGCCGAGGAGGAAGGAGACCTCCGCCGTCGTCGCGCCGCCGCGCAGGTACGTGAGCGCGAGCTCGCAGCGCAGCTCGTCGCGCACCGCCTGGAACGTCGTGCCCTCGTCCTTGAGGCGACGCTGCAAGCTGCGCGCGGTCACGCCGAGCGCGGCCGCGACCTGCTCGACGTCGTGCTCGCCGCAGCGCAGGAGCCTGGCGATGATGGCGCGCGCCTGCTCGGTCGTCGTGGGCGCCGGCCCCTGGAACCGCGCCGTCAGCTCCTCGGCGTGGCGCACGAGGATCGGCAGCAAGTTGGGATCTGCGGTCGCCACGGGCGCGGCGAGTGATGCGCGCGACAGCACGAGTCGCGTGGCCGGCGCCCCGAAGCGGACCGGCGCGCGGAAGAATGCCTCGTACGCCTCGAGCGGTCCGTCGGGATGGTGGGAGAGCTCGACGGCGACGGGGCGAAAGTCCGGGCCGACGAGCACGCGCCCTTGCCCCACCACCGCCGCGAAGCACGACTCGTGCGGGATGGGGCTGTCCACGACGACGACGAGATCGAGCTCGTCATCGCGCTCGCCGTCGACGAGCGCGGCGCGCCCGACCTCGTCGAGGATGTTGAGATAGCGCAGCCCGAGCTCGAGCGCCTCGCCGACGGTGGGCGCGCACCGCACCAGGTACTCGACGATGCCGAGCGCGCCCGGGGGCATCGCGGTGGCGAGGTGCAACGGAAGCAGCGAATCACCGGTGACGCGGATGGCCTCGCGCCACGCGCGGCGGAGCACGTCGGCGTCGATGCGCGCATCCGCGTCGACGGCGATCTCGGCGGTGAGCCCCGTCACGCGATACAGCTCCTCGAGGGCGGCGGGGCCCTTGCACCCCACTGCAAACAGGAGTGGTCGTACGAGCAACGTGCTCACCATCGTGCGCGGCGCGATCGGTCTGACCGAATGCGCGTCGCCCGCGGAATCTGGCGCTCCGGGGGAGGTCCGTGCGAGCACGGACCTGTAGCAAAGCACGCAACATGCCGGTCCGAGGCACGCGGGGCTCCGCGCCACGTGACCTCGGAGGCCTCAGGCCTCAGACTTCAGGCCTCGGGCCCAGACCAGAGAGTCGCGCGATGACCCTGAAGATCACCGTGGCAGTTGTCGGGAAGCTGAAAGAGGAATACCTGCGCGCGGCGGAGGACGAATATCGGAAGCGGTTGAAGGTCTATTGCGCGCTGGAGGTCGTCGAGTACAAGACCATCGAGGCGCTGCTGGCGGCGGCGCCGAAGAACGCCAGCGTGTACGCGTTCGACGAGCGCGGCGACATGTTGAGCAGCACCAACTTTGCCGACCTGGTGGCGATGGAGGAGATGAAGGGCGGCGGCGCGCCGGTGTGGTTCGTGATCGGCGGCGCCGACGGACTCGGCGACGCGGCGCGCAAGCGCATGAAGCGGCTCATCGCGTTCGGACGGCTGACGATCGCGCACCGACTCGTGCGCGTGCTCGTGATGGAGCAGCTTTATCGCGCGTTCAAGATCGCGCGCGGCGAGCCGTACCACCGCGAGTAGAAACGTTTCGTAGCGAGAAAGTCCCCGTCGGCCCCACACCCCTGCTAGACACGAGTCGTGCGGGTGGAGCAGCGAAACAACGTTCGCGTCAGCGGGGATCCGGCCGGCCCGGTCATCCTGTTCGCTCATGGTTTCGGGTGCGACCAGACGATGTGGCGGCTGATCGCGCCGGCATTTGAACGCGACCATCGCGTGGTGTTGTTCGACTACGTCGGCCACGGTGGGTCGGATCGCACCGCGTACGACCGGAAACGGTATGGCTCGCTGCACGGCTACGCGCAGGACGTCCTGGACATCTGCGCGGAGCTGTCGCTGCGTGACGTCACCTTCGTCGGGCACTCGGTGAGCTCGATGATCGGCGTGCTCGCCGCCATCCGGGAGCCGGCGCGGTTCCAGCGGCTCGTGCTCGTCGCGCCGTCACCGTCCTACATCGACGACGGCGACTATCGCGGCGGGTTCTCTCGGCCCGACATCGACGGCCTGCTCGAGACGCTCGACAGCAACTACCTCGGGTGGGCGGCCGCGATGGCGCCGGTCATCATGGCCAATCCCGAGCGTCCGGAGCTCGCCCGGGAGCTCGAGAACAGCTTCTGCCGCACGGATCCCGACATCGCGAGGCTCTTCGCGCACGTCACGTTCCGCTCGGACCACCGCGAGGACCTTCCGAAGACACCGGTCCCGGCGCTCATCATCCAGGTCACCCGCGATGCGATCGCCCCGGTCACGGTCGGCGAGTACATGCACCGGCACATGCCGGGGAGCACGCTCACGCTGGTCGACACGTTCGGGCACTGCCCGCACCTCAGCGCGCCGCAGCCCACGCTCGCGGCGATCCAGGCGTTCCTGGCGGCCTGATGGAACCTCCGCTCGACGACGATCTGGACGAGGTGTACGAGAGCGCGCCCTGCGGCTTGTTCTCGATGACTCCCGACGGCGTCATCGTCCGGATCAACCAGACGCTCCTGTCGTGGCTCCAGGCGTCGCGCGAGGAGATCGTCGGTCGCCGCTTTCAGGATCTGCTCACGATGGCGGGGCAGATCTTTCACGACACGCACTTCATGCCCCTGCTCGCGATGCAGGGGTTCGCGCGAGAGATCGCGTTCGAGATCGCACGCCCCGGCGCCCCTCCGGTGCCGACGCTGGTGACCACCACCGCGCGCCGCGACCCGAGCGGACGCGTCGAGCTCTATCGCGCGGTCGTGTTCGAGGCGTCGTCGCGACGCTCGTACGAGCAGGAGCTCCTCCGCCAGCGTCGAGCCGCCGAGCAGGAAGCGACCGCGCGATCCGCGCTGCTCGCGATGCTGAGCCACGACATTCGCTCGCCGCTCGCCAGCGTCCTCATGGCGCTCGACCTCCTCGACGGCGCCGCGACGCCCGAGGCACGCACACGCTACGTGCAGGTGGCGCGCAAGGCCGCGAGCAGCATGCGCGAGCTGCTCGACGCGATCCTCGATCACAGCCGGCTGGAGGCGGGCGCCTCGGTCTGGGAACCGCAGCCGACCGACCTGCGCAGCCTGCTCGGCGAGATCGTGTCGATCCACTCCGTGAACGCCGAGACGAAGGGGATCGAGCTGCGGATGAAGATCGATGCGGCGGTCCCCGAGCGCGTGATGGCGGACCGCTTCAAGCTGGGTCAGATCGTCGCGAACCTGGTCTCGAACGCGATCAAGTTCACGGAGCACGGCCACGTCGAGATCAAGCTGCGTACCGTGAGGCTCGACCAGGGCGACGCGGAGCTGGAGCTTCGCGTCAGCGACACCGGCATCGGCATCTCGCCCGAGCAGCTCGACGCGGTCTTCGAGGAGTATCAGCAGGCGAGCAGCGCCACGGCGCGACGGTACGGCGGCTCCGGGCTCGGGCTCGCGATCTCGCGCAAGCTCGCGGCCCTCGCGGGTACCACCATCCACGTCGAGAGCAAGCTGGGCGCGGGCAGCACGTTCACGTGCACGCTCCGGCTGCCGCTCGCACGCGCGGGCGCGCAGGCGCTCAGTCTCTAGACCTTCGAGCGCCTGGCGGCGCGATCCATCTCGCGCCGATCGTCCTGCGCGCGCTTGGCCTCGCGCTTGTCGTGCAACTTCTTGTGCGTGCACAGGCCGAGCTCGATCTTCACGTGCGCGTTCTTCCAGTACATCTGGAGCGGGATCAGCGTGAACCCGCGCTCGCGCGTCTTCACGCCGAGCTTGCTGAGCTCGCCCTTGTGGAGCAGCAGCTTGCGCTTGCGCTTGATCTCGTGGTTCCAGCGGTTGGCCCACGGGTACTCGTTGATCTGCACGCCGTAGAGCCAGCCCTCGCCTCGCTCGATCGCCGCCCAGCCGTCCTGGATGACGACCTTGGCGTCGCGGAGCGACTTCACCTCGGAGCCAACCAGCACCAGCCCGGCCTCGACGCGCTCGTGGATCACGAACTCGTGGGAGGCCTTGCGGTTGGTGGCGATGACCTTCACCGCCGCTGTTTCCGCGGGCTTGCTCATGGCGCCGCGTTGTAGCACGAAGGCACGCAACCGCCGGCGGGGCCTGACGACAAGGGCGGCATGTCCCTCCTGCGCCAAGCGCTCGAGACCGTGTACGTCCCCCACTGCGCGGCGTGCGACGTGCGCGTCGCGAGCGGCAAGCCGCTGTGTTTGCCCTGCAACGAGTCGCTGGTCGAGCTCGGCCCGGCCTGCCCGCGCTGCGCCGAGCCGCTGGCACGGCCGCCCGACATCGAGTGCACGCGCTGCCGCGTGCTGGGCGAGGCGTGGCCGCTCGAGGCTGCGGTCGCGCCCTGGCGGTACGGCGGTGCGCTGGGCCGGGCGCTGCGCCGCATGAAGTTCGCGCGCCGCCCCGATCTCGCGCGCGAGCTCGCGCCGCTCGTGGCGCCGTTCCTGGGCGCCGTGTGCCGCGCCGCCGACATCGAGGTGATCGTCCCCATCCCGCTCCACTGGCGTCGGCTGGCGCTGCGCGGCTTCAACCCGGCGCAGGCGATGGTCGAGGCGTGCGAGCTCGCCCCCGGTGCCATCGACGCGCTGTCGCTCAAGCGCGTGCGCGCGACGGCGGCGCAGAGCGGCCTGAGCGGCACCGATCGCGTGAAGAACGTGAAGGGCGCGTTCGACGTGCCGGCGCGCCGGACGCGCAACCTCGCCGGCAAGCGCGTGTTGCTCGTCGACGACGTGATCACGACCGGCGCGACGATGGCCGCGGCGGCCCGCACCCTGCGCGGTGCAGGAGCGGCGGCGGTCGTCGCGTTCGCCGTCGCCCGCGCCGGCGACGACTGACGCTACGGCTCGGCGCTCGAGCTCAGCGCTCGAGCTCAGCGCTCGAGGATGATGAACTCGACGCGGTCGTTGATCTCTTCGGCGCCGCGCTTGCCCTTGGCGACGAGCGGCCGCTTCGAGCCGATGCCCTTGGCGTCGATGCGCTCGGGCTCCACGCCCCATTGCACCAGCCACTTGCGGATCTCCTCGGCGCGCTTCTCGGACAGCGCGTCGTCGCCCGAGCCGCGCGGGTGCACGTGCACCGTGACGCGGACGCGCTTGAGCCCGCGCTCGGCGCGCATCGTGGCGCCGACCTGCGCCAGCACCTTGGCGGCGCCCGGCTTCAACTTGGAGGTCTGCCCGACGAACTGGATCGGCTCGAGCACCTCGATGCGATCCTGCATGAGCATGACGGCGGCGTCGCCCTTGTCGGGGCAGCCGTCCTCGTCGTCGGTGCCGTTGACGGTCTCGGGCTCGAGCGCGCACTGGTCGAGCACGTCGGGCACGCCGTCGTTGTCGTTGTCGGGCTCGTCGCAGCCGTCGTTGTCGTTGAAGCCGTCCTTGTCCTCGGCCACCGCCGGGCACTTGTCGTCGACGTCGAGTACGCCGTCGCCGTCGTTGTCGGCGTCGATGCAGCCGTCGTCGTCCGAGAAGCCGTCCTTGTCCTCGGCCTCGGTCGGGCACTTGTCGGCGCCGTCGAGGAAGCCGTCCTCGTCGTTGTCCGCCTCGGGGCAGCCGTCGTCGTCCTTGTAGTCGTCCTTGTCCTCGCCGTCATCGACGCACTGGTCGTCGGCGTTCACCACGCCGTCGTTGTCGTTGTCGCGCGTATCGCGCGGCGGCGGCGGGATGATGATCTTGACGGGCTCGATCTTCGAACCGCCCGGCGCGATCACCACCGACACGAAGCCGCGCATGTCGGCCACGCCGACGGCCTTGCCGAAGCCGCTGCCGCCGCCGATGCCGATGGTCGCGCCCTGCGAGGCGCGCACGCGCACGCCCAGCGTCACCTCGGTCGGGCTCACCTTGCCCTCGGCGCCGACGACGCCGAGCGCGCCCGACGCCTCGCCGATGATGGCGACCTTGTCGATCACGCGCAGGCCGACCGCGGCGCCGTAGGTGAGCTCGCTGCCCTGCTCGAGCAGGAGGAACTGCGTCGCCTGGCGCGCCAGGAACCCGCCGTTGAGCGCGAGCGTGATGCGGCGACCGCTGTGGATGCCGAGGAGCCCCTGCACGTGTGCCGTCGGCATGTCGGTGCCGGCGAACTGGCCGTCCTTCGCGGTCGGCGCCGTGATGTCGAGCGCGCCGGCGAAGCCGACCTTGCCCTTCACCAGCTGCGCCTTCGCGCGGATGGCGGCGTCACCGAGAGAAAAGCCCTCGGCGCCCTCGATGCCGAAAGGGTCGCCCTCCATGCGGGTCTCCCCTTTCTGCTGGTACATCGGCAGCCGCGCCGACAGCTCCAGCTTGTCGGTGACGGCGTAGCCGAAGCCGATCACGAACGCGTTGCGCTGCTCGATGAGCGCGAGCTCGTGCTCGACCATCGCCGAGTCGGTCCAGCGCGCGACCATCGGGTTGCTCTCGTACTGGCCTACCAGCGACACCGCCCACGAGCCCTTGGCGGCCACGTCCGGCGTGTCGACATCGAAGAGGCCGGGCTCGGTCGACGTCGTCGTCGGCGCGGCGCCGACGTCGATGTTGCGCGAGATGTCGGCGTGGGCGCCGTCGGTCGCGCCCACCGTCAGGCCGACGAGGACGGCCGCTGCCGCCGCGAGCGTGGCACGCCGGCGACGCGTCATGAACGCGAGCAAGCCGAACGCCACCGCGGCGCCGCCGGCCCCGCCACCGCCGCCGCTGTCGCAGCCGCCGCCCTCGACGTCGACGCGCACCACCTCGAGCGGGATGGTGATCTGCTGGTGGAAGTCGGGATCCCCGTCGAGGTGGACCTCGACGATGACGTCGACCTGGCCCGGTGCCGTGCCGATGAGCTCGACGTCGAGCGCGCGCGTCTGCGAGCCGGTCAGCGTGCCGTCGTCACCGACGCGCGTGGCCGTCACGTTGCCGGCGTTCGGCACCGCCGTCACGTCGGCTTCGAACGACTCGGTCGAGCTCATGTTCACGAGCACGAGGCCCGCGGGCACGAGATCGGTCAGCCGCACCGGCGAGCCCTGCGCGATGGTCGCCGCCGGGACGATGTTCGGCGTCACGCCGACCGGGCGCTCGATGCCGGTGCCCGACATGGTGACCACGGCCATGGCGTTGCCGTTGTCGTTGTTCATGATGGTGACGGTGCCGGAGAACTGCCCGTACGCGGTCGGGCGAAACTCGACCGGCACCTCCATGCACGTCGGAGACGCCGCCGAGCCAGCGGCCACCTGGAGCGCCGCCGTCGACGACAGGTCGAACGCGTCGTCCGGGTCGTCGATCATCGACACGTCGAGCCGCGCACCGCCCGTGTTGCAGACGCGCACCGCGCACGGCTCGTTCATGCCGGCGCCGCACGTGGTCGTCGGCACCTGCGCATCGGTCGGGTTGCGGTACGTGTTCGGGAACGTCACGGGCGCCGCCAGCAGGTGGCGGTCCGTGCCGAAGCCACGCACCGTCACCTGGATGGCCGGCGGCTGCGACGTGCCGTTGGCGTAGAGGCCATCGGTCATGATGTTGAACGTCTGCGACTCGGGGTTGGTCGGGTCGCGCTCGGTCGTCGGGTCGTACGTGATGGTCAGCGACCCGACCTGGCTCGGATCGAGCGACAGATCGGCGAACGCGTTCTTCGAGAAGGTGCCGCTCAGCGCGCCCACCGACGTGATGTCCATGACGCCAGTGCCGGAGTTCGTCACGTTCAGCTGCATCGTCACGGGACCGCCGTCGACGTCCACGCCCCCGAAGTCGACCACCATGCCCGGCGACAGCGACACCGCGGGACCGACGCTCGTGAACGTCACCGGCACGTCGATTTGCTGACCCATGCCGGCCGGCAGGTCGGTCGTGAGGCGGATGGTCGCGTTGCGCAGGCCGAGCGTGGTGTCGCTCGGAGTCGCGGTCAGCGTGAACGTGCGCGTCTGCTGGCCGTTCACGTTGCCGGCGGTGAATCCCGTGATCGCGAACTGCGGCGCATCCGTTCCGATCACCGTGGCGGCAGACACGTTGATGCTCGCGGTGCCCAGGTTGTTGATCGTCATCGTCTGGGCGGCGGTCCCGTCCCACTGGATGTTGCCGAGATTGACCGGGTCCGGCGTCAGCACCATGTCGGCGAGCTGACCGTCACCCGTGAGGTTGATGTTGGGATCGTTCCAGTCGGACACGATCGACATCACCGTGGACCCATGGGTCTCGAGCGTCGGTGCGAACACGACCGTGAACGTCGACGTGCCGTTATTGGCCGCGACGACGGTGTTGGCGGTGAAGCCGGTCACGGAGAAGCCCTGCGTCATCGACGCCAGGTTGACGGCCGACACGGTGACCGGGACGTTGCCCTGGTTGGTGAGCGTCACCGTCGTCGTACGCATCTGCATCAGGCGCACCGGGCCGAAGTCGATCGTCATGCCACCACCGACCGCCACCGGGCTCGCCGTCACGACGAGCAGACCCTCGATCGACGTGCACGTGAGCGCGATGTCGACCGACGTGTCGTTCTCGGAGTTGTTGGCGATCTGGATCGTGCCGGTCTTCGCGCCACGCGTTTCCGGATCGCAGGTGACCGTCCAGCTCTGCGTCGCCGTCGGCGCCAGCGTTGCGGTCGACGGCCCTGTGAGGTCGAAGTCACCCGTGTTCGTGTTGGTGACGCCGGTGATCATCAGGTCCATGGTTCCGTTGTTGCGGACCGTGATCGTCTGGCCGGTCGACGTCGTGCCGTTGTTCACGTTGCCGAACGCCAGCGCACCGCCCGTCGACGGTGGCGTCGGCGGCGTCGGCATGTCCAGCGTGATGAGCGGCCGCACACCCGTGCCGCTCACGGCCACGTTGGTCGTCGGCTCGTCGGGATCGCCGCCGGTGGTGACCACCACGTTGCCACCCTGGGGGCCAAGCGCAGTCGGCGTGAAGCTGACCGTCACCGTCGTCGTGCCGCCGGCGGCCATCGTGCCCGAGCACGCGAGCGGCGCGCAGGCGACCGAGAAGTGCGTGGGCGCCGTGATCGAGTAGACCATCGGCGCGGTGCCGGTGGCGTTCGAGTTCGACACCGTGAAGGTGCGCGTCGTCGAGCTGGTGGTGTTGATGCGCGTGTCCGGGAACGCGGTGAGCGACGTCGCGCTCACGATGACGTCGGGCACCGACGCCGTGCACGTGAGGCTGATCTGGTGCGGCGACCCGGCGGCATCGCTCGGGATGTTGAGCGTGGCGGTCTTCGCGCCCGGCGTCCCCGGATCGCAGCGGATGGTGAGCGTGGCCGTGTTGTTGGGCGCGGTCGGGCCCACGGTGATGTCCGTGCCGCACGTCTGACCGCTCGTGCACGATCCGAACGCGAACGAGAAATTCCCGTCCGGATCGCCGGTGATGGTCATGTCGTTGGTGATGTCGAGTGGCGCCGTTCCACCGTTGGTGATGGTCAGCACCTGCGTCGCGCCGTTGGCCTGCGCCACCGGCACGAACCCGAACGCCAGCGGCGACGGCGCCGCAGAGAACATCGGCACGCCGCCGGTGCCACTCACGTTGATGACCCGCGGGTTGTCGTCGGGGTCGTTGTTCGTGATCGTCAGCATCGTCGAGCGCGTGCCGGTTCCAGACGGGACGAAGCCGACGCGGATGAGATTCTGCGCGCCGCTTGAAGAGAGGGTTCCGCTGAGGCACGCCAGGCCGCCGCCCGAGCACGAGAGCGGGAACTCGGCCGAACCACTCGAGATAGAGAAGCTGAGATCGGCCGCGCCGGCGCCATTGCTGATCGTCAGAGGCAGCAGCGCCGCCGACTGGCCGACCTGTGTGACGCCCGTGAAGGTCATGGTCGAGGCCGGGTTGGTCGAGATCGCCGGCACGACCCCGGTGCAGTTGAGCGTGACCGTCTTCGTGGTCGTGGCATTGGCGGTGCCGGACGAAGCGTCGTCGCTGACCACCGTCAGCGTCGCCGTTCGCGTCCCGCCTGCTCCGGGCGTGCACGAGAAGCCGAACGTGTCGGTTCCGCCGGTCGAGATCTGGCTCGGGATGGGGTTACACGTCTGCCCCGTACAACCGTGGTTGGTGAACGCGAACTCGGTCGGGTTCGTGCCCGTGATGGTCATGCTCGTCGTGATGTTGAGCGGCGCGGTGCCGCCGTTGGCGGCCAGGTTCTGGAACGTCAACGTGTTGGTCGTGGGCATCCCCACCGGCGTGGAGCCCACGTTGAACGGCGACACCGGGCTGAACGTGAGGATCGACTGCGTGCCGGTGCCGGACGCACCCAGCGTGGGATTGACGTCGCTCGCTGAGTCCGTGTCGAGCGACACGGTGACCGTGTCCGTGAAGTTGCCGTTTGCCGTCGGATTGAACGTGACCGGCAACGTGACCGACCCCGCCGGCGCGACCGGGTCAGTGCCGCTGAACGCGCCCAGCGAGAAGTGCGTTCCAGTCGTGAGGACCGCATGCAACGCGGACTGATCGAACGCCTCCTCGCCGACGTTCGTGATCGTGGCGTTGATGAGCTCCGGCGTGCCACCGTTGTGACGCTGACTGGCGAAGACGAGCGTGCCCGTCACCATCAGCGCGGGCGCCGTGCCATCACCAGTAACGGTAAAGCCACCGCCGGTGCCGGTGTTGCCGGCCTGGTACGTCGGCGTGATGGTGCAGCTGTCGGCGTTGCGATCCGTCGGGTCATACGTGACCGTGACCGTGATCGTGTCGTTGTTGTTCAACATCGCCGGCAGCCCGGGCGCGGTAGCGCTGAACTCGAGACAGCTCGCACCCGACTTCGCGAAGCCAGTGACGATCACGCCCGGCATATTGGTGTTTTCGAGAACGTACGTCGTGGTCGGCGGCGTCGCGGAGACCGAGACGTTCCCGAAGCCGAACGACGTAGGGGTCGCGGTCATCGCGTTTGCCCACGCCTCGCTTACACCAACGGCACACAGCACGAGCGATACAACGAAGCTCTGCAAGCGCATCTCTGTCTCCCCGGAGCGCACCGCCAGCGGGCGCGCTCATAAGGCGGAAATTATAAGGTGATCGGGCTCGCCATCGAAAGTGTTTCCCCGGCCTCGTGATGGCCCCAACCCCGCGCCACGCGGCGGTTTTCGGGTAGCGGAGGGGCTGCCGGTACGCGCCCTTCGCGACGCGGCAGGAAACCGCAGCCGACGAGACGCGATAAGGGCGCGCATGAGCTTCGCTGGACGCCTTCTTCCCGTCGTCATCCCCGTCCTTGCCGCCAGTTGCCAGTTCGCCGACCTGCCGGAGATTCCCACCTACACGCTGACCGTTTCCGCGGAAGGCGTCTGGGCCGGCGCCGATATAGAAGTGCGCGTAACACCCGATCGCGGCGACCCGCAGACGCTGACCATCGATCGCGAAGGCTCGGCGGCCTTTCCGCTTCCGCTCGAAGATGGAACGTCATTCGTCGTCGAGGTCGAGCACGGCGACCTGTACCACTCGTGCACAGTCGCGGCCGGTGAGGGCACTGTCGCCGGCGAGGATCACTCCGTCTCGCTGCGGTGCACGTCCAGCGTGCCGATCCAGGTCGAGCTCTCGACGCCCGGGGTCCGCATCGACCTCCAGCGCACTCGACAGATGTTCGACGTTTCGGACCTGCAGCAGCGCGTCACCGCCATTGTCGATGGTCCGCCAGGTACAGCCGTGCGCGTCGATGGCGTGAACGTCGCGCTTGCATCGCGATCGCCATCCAAGCCGCTCGAGGACGGACGTAACGATCTCGTCGTCGCATTCGACGTCGCATCGCTCGGGTTGAGTCGCACGTTCACCATCGAGCTCGATCGCGGCGCCGCGTTCGCCACGGAAGACGCATTCATCAAGGCGGGCAACATCGACGCGGAAGATCGCTTTGGCCATGCTCTCGTCGCGACTGACGCGTTCGTCGCGATCGGGGCGCCGCGAGAAGACGGCGGCGGCTACAACGTCAACCCGCCGATGGACAACGCGAGTCAGGACGCTGGGGCGGTCTACGTCTATCGCCGCAGCGGGCAGGGACTGGTCACCGAGGCGTACCTCAAAGGAGGAGGGAGCACGACCGGCTCGAATTTTGGGGCGTCACTTGCAGCCACCGCGGAGGTTCTCGTCGTCGGTTCGCCGAAGGACAGCTTTGGCGGCCCAGAGCGCGGTAGTGCGACCGTGTTCCGACGCGCTGCCGGACTTTGGCAGTACGAGGGTGACCTTCGCGCCTCCGATGCGACTGACGGCGACCAGTTCGGTTTCGCGGTGGCCGTTCACGGCGACGTCATCGCGGTGGCCGCGTGGACCCGCGACGTGGGAAGTGCTGCCAATCAAGGCGCGATCTACATCTTTCGGCGCGAGGGCGGCGCGTGGTCGGAGATACAGCGTCTGGCCGCGCCGGGCGAACGCCCGGGCGTTTCGTACGGCTATTCACTTGCGTTGTCGGACTCGTGGCTCGTGGTCGGTTCGAGCTGCGACGCGAGCAGCGCCAGAGGCATCTTCGCGACGGTGCAGGACAACGTCGGTGCCCCTTGCGCAGGCGGCGTGTACGCGTACCGTCGCAGCGTCTCTGGTTGGGAGCTCGATAGCTTCATCAAGGCGTCGAATGCTGACGCCAGCGATAGCTTCGGCGAGTCACTCGCGATTCAGGGCGACACGCTCGTCGTCGGCGCACCCGTTGAATCGAGCCGCGCGGGGGACCCTGCGGACAACAGCGTGATGCGTTCAGGCGCAGCGTACGTGTTCGCGCATCATGACTCCGGCTGGACGGAGACGGCGATCCTCAAGGCTGCACAGCCTGTCGCGGAGGACTACTTTGGAGAATCGGTCGCGTTGAAGGATGGAGTGATCGCCATCGGCGGCACCGGCGGTCTCGGCGCGGTCGAACTGTTCCAGAAGATGGGCGGTGTCTGGAATCATGCCGATCGGCGACTCGGCGCGACGTACCCCGACGGCAACGACCAGTTCGGTGGCGCCGTCGCGCTGTTCAGCGACGCGCTCGTCGTCGGTGCGCTGTTCGAGGACGGAACGCTCGACCCGATGTCGAACGACGCGCGCAACAGCGGCGCCGTGTACTTCTTCCGGTGAGCCGTGCCGCGCCGCCACGCCCCGCAGGAGACCGGCTACTTCTTGACCTTCGCGTCGGCCTCGTCGAACTCGCCGATGCTGAGGCGCGAGCCGGCCTTGGCGGCGGGGTCGTAGCCGACCTTGGCGTTGCCCTCTTCCTGGTACTCGCTGACGGTGTTGATGGGCGAGTGGAAGTTGATGCCGGGCTTGTCGACGTCCTTGTCCTGCGTGATGACATCCTCGGCGAAGGTCGCGCAGTTGTTGCCCGTGAGGGTGTAGGGCGCGCGGTCCTTCTTGTAGTCCTTGTTGCCGGGGTTGCTCTCCTTGAGCTTCGCCTGCGCGTACGCCTCCATCACCTCGTAGTTCACGTTCTGGAAGTACGCGGCGTCGATCTTGCCGCCCTGCCCCGACTGCTTCGAGATGGCGGCGAGGGTCTTCTCGAGGGACTCGGGGGTCGCCTTGCCGTCCTTGCCGATGACGACGTTGGGCACGCTCTTCTGGCGCACCTTGCCCTTGGTGCCGTCGGTCGTCGCGTAGCGGCCGTACTCGTAGTAGCGAGTCGTGCCCTTCTTGTTGATGAGCAACACGCCGGCGTGGCCGAGGCCACCGACCTTGCCGAGGAAGCTCTCGGTGTCGATCTTGAAGTCCGGGAACGCGATGAGGAGCGCCTCGGCGCTGTCGTCCTCGGGCGGCTTCGCGTCGGCGGCCGCGTCGCCCACGGCGCCATCCTTCTTCTGCACCGCCCCCGCGGCACCGGCGCTCGCGAAGCCGAAGTCGAACGCGTCGGCGCCGGCCGGTGCCGGCGACATCATCAAGCTCGGAGGACTCGCGCCGCCCGCAGCCTTGCGCTGTACCGGCAGCGCATCCGTCAACGCCGCCTTGCCCGCCGCCCCCCGGTCATCGTGGAGCCCGTCATGGGCATGCTCGTCGCGAGCGCGAACGGTCCTCATGGCACCTCATTGTACGGGGGCCGCCGCCGAAATCTCCCTCTACGCGAGGAGCCAATGTGGGTCGGTCGACCATCCGAGAAACACGCGCGCTTCCGGGGCGGTAGCCGCGCGCGGTGTGATGCCCGCCGCAGCGAGGCACAGCCCGGCGTACGCGGGACCGAAGCGCGCGCGGAACGCGTCGGGAAGCTCGGTCATCCGCTCGCCAGCCCAGCGGATGAAGTCGCCGCGCACCGCCGCCGGCATGATCGACGCGAAGAAGATCATCTGGCGCCACGTGTATGCCGCGTTCTTGATCGCGCGCAGCTGGTGGATACGACGCGGACGCGGGACCTGCAGCGAGCGCACGACGTCGTCCCAAGAGCGGCGCGCGAGCGCGGGGAGCTTCGCGGCGACGCGCGGCGACAGGCCGAGCCCGCCGACGAGCACGGCCAGGTTGTGCGTCGTCAGGATCTGCGACTGCTCGAGGATGGTGCCGTTGTGCGCCACGCTCCCGAACGGTGACGACGCGCCCGCGCGCGCCATGCACAGGCTCATGAGCCCCGGCGAGATGCGCGTGCCCCAGCGCGACGGCGCCACGTCGTCGAGCGTGGCGAGCCGCGCCACCGGAAGGTCGTAGTACGTCGCGTAGAGTGTGCCGGCGAGGAAGCGTGACGCGCGCTGCGCCGCGCGCAGGAACTTCTCGCTCAGCTCGCCCATGAAGATGTCGGCGGCGATCTCGTCGACGATCGGCAGGTGCGCGCCGGCGCGCTCGGCGAGCGCACGCACCTCCTGGAGCAGCTTGTTGGGCAAGATGGTCTCGGGCCACGCGCAGATCGCGACGTCGACCACGCGCCCCAGCGCGACACGCGCGGCCACGCGCGTGCCGGCGTCGTCGACGCGTGCGCCGCTCACGGCCGCCGCCCACGGCAGCTCCGAGAGCCGCACCTGGTGCTGCAGCCACAGGAGCAAGAGCGACCGCCGCCGCCGGAACGCCTGGTAGAGCGCGGCGTAGAGGCGGCGCAGCGACGGGTCGCGCACGCCGGCGGCGACCACCGGTCCCGCGAGGTGCGGCACCACGCGGGCGAGCGTCTCGGCCGAGCCGATGACGCCGGCGTCGACGAGCTGCTCGACCGTGGCCTCGAGGCTGCGCGCCACGAGCGGTAGCAGCGAGTCGGGCGGCGCAGCGCCGGCCGGCAGCCCGCGCACCGTCGCCTCGTCGGAGCTGACCTGCGCCATCAACCCGGCGAGCGTCGGCAGGCCGCGATCACCCGGCACGCGCGCGAGCCGCGCCGACAGGAGCTTCGCCCACTCGACACGCGTCGGACGCAGCACGCGCTCGCGCTGACCGGCGCGCAGCTGGGCGAGCCGCTCGGAGCCGGCCAGCCCGCGCTTCGCGTCGATGCGCTGGAGCAGCCCGCGCACCTCGCCGATCTGGTGCCCCGTCAGCGTGCGCGGCTCGTCCGCCGCCAGCGTGAGGAGCGCATGCAGCCGCGCCAGGTTCTGGCGTGGATGATCGACGCGCCGACCGCAGCGGTGCGGCTCCGCGCGGCGCGCCGCGACCTCCGCCACCAGCGCGCGCGCGCGCTCGGCCCAGTCGGGCGGATACAGCTGACACGGCCACTCCGCGTCCACCGTCTCCTGGAACATCGCCACCATGCGATCGACGAGCGGCGCCCACACCGTCACGGCCTCGCGCTCGACGAGCCGTGCCTCGCGCTCGCGCAGCGCATCGAGCTGGCGCACGGTGACGGCCACCGGCTGCAGGCAGACGAGGTCGCGCGCTTCGTCGTCGAGCGCGGCCTCCCCCGGCTGCGGATAGAAGCGCAGCTGTCCGAGATACGGACCGATCTGCTCGAGGATGTGACGGGCGGTGTCCGCGTCGCCGCTGTCGAGAAGCCAGGTGACGACGAGCAGCGCCGCCTCCTCGGGCACGCCGATGCGATACGTCCCGTCGCGCAGCCGCGCGCGCAGGTCGGCTTGCCCGCGCTCGCCGAGGAACCACGCGTTCAGCGCGGCGCGCGCGCGATCGTCGGCAGGGTGACCGAGCTGCGCGAGGAGCGCGTGCTCGTGCGGCTGGAGCTCGCCGCCCGCGAGCAACCGCCCGGTCGCGAAGCCGCCGTGCGCCACCTCGAGCGTCGCCCACGCCGGCGCCGCCGCCGGCGTTCGCGAGCCGATGTCGAGCGCGCCGCTCATCATGCCCGCGAACACGCGCCGCCACGTCTCGGCGGCGTCGGCCGTCAGCGCGCGCGCCAGCTGCCCGAGCGCGTACCCCGGATCGACGCTGAACCCGCCCCGCTCGTCCGTCTCGTGCACGCCCCGAGGGTAGATCAGTCGGTGGCCACCCGGGTTGCCACTGAGGCCGATATGGGGACTCGCGTTCCTCGTGTCACGTGTCCCCAGCGCGCGTGCAAGCGCACGGAATCGCGCCGCGCCGACGTGGCAACGGGCTTGCTGTAGCAACGCGTCATGAAGCTGTCCTCCGCCACCGCGCTCGCGTCGCTCCTCTCGCTGACCGCCGCCGCGTGTGGTGTCGAGGTCGGCGGCCCGGCGGTCTACGAGGAGGACCCGGCGGTCGACGACGCGGCGCTCATCGACGAGTACGTGCGCAGCCTGCCGTATCTGCCGGCCAACCCGCCCAGCGTGGTCGAGGGCCCGACGTCGAATCCCAACAACACCGGCGACTATCAGTGCGTCACCGAGAACCTGCAGGAGACGCGGCAGTACGACAAGATCGTGGCGTACGCCGCCAACTCCGACGGGCTCTGGCCCGGCGCGATGGTCGCGGGCGACTCGGTCTACAGCGGCCTGTTCACGCAGATCGTGCTGCCGCGCAAGCCGTCGACGATCTCGGTCAGCCTGGAGAACCTGGCCGGCGCGCGCTCGGCGACCATCGCGGCGCCGAGCCTGTCGTCGTTCCGCGAGGCGCTGGGCGGCATCCTCGACGCCGAGATCACCGGCGCGACGCCCGCCAACATCTACTCCGAGATCGAGCAAGTCCACAGCGAGGAGCAGCTCGCGCTCGCGCTCGGCGCGGAGGTCTCGTGGCTGGGCGGATCGGCGAGCATCGCGGCGAGCTTCAACTTCGCGCAGCAGGACACGCGCAGCCGTTACCTCGTGAAGTTCACGCAGGCGTACTACACCGTCGACCTCGACGCGCCGGGGCGCCCGAGCGACCTGCTCTCGCCCGACCTCGACGTCGAGGACGTCGCGCCGGTGATGAACGAGAACTCGCCGCCGCTCTACGTCTCGTCGGTGACGTACGGCCGCATGGTCGTGTTCACGTTCGAGTCGGAGTACTCGGCCGAGGAGCTCGGCTCCGCGCTCGAGTTCGCGTACTCGGGCGGCGTCGACGTCTCGGGTCAGGTGTCGGTGACCTACAAGGAGATGCTGTCGAAGTCGAAGATCACCGCGTTCATCCTCGGCGGCTCGGGCGGCGTGGCGGCGCAGACCATCGACAGCTACGACGCGCTCATCGAGTTCATCAAGACCGGCGGCGACTACTCGCGCCAGTCGCCGGGCGCGCCCATCGCCTACAAGCTCAACTACCTGAAGGACAACTCGCCCGGGCGCATGTCGTTCACGACCGACTACACGGTCACCGAGTGCAACCGCGTCTCGCAGAAGCTGAAGGTCGTCCTGAAGAGCATCCGCGTCGAGGACGCGGGCGGCGACGCGGGCGACGATCTCGAGCTGTACGGCAACATCTCGGCGCAGGCCGGCAACGCGCTCAGCCTGTTCGAGCGCGGCGAAGACCAGCACGTCGTCATCCGCCAGGGCGAGGCTTGGCCGAGCGGCACCTTCATCTCCGAGGGCATCGTGACCGTGCGCCCGCAGGCCGGCAGCGGCGTGCAGCTCGGCGCGAGCCTCCGCGATCAGGACGGGTTCCTGAACCCCAACGACAACATCGGCGACGTGGGCGTGAACGTGCCGTTCGAGCTGGGCTGGCGTCGCGACGTGTCGCTGCTCCTCACCGGCGACAGCGCGCGCGTGACGATCACGATCGGGCTGCAGCCGATCTGACGGCGGTCAGCCGCGCATCGTGGCGACGATGGTGTAGGTGCCGTCGCTGCCCGGCATCTCGCCATCGAGCTGCGCGAACGGCATCTGCCAGTCGGCGCGGTGGGTCTTGCCGTCGACGAGCGACCGATCCTGGGCCTCGATCATGATGAAGCTGCCGCCCTTCATCGCCGCCGGATCGGTGAAGACCTCGTTGAACGTGAACAGGACCGCGACGCTCTCGCCGTCGCCGGCCGATACGCGCGGCCGCGAGATCTGACTCTGGCCCTTGAAGCGCATCTCGATCGAGTCCTTGCCCCACGACGAGTTCTTCTTCTTGACCGTGACCGTGACGTGGAAGGACGGGTTCTTGCTCTTCAGCGCCTCGACGATGAAGCCCCGCGACGCGCCGGTCGCCGTGGGCAGGAACCGAAGCAGCTCGGACGCGCCGCACTGATTGGCCGCGTCCTGCGACGGGAAGTCCATGTGAGTCGCGCCCGCCGCCGCCAGGATGGGGATGTTGCTGTCGTTGACCACGACGGCGTCTCCCGGCTTGGCGTCCTGGGTCGCGATGCTCTTGTTGGTCGGGTTGCCCTTCTCGTCGGTCTGGACGATGCCGTCGTCGAGTTTCATCGCCCACGGCAGCTGCCAGTGGAAGGTCTTGAGGTGGAGGAGCGCGCCGTCCTTCTTGGCCGAGATCGACGTGGTGAAGCGATCCTCGCCGCGGGTCTCGGTCAGCTTGCCCTTGCCCACCACCGCCGGAAACACCGCCTTGGGCTTGTCCTTGAAGTTGACGCTGACGCTCGTCATGTCCTTGTTGAACGTCTGCGGCTGCGAATAGAAGGGCGGCACCGTCGCCTGATCGAGCTGGCCGTCCTTGCCGATCTCGCCGGCGGCGTCGCGCATCTGGCCGAGGTCGGTGTGCTGCTCGGCGACGATCGCCCCGTCGGGCTTGCCGCCCTCGCGGTACACGCCGACGCGCGACGATCCGAGCAGGGTCTGGATCGGCCCGATGTCGATGCGCCCCTCGGTGAGCGGCTTCTTCATCGCCACCTGCGCGCTGAACTGGATGAGCGGCGACTCGAGGCGGACCTTCCCGTCCGACTTGGACGGCGTGACCGCGCCCGGCGCTTCGGGCTTGCCGCCGGTGATCGTGAAGTTGGGGGCGGTGAACTCGTCGCCGTCCGCGACCTGGGCGTCCGCCGCGGGCTGTCCCGGCTTGGTGTCGCGCGCGATGATCCCGGCGCCGCCGCCGGTCACCTGCGCGGGTCGCCCCGCCATCATCGCGTCGGCCGCGACATCGGCCTCGTGCTCGAGACTGTCGCCGGGCGCCGACACCGCGAGCTTGGTCTGTGGCACCGACGATGCGCCGCGCTGCTGGACGGTGTGCGCGACCTCGTGCGCGAGGAGGCGAGCGCCGTCGTCGGAGCCGGGGTTGTACGCGCCGGCGGAGAAGTGGATGTCCCGACCCGTGGTGTACGCGCGCGCGTGCAGCGCGTCCGCCGCTTGAGCCGAGGCCGCGCCGTCGTGGACGCGCACGTCGCCGAGGTCGGCACCCAGCGACTGTTCGAAGCGGGCGCGCAGGTCACCGGGGAGCGGCTGTCCGCTCGACGAGGAGGCGGCGGTGACAGCGCCCGATGCGGTGGCGCTCACCGCGCCGTTGCCGTGCTCCTTGCGCTGGACATGCAGCGCGAACGGATCGTCACCACCGGCGACGGCCTTGCGCTGGATCGCACCCGTGAGAAACCCGTAGCCGGTGATCGGGACGTCCTCGACGGCGCCGGCGCGAGCCGGGATCTGCGAGGTCAGGCTCAGCTTCCCGGCGCTGGGCGAGCCCGAGGGATCGAGCAAGGTCGGATCGAGCTCCGCGTCGCGCCGCCCGCGCTCGTATGCCATGAAGGTAGCGTAGCATACGAAAATCGCCGCTGGAGTACTTCTGCCGCGTCTCCGAGCGGGATGACCGGCTTCAGGTCCGCTGCGTGACGGCGGCGGCGAGCGAGCGCCAGACCTCGGACTCGCTGGGCACGGCGGCGAACGCGACGTGCGGCACGACCGCGACGACCGTCGCTGAGTCGCGGAGCGCCAGCGGCGGGAGCGCGAGCTCGGGCGCGCCGAGGCGGGCGTCGAGCGTGGCGCCGTGGAAATCGGCGAGCGGGCGCGACGTGACGGTGACGCCATCGGCGGCGCCGCGGACGCGCGAGCCATACGCGATGCCGGCGGCGCGCGCGGCGAAGAGGCCCGCGGGGCGGTCGCCGTCGACCCACTCGAGCGCGAGGCCCCAGTCGTCGCCGGCGCGCGCCGCGACCACGCGCACGTCGTGCGTCGCCGACGGAGGCGCGAGCCGCACACGGGTGGCGACGAGGCGCATCGCGCAGGCGTCGAGGAGCGCGAGCACGTCGTCGATGGTCTCCGGCTGCGCGCGATGGCCGGCCGCGCGCAGATACGCACGCGCCCGCGCGCTCGTCGGTGCGAGCCGCGCGAGCTCGGTCGCGGCGACCTCGGGATGGCGCCTGGCCCACGTGGCGACGAGGTCGCCGTCCGGCCCCGCCCCGCCCCACCCCGTGCGGCCGTCGATCGACGTCGCGCGCCACGCGAGCGCGAACGCGTCGGCGCTGCCACATGCGAGCAGGCACGGCACCACGCACCACGGCGTGTTGTGGATGACGCCGGCGTCGTCGATCCGCGTGGCCAGCCACGGCACGATGCCGTCGCCGAAGCGCGCGTGCAGCTCGGTGTTGTCGAATCCGCGCGGATGGAACTCCCAGCGGAGGCGGCACGCGACCGTCACGAATTCCGCCGCGTCGGCGAGCGCGAGCAGCGCCGCCCACAGCTCGTCGCCGCGGTCGCGCGTGAACGCGTCCACGCTCGCCAGGACGCGACGCGCGTCGTCGAGGTTCACGCCGGGTTCATCCCAGGAGCGAGTAGACGCGGACGCTGGAGAAGTCGCGCGCCGCCAGCTCGTCCTTGGTGAGCAAGAAGAACAGCTTGTTGCAGTCGCCGAACTGGAACTCGGCGGCGTCCTCGGAGTCGACCTGCAGGAGCAGCTGATCGCCCGTGCCGTGCTCGTGCGCATCGACGTAGTCCTGCTCGTCGACGTACCCGAGGAGGAAGTTCTGGTGATACGGCTCCTCCGCGCCCGAGAGCGCCGCGAACTGGTCGCACGTGAAGTCCTGCCAGAACTCCGTGAGGGGCGCCTTGATGTACGGCGACACGCCGCCGGGAAGCCGCTGCTCGCGCGAGAAGGCGAGCGACGCGATGCCGTGCAGGAAGGGCGCGAACTGCGTCACGTCGGCGAACTCGCTCTTCCATTCGACGCGCGGGGGCGCCGTGCGCACGAGCGCCTCGTCGGCGCCGTCGTGGAACATCACGATGCAGCACGTGCCGCGATCCATGTCGGAGCAGCCCCACTGGCTGTTGTAGAAGAACAGCAGGCTGCCCTGCGCCGGCAGCCGCTCGTCGGCGCCCGCGGCGGCCACGTCGGCGAGCCGGAGCTGCGCGATGAACTCCATCGGCACGCCGTCCTTCTCGGGCCACGTCGCGCCCGGCGGCAGATCCGGCACGCCGCCGAAGCGCGAGGCGCCGATGGGAAGCTTCTCCATCGCGGCCTCGAACGCCGCCATCTTCTCCGGATCCAGATCCGGTGCATCCGCCGCGTTGCGGAAGTGCCCGGGCCGGCCGGCGAGCGCGGTGGCCTTGATGCGATACGCGGGCTGGATCAGCTCGGCCAGCGCGGCCTTGTGCGCGCCATGGCCGGCGCGCTCGAGCGCCTGGAAGATCGCGTCCTGGTTCATCACCTCTTTAGAGACCACACGTGACCCGTGTGACGCCAGCGCGCGGCGCCGCGTGCTTGACGGGTGGTCCAACCGACCCCATATTGGCCCTTCGAGCTCATCGGAGCTCGAGCTGCACTCTGACAAGGGGACGAAACGGTTTCGACGAGGACGTAGACGTACGAGTTGCGCGTCGTGGCGCCCAAGGCCACGTAAAAATGGGCAACCCTGCAACTGCGAACGATAACAACGCCGTTGCTCTCGCTGCCTGATTAAACACCAGGTAACGACGGTGCTCTGAGCTTCCGTCTGTAGCCCAGAAGCACCGCCACAATCAGACTGGCCTGCCGAGAACGACGATCGCGAGGCAGGCGAGAATCAGGATCGACTCGCGCTGGTGATGGCTGCCATCCACCTCTCACCAGGGCCAGACAAGACGAGTGATGGATACACGCGTAGTAGCTCGTATCGAAGCATTCTCGGACCCGGGTTCGACTCCCGGCGTCTCCACCGATTTGCGTCAGCCTGCACCGGGGTCCGTGACCGGTGTCAGGAGCGCGTGGCGCGGCAACGCGGCGACACTGGCTTGCACCCACGGGGGAAGTTCCACGTAGACCTTGCGCAGCTGCCCGGCCTCGGTCCGCGCGCACAGCGTCGCCTCGACGCCATCAATAGAGTTGTCGTAGATGTAGACGCGGTCCGCGAGCGCGATCGCGGCCGAGAGATTCGCCATCGAGCGTTCGTACCGCGAGACGATCTTCTCGATCGGTACGGTGTGGCCGCCGCTCATCACGCGACCCGCCACGCGAGCCGCGTTGATCCTGGGATCGGACGTCGAAACGAAGAACACGCGGATGAAATATCCGGCGCCACGGGCTCGTGCGATGAAGTCGATCTTCTCGTCTGTCGAGAGAACGGTCTCGAACGCGATGCCCGCCTGGGTTTCGAGGAGCTCATCTCTGCGTGCGGCCGTCCAGCGTGCTGCATCGAGGACCGCCGAAGGCGAGTTCCAGTCGCCGAACCGGTCGCGCGCGACCTCGTCCGGGTTCAGGTACTCGACACCTTCGCTCCAGCGATCCTTGCGGAGCCGTTCCGTGAGCGTCGTTTCCCAGCGCCGTTTGGACCTGCGACGACGAGCAGGATCGGCTTCATCGGCCGGGCGTCGCCGCAATCAGCGGCAAGATACGCTCAAGAACCTTCTGGCGCCGCGCGGCGATGGCCGCGGTCATTCGCGCGGCGGCTTCCGCATTGCGCTCGGCGACGCCCGCAAAGGCGCTATGAGAGAGAGCGCCTGCAGTTGCTCGTCGGACGGCTCGAAGTCGGGGTCCGCGAGGTTGATACGCCTGGACTCCACGTAGGAACTGTACCATGCGGGTTGGCGCGACGAGACAGGGAACACGTGTGCTGTACGTCGTCGTACGATGCCACCGTGCCCGCGACCTGGAGCGAATCGTTGGGCCCCGGGTTCGACGAGCTAGTTCTGCAGACGCTCGCACGCGAAGGTGAGGAAGCGACCGTCGCGCGGCTGATCGCCAAGCTCGACGAGGCAACGTTGCCGGTGCGTCGGGACAACCTCTACCTGCTGACGATCGTGCCAGGTATCGCAGCTCTCAACTGGCTCGAGGCGCGGGTCGAGTCGCCCGTAGTCGAGACATGGGGGACCACCGCGGCATTGCTCGGCATTCGCTGGGAGCGCATCGCAGCGTGGATGGCGCGGGGCCGCCCACACTGCCTCGCCGCACTCGACGCGCTCGTCGCATACGCCCATCCCCAGCCAGGGAGCAGCCGGCTCCACCAAGAGATGAAGCCGTTGTTGATCGATCCGCCGCACCTGGACGAGCTACGCCGTGCGGTGTGTGCCTTGGCTGTGACGGACGATGCTCCGCGTGTCACGAAGACGGTCGACGCGATCCTCCGTTGCGCCGGAGAGATCCTTCGGGGCGGTCCATGGCTTGGCGTCTCGTCACGGACGTTCTTTGAACGCGCTGTCGAGCAGTTCGCGCGGCGCCGACTCCTCTGGGCCGAGAGTCGGGAGCCTCTTCCCGATCCCGATCACCGACTCGAGGCTGACGCCGCGCTGCGCACGGTCTGGCAGCGCCGCTGGAATGCCGCGGTGCGGGGGAGCGAACGACGCGGAGGGGCCGGCGACGTGACGATGGGCCGCACGCTGCGCGCGGACGAACTGGCGACAATCGAGCGCGAGCTCGGGTTCGTCATTCCAAAATCACTGGCGGAGTTGTTCACCGGCATCGCAGCGAACGCCGAGATGTCGTGGCGACTCCCAGAGGAATGCATCCCGCCATCGCCGTTCAAGGAACTCCAGTGGGGTGCCTGCGCGTGGGATGCGCGCCGGATACCTGAGCTCGAACGTTGTCGTCGCGGCTGGGTCGAACAGGTCTTTTCGGATCCCGACGATGACTACGCGCTCGTCTGGCGGAACAAGCTTGCAATCTGCGATGTGCCGAACGGCGATCTTATCGCCGTCGACCTTGCGCGCACCGACGTCGCGCCGGTCGTTTACCTCAGTCACGACGACGGTGAGGGGCACGGTCGCGTGCTCGGCCACTCCGTCCTCGACTTCATTGATCGATGGACGCTTCTCGGATGTGTGGGTCCCGAGGAGTGGCTCATGATGCCGTTCCTGCGACCTGACAAGCCCTACCTCGACCCCGTCGGTGAGCGTGCGCAACAATGGCGCGCGTGGTTAGATCTCGATGTGCTCGTCGCGGTCTAAGACACGGATCGGGGTGCCCCCCGCGGGCAGTGGATGTCGACGAGGCTCCGTGAGCGTTCGCGAGCGCAACCGTAACCCCGCAGGACTCCGCACCGACGTGCCAGCGTCGGCCCAGAGTTGCCGGTTGTGATGACGCGCACCGGATCTATCCTGGCACCGTGATCTGCCGTTGCATCGGAGTCCTCCCGCTTGTCTCCATCTCGTTCGTTGGTGCCTGCGGCACCGACTCGGATCCGACGCTCGATCCCTCGCCGAGCGTCGTGATCAACAGCAACAGCGGAGGATGGGCGCGCGGGGCTGCGTTCGTTCGAGTTTCGTTCGCGCCGATCGAGATCGTCGACGAAGTCAGGTTGACCGTCGACGGCGTGCCGTCGGGGACGTTCGACCCGACGACGCTCCAGCCCGGTTACGACGCGAGCGAGAAGCTCCTGCCCTGGGACACGACGCAGGTCGCCGATGGTGCGCACCACATCGTCGTCGACGCGACGACCGCGACGGGCCGTTCCGCGAGCGACGATGTCACTGCGCAGGTCGACAACACGGCGCCGGTGATCACGCTAGTCAGCGGCCAGAACGCGACCGAAGCGCCGTTCGATTTGCAGTTCGCCGTCGCGGACAACGGATCGGGCGTCCTGCAGGCATATGTGCAGCCGGTGACGGGCGGCGGCGGCTTCGCGATCGACACCACGACGTGGCGCGCCTCGATCAGTGGTTGCGTGGACGGCGCTTTCCGCGCCGAGGTCGTCGACCGGGTCGGCAACTCTGCATCGATCGATCTGAACCTGAACGCCATCGACACTTGCGACCGCGACTGCGACGGTGCGCGATCGGTCGGAACGTGCGGCGGGAACGACTGTAACGATGCGGTCGACTCCATCCCGAGCTTCACCGACAGCTTCGGCGATCTGATCGACGAGAACTGCGACGGCGTCGATGGCACCGACGTGGATGGCGACGGCGTCCCCGGCTCGTCGACGACCGCGGCGCCCGACTGCAACGACAATGCCCCCTCCGTCCATGGCTACTGGAGCGGCTGGTCGCCGCTCGCGACCATCGGGGCAGAGCGTCGCGACGGAATCGAAGCAACGATCGCGATGCGCGGAAACGCGGCCGCCGTGCTCTATCCCGTGATGACGGGAAGCTCGACCAACACGGCGCTCGATATCGCTCGGCGCGACGCCGCCGGAACTTGGTCGCCATCGACGCGGCTCGCTGACGGGGTCACCGGTGCGCGCGCGGCCATCCAGTTCGATTCGTCCGGGAACCTGCACGTCTCGTTCACGCTCTCGACGGCGAATGGCCCCACCGTCGTGCACGCGACCGATGCCACCGGCACGATGGTCAGCGAAACCGTGACGAACGGCACCTTCCTGGGCATGACGATCGACGATGCGGGCGCGGTGCAGCTGCTCTTCCGCAACCCGAGCCCCTATAGCACTCGTCATGCTCGCCAGACGGCGACGGGGTGGAACTTCTTGACGCTCGCGCAACCAACCTCGAACGCTCCAGGTTCGGTGTTCACGCAGGGCGGCGTGGTCACGTATGCGAGCTCCGACACGACAGGCCTCCGCATCGATCGGTTCGTCGGCGGTCAGTGGACCGTCGAGCGCGTCGCGTCGGTTGCGACCTATCTACACGATGCGGTACCGCTCGGCTCCGACATCATTCTGGCCGCCAGCGAATCCGCCCCCGGAACCATTCACATCTTGGGCGGCCCGTTCGGCGCCTCGCCGGGCACCACCTTCGCGGCGTCGCCGTTCGGAACGTTGCGGCTCAGCGCAGGCTCGGACGGGCGACTTCACCTCGTGACCGATCCCAGCGTGGGCCTCGTGGGCTTGCATCGCGTTTACTCGGGCGGCGTCTGGTACGAGGAGCCCACGCCCGCGATGGGGCGCATCACGACCGACGCCGCGGGTCGCGCCCACGCGCTCGGCAACGTTTTCTCGCGAACGATGCCGGGGGCTGCCGCTCCGTTCGGCGAAGGAACGCCGAAGCTGCCGGCCGCCGACTCGGTCGGTGACGGCGTCGATCAGGACTGCGACGGCGTCGACGGCTGAGTCGCACCGGCGGGTGGACCAAGGAGGTCACATCGCTGATGGCGAGCGTGCCGCTCACACCGGAGTGGCTCGCCCAGCTACATGGAGTTCCCGGACACCGAGGGGTTCTCGCCCCGCAACCTCAAGTACAATTGCCCCGGTACGCAGCTCGCGC
>DATLEB010000262.1:0-12634 GCA_035525615.1 Kofleriaceae bacterium | reverse complement strand
CGGGCCTCGTACCCCGCCCGCTCCGCCTCCGCCTCCGCCTCGCTCGCAAAGACGTCGATGCGCACGCGGTTGCCGTTGTCGTCCTGGCGCCAGAGCTCGAAGCGCATCGCTCGACTGATGCTCACGCGGGGCGCATCTCTTCGGCGAGCTATTCCGAAAACGTCGAAGCCCTCCAGACCGGGTGGTCGAGAGGGCCTCTGAGCCAGCGTTGTCGATGGCGTGGCCGGCAAACCGCCGGCCCAGATCAATGGATGCTGACCAGAATCGTGCGGCTCAGGAGCAGCCGCTCGTGCTGCCGCAGTTCGGGCACTTGTGGCAGGCGCCGTTGCGGACCATCAGGGTCCCGCACTCGTGGCACGGCGGAGCGTCGGTCTCCTGGACCCACGCGCGGTCCTTCACTTCGACGGGAATCGGCGACACGTCGTCGACGGAACCAGCGACCGCCTTGTCGAGGAAGTCCTTCGCCATGAGCGGGACGCGCGGGAGGTCGAGCTGCGCGAGCTTTGCCGCCGGGTGGCGCGCGACGATCGAGCCGTCGGTCGGGAAGCGGATGGCGAGCCAGCGGAACAGGTAGTCCATGATCGACGTGGCGATCGGGATCTCCTGGTTGCCGGTGAAGCCCGACGGCTCGAAGCGCGTGCCCTTGAACTTCTCGACGAGGATCTGGAGCGGTACGCCGTGCTGCAGCGCGAGCGAGATCGACGTGGCGAAGCTGTCCATCAGGCCGGCGATGACCGAGCCCTCCTTCGCCATGCGGACGAAGATCTCACCGGGCGAGCCGTTCTCGTAGAGGCCGACCGTGACGTAGCCCTCGTGGCCACCGATCGAGAACTTGTGCGTGAACGACGCGCGCTCGTCGAGGAGCTTGTAGCGGGTCGCCATCGGCGGACCTGCCGGGCGCGTCTTGCGGGCGCGCAGCGCCTCGACCAGCGCGCGCTCTTCCTTCGACAGCGTCGAGAGCGGATCGGCCGGAGCCACTTCTGCCACCGCGGCGCGGCCGGTCGACGTCGCCTGCTTGAGGTTGGTCGACAGCGGCTGCGTGCGCTTGCAGCCATCGCGGTAGACGGCGATCGCCTTGAGGCCGAGCTTCCACGCCTGGATGTACGCGTCCTCGATGTCCTCGACGGTGCAGTCGGTGGGCAGGTTGACCGTCTTCGAGATTGCGCCCGAGAGGAACGGCTGGGTCGCGCTCATCATGCGGATGTGACCCATGTAGTGGATGGAGCGCGTGCCCGTCGCCGAGCGGAAGGCGCAGTCGAACACCGGCAGGTGCTCGTCCTTGAGGCCGGGCGCACCCTCGATGGTGTCGTTCGCGTTGATGTACGCCGTGATCGCCTCGACCTCCTTGTCGTCGTAGTCGAGCTTGCGCAGGGCGTCGGGGACCGTGTGGTTGACGGTCTTGAGGAGGCCGCCGCCGACCAGGCGCTTGTACTTCACGAGCGCGATGTCGGGCTCGACGCCGGTGGTGTCGCAGTCCATGAGGAACGCGATCGTGCCGGTCGGCGCGAGCACGGTGACCTGGCCGTTGCGGAAGCCGTAGCGCTCACCGAGGGCGAGCGCCTCGTCCCAGGACTGGCGCGCGGCCTGCTTGAGGTCGTACGGGACCGTGGCGTCGATCTGCTCGACCGCCTGGCGGTGCTTGCGGATGACGCGGATGAACGGCTGCTCGTTCTTGTCGTAGCCCTTGAACGGCCCGGTCGCCTCGGCCGAGATCTGCGCCGACATGCGGTACGCCTCGCCGCACATGATGGCGGTGAGCGCCGCCGCGTACGCGCGACCGGGGACGCTGTCGTACGGGAGGCCGAGCGACATGAGGAGCGCGCCCAGGTTGGCGAAGCCGAGACCGAGCGGGCGGTAGTCGTAGCTGTTCTTGGCGATCTTCTCGGTCGGATACTTCGAGTTGTCGACGATGATCTCCATCGCCGTGATCGTCACCTGCACGGCCTTCTTGTAGGCCTCGGTGTCGAACGTGCCGTCGGCGCGCTGGAACTTGCGCAGGTTGAGCGACGCCAGGTTGCACGCCGAGTCGTCGAGGAACATGTACTCGGAGCACGGGTTCGACGCGTTGATCCGGTCCGTGTTGATGCACGGGTGCCAGTCGTTGATCGTCGTGTCGTACTGGATGCCGGGGTCACCGCAGATCCACGCGGCGTCGGCCATCTTGCGCATGATCTCGCGGGCCTTGAACGTGTCGACCACGCGGCCGTCGAGCACCGCGCGCGTCGACCAGTCGCCGTCCTTGAGGACGGCCTGCATGAAGTCGTCGGTGACGCGGACCGAGTGGTTGGCGTTCTGGTAGCCGACCGAGTCGTAGGCGCCGCCGACGACGTTGAAGCCGCCGTCGTAGCCGGCGTCGATGAGCGCCCAGGCCTTCTTCTCCTCGAGCGACTTGCAGTCGATGAAGTCGACCACGTCGGGGTGGTCGCTGTTGAGGATGACCATCTTGGCGGCGCGACGGGTCTTGCCGCCGCTCTTGATCGCGCCGGCGAACGAGTCGAAGCCGCGCATGAACGAGACCGGACCCGAGGCGGTGCCGCCGCCGTTGAGGTTCTCGTGCGAGCTGCGGAGCTTGGACAGGTTCGAGCCCGCGCCCGAGCCGTACTTGAAGAGCATGCCCTCGGTCTTGGCCAGCGTGAGGATCGAGGCCATCGAGTCGTCGACCGAGTTGATGAAGCACGCCGAGCACTGCGGCTCGGCCTCGACGCCGACGTTGAACCAGACCGGCGAGTTGAACGCCATCTTCTGCTGCACGAGGAGATGGACGAGCTCGTCGCGGAACGCGACCGCGTCGCGCGCCGACTTGAAGTAGCCGTCGGCCTTGCCCCATCCATAGATGGTGTCGGCGACGCGGGAGATCATCTGCTTCACCGAGCGCTCGCGCTGGGCGGTGCCGAGCGTGCCGCGGAAGTACTTCTGCACGACCACGTTGGTGGCCGTCTGCGACCACGCCTTCGGGAACTCGACCTGGCGCTGCTCGAAGAACACCTTGCCGTCGGCGCCGCTGATGACGGCGTCACGGAGCTCCCACTCCACCTCCTCGAACGGGTCTACGCCCTCGCGGGTGAAGTAGCGATCGACGGTCAGGCCCGGCCGGGCGTCGCGGATGACGCGCGAGTCGCGCTGGCCGGCGGCGCCTGGCGCAGCGGCCTTGGCGTCCGTTCCCTTGGTCATGGTGTCCTCGGTGTGCAGCATGTCGGCCCCCTCTTCGTATGATCCGGGTCTGATCGGTGGTGGTCAGGTTTGTCCGCGGGTCGAGCGTCGGCCTGTCGGTCTCGTGACCGAAAAAAGGCAACGGCATGCCCTTTGGCAGATGCGGCTCATCTGCCTGTTTCCCCTGGGGAATCTCCCCTGACGGACGATGCTGACCGGGACGGAACGAGACGAAAAACGTGCGTGTCGAAACGAGCTCGCCAGCCGCGAGTTGGCCGGCGGAGGTCGGTTCTACTCGCGTTGAGACGTCGCGGCAAGAAAAGAGCTACTAGATTTAGTGGTCGCTCTGGCGTGTGACTCTAGCTGTTGTGTGTGCATACGGATGACAAGGTGTGGAACCACCTGTGGATTGTGTGTGGAGAGTGACGAATTGGCGGCGAAAACCTATGGGAACGCTGGACCTTGGCCGGGGGTGTGGACAAGGCTGTGGGCGCTGTGCCAAGTGCGTTGAAGCGGCGCGTCAGACGGAGAGATCCCTGATCAAAAAAAGTTGCCACGAAGGCTCGAACGCGGTGGAAAAGGGGTTTTCGGCACCGAAGCGATCCTCCGGGATCGGATCGATTTCGACGTGGTTTGCGATCGGGTTCTGGTGTGCGCTCGCGCTCGTCGGCTGCGACGTGGATCGATCGAAGCGCGAGAAAAACCCGCAGAAGATCGTGACGTTGACGCCCAGCGCGACCGAGCTCGTCGCAGCTCTCGGCGCGACCGATCGACTGATCGGCGTGGACGAGTTCTCCACTTTTCCGCCCGCAGTGAACTCGCTTCCGAAAGTGGGAAGCTTTCTCCAGCCGAGCTTCGAGACCATCGTGCGGCTGCGCCCGGATCTGGTGATCGGCGACGACATCCATGATGACGCCGCGGCCGCGCTGCGCGGCGCCGGGATCGACGTGCTCCTGGCTCGGATGCACTCGCTGCCCGATCTACGAGTGGCGTTCGCGACCGTGGGCTCACGCCTGGGGCGTGATGCCGAGGCCAAGGCCGCGCTCACGGCGCTCGACGATTCGATCGCGGCCGCGCGCACCCGCCATCGCGGCCGCGGGCTGCGCGTGCTGATCGTGATCGATCGCGAGGCCGGCGGCCTGGGCAACATGATCGCCGCGTCGAACGGCAGCTGGCTCGACGAGCTGGTCGCCATCACCGGCGCCGAGAACGTGCTGACCGGAACGGCGGTGCGCTATCCCAAGGTGTCGCCCGAGGAGCTCTTGCGCGCAAAGCCCGACGTCATCCTCGACGTCTCGTTCGCCGCCGACCCTGCCACCGCGCTCGTCGAGTGGCAGCGGCTCGCCGCGATCCCCGCCGTCGCGCGCGGCCGGGTGAAGGTGATGAAGGACGCGTACCTGCTCGGCCCGTCACCGCGCGTCGCCGAGGCGCTCGCCGCGATCGAGGCCGCGCTCGCACCTCCTTAATGTGACGCGCGGGCGCGGACGACGTCGATCACGACCTGGGCAAGCTCGGGGCCGACGTCCTCCTGGAGGAAGTGGCCCGCCTTCGTGAGGGTGGTGTGCGGCTGGCCGGCGCAGCCCGGGATGCGCGCCTGCAGCTGGCGGTCGGCGCCGCGCGTGATGGGGTCGCTGTCGCCGAACGCGGTCACGAACGGGCGCTCGAAGCGCTCGAGGCCTTTCCAGGCGGCGCGGTTCGCGTCGCTGGCGGGATCGTCGGGCGCGGCGGGGACGAGCGTCGGGAACTGACGCGCGCCGGCCTTGTACGACTCGTCGGGGAACGGCGCGTCGTAGGCCGCGACCACGTCGGGCGTCATGCCGCGCGCGACGGCGCCGCTCACGATCTTGCCGGTCGGGAACTCGGGCACGGTCTGCGAGAACTGGCGCCACATGAAGAAGGCGTCGGGCGGCTTCACGTCGCCCGTGGGCAGGAACGTGTTGGCGGCGACGACCGCGGCGAAGCGCTGCGGCTCCTCGCCGACGAGGCGCAGCCCGAGGAGCCCGCCCCAGTCCTGGCAGAGGAGCGTGACGTCGCGCAGCCCCGCGCCGTCGACGAACGCGCGCAGCCAGCCCATGTGCGCCGCGTACGTGTAGTCGGTGCGCGCGGCGGGCTTGTCGCTGCGCCCGAAACCGACGAGGTCGGGCGCGACGGCGCGCAGCCCCGCGGCGACGACGGTGCGGATGCAGTGGCGATAGAGGAACGACCACGACGGCTCGCCGTGCAGCATGAGCACGACCGGCGCGTCGCGCGGCCCCTCGTCGATGTACGCCATGCGCAGCGGCGCGCTGCCGTCGCCGGCGGGGACGTCGAGGTAATGGGGCGTGTACGCGAAGTCGGGCAGCGACGCGAAGCGCTCGTCGGACGTGCGGAGGCGTTCCATGGGCCGACGGTACCGCGTATGGTCGCGCGATGCGGACCATCGTGATCGCGCTCGCCGTCGCCGCTGTCGCCTCGCTCGCCGGCTGCAAGAAGAAGACGCCCGAAGGGCCGGTGCTGAGCCCGACGTTCGACGAGCGGCAGTCGTGCGGCGCCGACGAGGACTGCGCCGTCGTCGAGATCGAGTGCTGCGACGCGTGCAACGGCGGCACCGCCGTCGGCGTGCACAAGGACAACGCCGCCGACGTGCGCAAGGAGTACGTGGCCGCGGACCGGTGCGAGGGCACGGCGTGCACGCTCATGGCGTGCCCGAAGCCCGAGGCGGTGTGCGAGGCGGGACGGTGTGGCGTGAAGATCGGCGGCAACGTGTCGTTCCCGGAGCTGCCGCCGCCGACGAAGTGACGCGCGCGTGACGCTACGGCGGGCACTCGCCGCCGGCGTCCTTCCAGCGGCCCTTCTCGCAGCGGAAGTGTCGGACGCAGCAGCTGCCGTAGGTGCAGGTGCGGCCGCTCGGGCTGCACGCGGTGCCCGCGTTGGGTTCCATCCCCGGGCAGCCGTCGGGGCGGACCCGCGGCGGGACCGCGGTGCACTGCCACGACGACGGCATCGCGGCGAGCTCCTCGTCGGAGCGGGCCGCGCCCGAGCACGGGATTGTCGCCCCGCAGTAGCAGGAGCCCTCGGCGTACGCGCAGGTGCCGGGATGCGCCGCGGGGTCGCAGTCGCCGCCGGCCTGCGCGAACGCGGCGGGACAGTGCTCGCCGTTCGGCGGCGGTGGTGGCGGCGGTGGCGGCGCCGTCGAGGATGCCGGCGGCGGCGAGGCACCGCTGCACGCGCCACTGCACGCGATCAAGAACGCCGCGACCAGGAGGATCCCCCGCATTGGGAGATTGTAAGGCGGCTCAGTCGCAGCCGGGGACGGCGTGGCGCTTTGCGATGGGCGCGACCAGGAGCTCGGCGTCGATCGCGACGTTGTCGGTGCGCAGGCCGGCGGGGCCGTCGAGCGCGCGCGCGTCGTCGGCGAGGCGGCCGCGCCACACGACCTTGTCGTCGATGCGCGCGGTGAGCTCGTCGCCGATGATCTCGGCGGAGAGGGTGTGCGTCGTGCCGGTGCGTAACGGCGGCGGCGCCTCGCTGCGCACGGCCTTCACCTTGGTGTAGCCGCCCGCGCCGCAGTCGTCGTGATCGTGCGAGCCGGGGTTGATCTTGGTCTGGACCTCGACGAACGGCGTCGGGTCGAGACGCCACATGACGTAGACCAGGTTGCAGCCGTCGCCGGCGCGCAGCTTGAGGCCGAGCTGGCGGCGCATCTGACCGCTGGCGAGGGCGACCTTCTTCTCGCTGTCGCCGTTGAACGTGAAGCGTAAGGCCGCCGCGTCGCCGTGCGAGGCCGGCGCGACGACGCGCACCGTCGGCTCGTCGATCGTGAGGCGCGGGCCGTCGAACGCGCGCGCACCGCGCGTGATGCACATCGCGTCGGGCGCGGTGACCTGTAGCTCGCCCGCCGGCTTGACGACGCGGCGCGGTGGCGACTTCCGACGCTTGCGCGCCTCGGCGTCCTTGCACGCCACGTGCGTCACGGCGATGCCGAGACACGCCGCCGCGAGCGCCGCCACCTTCAAGCGGCTCATGCGCCCCCGCCCTCGCCGAGCACCTCGCCGAGCGACGCGGCGTGCGCCTCGAGGTACGCGTGCTGCGCCGCGGCCTCGACCCACTCGAACCACACGGTCTGGCGGAAGCGGCGGCTGTCGTCGCCGCCGATGCGGCGCAGCGCCTCGAGCTGGCGCTCGAGCTCGGACGAGAGCGCGCCGGCTTCCTTCGCGCGCTGGACCTCGCTCTCGTACAAGGCGCGCACCGCCGGCGTCGCCGCGGCGTTGGCTTCCTCGCGCACCAGCCGTTTCTTCGCCGCGATCGCGCGGTTGTTGGCGGGCTGCTGCAGGATCCATCCGAGGTTGAAGCTCGCCTGCACCACGGCGAAGTACGGCGACTCGTCGTCGCCGTCGAGGAACTTGTCGTAACCGACGCGCACGCTCAGGTCCCACGCCTGCGCCGTGCGCAGCCGCGCATCCGCGTTCTCGATGTCGTGGTCGGCCTCGTAGTACGCGCCGAGCGCGCCCGCGAGCGACGCGTCCGAATCGGGGAGCGTGTCGAGCTCCTTGTGCGTCGCCGCCGCGAGCGAGCGCAGCTGCTCGACGCGCAGCCGCGTCGCCATCACTTCCTGCGCCGTCGCGCGCCGGGCGCGCATGTCGTCGTCGGCCTCGTCGAGCAGCTTGGACGCCTCGCCCATGGCCGCGTCGAGGATCTTGGCGCGCGCCGCCAGCGCCCGCCGCTGCGGCACGCTCTGCACGCTGGAGAGCGCGCGCTGCCGGCGACAGTCGGCGCCCGCGCGCTGCCGCACGACCGCGCCCTCGAACAGGTTGCCGAGGCTGTACTTCACGCCGAGCGTGAAGCGCAGGTCGTCGGACGTCGTCGACGGGATGGCGGCCGCAGCCGGCTGCTCGACGTAGCCGAAGCTCGTGAACAGCTCGGGCGCGGCGAGGGTGGAGCTCTGCGCCGCGGCGACAGCCTTGGCGTGATCGCAATACGCGTCACCGTGCGCCGCGGAGGCGGTGGCAGCAGCGACGAGGAGGATGGTGGCGAGATACCCGGCGGGGTTCATCGGTGTGCGGCGGATCCTACAAGAGGAGCGGACGACCACCGACGAAGAGCACATCGTCTTCGGCGGCGCTCTTGTCCTTCAGGTCGACGACGATCATGCGGCCGCGCAGCACCTTCTCGCGGTGCGGGTGCTTGAACGACACCTCGCCCTGCATCACCTCGACGATCTTGCCCACCTTGCGGCAGAAGAGCATCTCGAGCGCGCAGCCGTAGAGCGGTGCGCCGGCGCGCACGTCATCCATGTTCGAGTACGGCACGAACGCGACGTTGGCGTTGCCGTCGACCGCGCGCAGGTAGGGCGACTGCTTCAACCCGTCGACCACCTTCTCCTGCCGCTCGAGGCTCGACTTGAGCGCTTCGCGGCTCTCGATCGCCTTCTGGGTCTCGAGGCGCGACAGCTCGTACTCCTGCTTGATCTTGAGGACGTCGTAGCTGAGCGCCGACGTGCCGCCCTTCTCGTCGAGGATGGCGTTCAGCGCCTGGGCCTCGGCCTCGAGGTCGGTGGCGCGGTCCTCGTATTCGGCCTGGCGCTCGGCCAGCGTGAGGTTGGAGCTGGTGATCTGCGCCAGCTGGAACTTGCCCGACAGCATCTGGCCCCGATCGATGAGCCCGGCGGCGTACTCCTCGGCCATCTTCTTCTGCGACGCGGCGGCGTACGCCTGGTTCGAGCGGCGCACGCGGTCGCGCGCGCTCGCATACCCGCTGGCCAGCTCGCGCACGCGGTTGAGCGCGGCCTTGCGGCCGGTGAGGTCGGCGCGGATCGCCGCGGCGAACTCGCCCTGATACGTCTGCTGCACCGCGATGTAGCGGTCGGCGTGGTTGAGGTCGGCGATGATCTTGTCCTTCGTGTTCTCCTGCTCGGTGAGCTGCGACTGGAGCGACAGCACGCGCTCGTCCGAGGCGGCGACGCGCATCGGCTGCACCCACGAGTCGCTCACGAAGTAGAACGCGCTGGTCGCGATGTAGCCGACCAGCACGATCACGATGATGGTCAGGACCGCGAAGCCGAGCGCGCGGTACGCGTTGACCAGGAACTTGGCGGTCTCGGGAGAGACCGAGTCCTTGATGGGGCGCGGCCCCAGCCCGAGCTGCTCGTAGACGCCCCACGGCGAGTTGGTGTTCGCCGCCGGCGCCGCATGATGGGTGGGCGCCGCTACAGGTGCTGCAGCGACGACGTGCTCGGGCGGAGGGACCCGGTCGGTCGCCGGCTCGAACTCGGCCTCGGCGGTGGCCGCGATGGCCAGCACGGCGGACGAGCCGCTGCGGCGCGTGGACAGGGACGTGACCATCGGCTGGGGGGCCGGAAGTGGAGGGAGGCCGATCGCCGGCATCGCCGTGGGAGGACGCGGCGAAAACGGGATCACGTTGGCCGGCGCGACCGTGGGAACGGGTGCTCTCACGGGCGCGGGTGGCAACGTCATCGGCGCGGCGACGCCGGGTGGCGTCGAGCGCCGAGAGCGCGGGGGCGCTGACGGCATGTGCATGGGTGATCGCCGATCGACGATGGTCCGATCGACATCCATGTCGCGTTGCCTCGGGGAACGAGGCGGAGGGGGACGCTTGCCGTCAGGCGACTTTGGTTCTGGCATGTTGGGCGCGCGGGGGGATGCGGCGAGAACCGGCAACTTTGCAAGACCCCAGCCACGACCTGCCGATCGCGAACTGCCCGACAGCAACCAGCTTCACACGAAGGTCATGTGGTGTGAGGCGACACCAGATCGATGACCGCGGGCTCCGATCTGACAACCGCTACCCGTGGCCAACAGGTCAGTGCCATTCACGATCGGGAACTGGAGTTCCACGGCACCGCTCTTGCTGTTTCGCGGCGATGCCGGCGTGTCCAACTTCCCCATCTACCTCTTCATCTTCATCGTCTTCCTCAACCGATACGTCTTCGGTCTGTATCTCTCGCTCTTCAAGGGGCGAAAGTTCGACGAGAAGATCGACGGTTACGAGCCGACGGTGACCGTCGTCGTCCCGCTCTACAACGAGGGGCGGTCGATCTACGACACGATCATCAGCCTCACCAAGCTCCACTACCCCAAGGAGAAGCTGAGCATCACGGTGGTGGACGACTGCTCCACCGACGACAGCTACCAGTGGGCCTGCAAGGCGGCCTCGGAGCACTCGAATGTACGAGTCTTGCGCAACCCCTTCAACATGGGTAAGCGCAAGGGCATCAATCACGCGGTGCGTGAGTCGACGAGCGAGATCATCGTGTCGGTCGACTCCGACGTGATCATCTTCCCGACGGCGCTGCGCGAGCTGGTCGCCCGCTTCACGGCGCCCGACATCGCGGCGGTCGGCGGCCGCGTCCACGTCTCGAACCCCAACGACAACTGGCTCTCGAAGCTCCAGACCATCAAGTACTACTTCGGGCAGGAGCACCTGAAGAACCTCGAGCGCTCGCTCAAGAGCGTCATGTGCCTGTCGGGGTGTCTGACGGCGTACCGCCGCCACGTGCTCATGCAGCTCGAGCCGATCCTCGAGGACCGCAACATCCTCGGCGTCGCGATCAAGTACGGCGAGGACCGCTTCCTCACCCGCCAGATCGTGAAGCACGGCTATCGCACCGTCATGACGATGGACGCGATGTGCTTCACCAAGGCGCCCACCGATCTGCGCGGCTACTTCAACCAGCAGCTGCGCTGGAAGCGCTCGAACGTCGTCGACTTCGCGCTCGGCATCGGCCACGCCTGGAAGCTGCACCCGCTGCTCTGCATCCAGTACCTGTCGATGTTCATGCTGCTCCTGGTCTACCCCTTCGTGATCATCAATCACGTCCTCGAGGGCGAGTTCATGGACCTGACGATGTTCCACATCGCGGTCATCGCCGCCTTCAGCATGATCTACTGGTTCGCGCCGACGACGCGGAAGCTGCCGCCGTGGCTGCGTGTGCATCCCATCGCGTTCTTGCCCATGGCGGTGCTGATGCCGGTGGCGTACCTGCTGCTGACGCCGCTCGGGTTGTTCACGCTCGACACGTCCAGCTGGGAGACGCGCGGCCACGTCGCCGGTGCGCCCGTGCCGCCGCCGGCGGCGGGAGGCGTGAAGCCATGACCATCCTCGCCGCGCACCAGCCGCACTTCCTGCCGTGGCTCGGCTACCTCGACAAGATGGCGAAGGCCGACGTCTTCGTCGTCATGGATGACCTGCAGTACGAGCGCGAGAACTTCCAGAACCGCCAGCGCCTGAAGCTGAACAACGGCCCGGCGTGGATCAGCGTGCCGCTCGAGCGCGGGACGCAGGCGGATCGCATCTGCGACAAGAAGATCAACGACGGCGGCTGCACGCGCGAGCACAAGGAGCACTGGCAGCGCCGCACGTGGATGACCTTGAAGACCCACTACGGCAAGGCGCCGTTCTGGGCCGAGCACGCCGCGGAGCTCGAGGACGTGTTCGCGCGCCCGTGGGAGCGGCTGCTCGATCTCGATCTGCACATGATGGAGCTGGCGCGCGCGTGGCTCGGCATCACGGTGCCGATGCTGCGCTCGTCGTCGCTCGAGCTCGTCGGTCAGAAGACCGAGCGGATCATCGACATGTGCAAGAAGGTCGGAGCGCACGTCTACCTGTCCGGCAAGGGCGGTTCGACCGACTACCTCGACCTCGACGCGATGAAGGCCGCCGGCATCTCGGTGATGTGGCAGTCGTTCACGCACCCGACCTACGCGCAGCGCTACGGCCAGCTCGGCTTCGTGCCGTACCTGGGCTTCCTCGATCTCGTTCTCAATTGCGGACCCGACAGCCGCCGCGTCTTGTTCGGCGAGCCGTCGGTCACGCGACACGCCGGGGGAATGTCATGAACCGGATCTTCGACGAAGAGAAGGGCGGCCGCGTGCTCGCCTTCGGTGCTCACCCCGACGACCTCGAGGTCGGCGCGGGCGGCTTGCTGGCGCGACTCGCCGAGGAAGGCGCGCACGTCACCATGGCCGTGGTCAGCGTGCCGAACCGCGCCGAGGAGCGCACGAAGGAGGCGCGCGCCGGCGCGAAGATCATCGGCGCGCAGCTCTTCATCGTGTACGAGGAGAAGCAGTGCCGCGTCGAGGACATCCCGATGCACGAGCTGGTGCGCCGCTTCGACCACCTCGTCGGCGAGGTGAAGCCCGACCTGGTGATCACGCACTCGGCGCACGACCTCCACTGGGACCATAGCCTCGTCAATCGCGCGACGGTGTCGGCGCTGCGCCGCACGCCGTGCGACCTGCTCGCGTACCTGTCGAGCCCCGAGATGAACGCGCAGTCGCGCTCCCTCGGCCAGTGCTTCGCAGACGTCTCGTCGAGCATCGACAAGAAGATCGACGCCATCTCGGCACACCAGTCGCAGCTCGCGAACCTCGATCTCGATTCGAGCCGCGACCTCGCGCGCGCCCTCGGCCGCCTGAGCGGCTACGCCTACGCCGAATCCTACGAGGCCCTCCGTGTCCGCATCTGACATCCTCGTCTACAACCACGC
>DATLEB010000250.1:0-12781 GCA_035525615.1 Kofleriaceae bacterium | reverse complement strand
CGCACGCTCGCGATCAAGGACGCGATCCGCGGCGCCCGCATCGTGGCGCGGCCCCTCGCCGGCTTCGCGCTGCTGGTCTCGCCGCTGCGCTTCGTGGTGCAGGGCCTGGGCGATCTGCTGGCGCGGCCGTTCGGCGGCTCGGGTCGGCCGCGGATGTCGGGCGACCTCAGCGAGGAGGAGTTCCGCAAGCTGGTCGATGCGGGCAGCGCCCAGGGCCAGGTCGACGCGCGCGAGCGGCGGTTGATCCACCGGGTGTTCGAGTTCGGCGACAAGAACGTCGGGCAGATCATGACCCCGCGCGACAAGGTGTTCGCGCTGTCGTACGACCTGCCGATGGCGCGCCTCGCCAAGGAGGTCGCCACGCGCGGCTTCTCGCGCGTGCCCATCTACCAGCGCTCGCTCGACAACATCCGCGGCATCCTGAACTCGAAGGATCTGGTGCTGGCGACCGCCGGGCAGGCGCCGGCGCGGACGCTCTCGGAGCTGCTGCACGAGCCGCTGTTCGTGCCGCGCACGACGCCGCTCGCGCGCCTGTTCCGCACCTTCAAGCAGCGCAAGGTGCACCTCGCGCTGGTGGTGAGCGAGTACGGCGGGCTCCTCGGCATCGTCACGATGGAGGACCTGCTCGAGCAGCTCTTCGGCGAGATCCGCGACGAGCGTGACATCCTCCAGCACGGCGGCGTGCGGCGCGGGCGCGGCGGTCGGACGCCGGTGCCGGGCACGGTGACGTCGCTTTCGGCCGAGGGTGTGCCGGCGGACGCGGCGAGCGAGCGCTCGGGCGCCGTCGCGTCGGAGGGCGGTTCCTCCCACGAGACGCCGCCGCCGCACGATCCCGACGAGACGCCGCCGCCCGAGGACGAGCCGCCGGCGCCGCGCCGGGCGCGCTCGACGGGCGTGCTGGAGCTCATCGGCAGCGCCGGGACGCCGGCGCCGATCCCGCCGCCCGAAGAGCTCGATCCGGAGCCGCGGCCCGAAGACACCGGCGTCGGTGACGAGCCGCCGGCGGAGATCACGAAGCCGTTCGACCTCGATGACCTCGCCGCCGACCTCGGCGACGCGCAGCCGAAGGACGGCTCGCGATGATCACGCTGTCTCAGCTGATCACGGTGGCCGTGCTGGCCGGCATGGCGCAGGCCATGTTCGTCGGCGCGGAGATCGCGCTCGGCTCGTGTGATCGCGCGCGGCTGCGCCAGCGTGCCGGTGGCGGCAGCCGCGGAGCGCGCGCCGCCGAGCGTTTGCTCGCCAAGCAGGAGACGACCGCGGCCACCGTGCTCATCGGCGCGACGTCGGCGAGCCTCGTCGTCGCCGCGACCTGCGCGGTGTACCTGTCCGGCCGCGGCTACCACGAGGCGTGGGCCGCGGTCGCCGTGCTCGTACCGATGGTCATCTTCGGCCACCTCGTGCCCAAGGCGATCGCGGGCGCGCACGCCGACAAGCTGGTCTCGTTCTACGCGTGGGTGCTCGTGCCCGTCAGCTGGATCATGCGGCCGCTCGTCCTCGTGGTGAGCGCGTTCGCGGGCGCGGCGACGCGCCTGGCCGGCACCGACAAGAAGAAGGCGTTCATCACGCGCGACGAGCTGGCGCTCATCATCGAGAGCGAGCCGGCCGGCGACAAGTCGGGGATCACTGCCGACGAGCGCGAGATGATCGCCAACGTCTTCGAGCTCAGCGAGTACAAGGTCGGCGACCTGATGGTGCCGCTGTCCGAGGTGACGGCGTTGCCCGAGGACACGACGCTCGGCGAGGCCGCGGTCGAGGTCGCCGACAAGCAGCACTCGCGCATGCCGGTCTACCGCGGCCGCGTCGACGACATCGTCGGCATCGTGCACGCGTTCGACATCCTTGCCGCCGGCGCCGAGGGTCGCGCGCGCCCGGTCGCCGAGATCGCGCGTCCCTCCAGCTACGTCCCCGGCAGCATGAAGGCCGTCGACCTGCTCGTGCAGCTCCAGGTCGGCGGCAACCCGATGGCGATCGTGGTCGACGAGTACGGCGGGGCGGTCGGCATCGTCACCGTCGAGGACCTGCTCGAGACCATCGTCGGCGACATCGACGACGAGTACGACGACGAGCCGTCGCCCATCCGCCAGGAGAAGCCCGGCGTGTGGCGCGTCGAGGCCAAGATCACGGTCGCCAAGCTCAACCAGGCCCTCGACCTCGGCATCCCCGAGAGCGACGACTACGAGACGGTCGCCGGCTTCCTGATCGAGCGTTTCCGCCGCATCCCCGTCCCCGGCTCGCACGTGCAGGTCAGCGGCGCCTCGATCGAGGTCGTCGCGGCGACCGATCGCGCCGTCGAGGCCGTGAGGATCACCAAGCGCAAGCGCTAGGTCACAGCGCGAGGCGATAGAGGCGGTTGGTGTCGAGGCGCTCCATGCCGGCCAGCTCGCCGGCGTAGATGCCGTCGTTGATCGCCGAGATCTGATTGAGGGTCACGCCGGCCGGCAACAGGTACTGCGCGACGTAGCCGCCGTAGATGTCGGTGATCCAGATGATGCCGTCGGCATACACCACGAGCTCGCCGTCGGGATCTCCGGTCGCGCGCCACGACACGCTGGTGAGGTCGGTGATGCCGAGCGTGGTCGCCAGATCGATCTCGCCCAGCGACGTGCCGTCGAGATCGACCACCTGCAGCACGCCGGGGCGGCCGAGCGGCCCGCGCTCGGGCAGGAGCACCTCGCCGGTCGAGTCGATGAACGCCGGCGCGCCGACGGTGGCGTCGGGGAAACACGCCGCCACGTCGACGGGATCGTCGAAGGTCGAGGTCCACGTGTCGAACGGCTGGATGGTGCGTGACTCGCGGTAGCTGACCAGCACGGTGGTGGTCCCGCCGATCGGCGCCGCCACCTGCGAGACGTCGGGGTCCATCGCGGTCAGGAAGATGTTGTGCGAGTAGTCGTCGGGCATCGCGTTCAGCTGTGGGTCGAAGAGCCCGCCGGTGAACACGAAGAGGCCGTCGACGTGCGTGACGGCGTTCTCGCGCGGCATGTTGGGGCCGTACACGTAGCTGCGATCGCCCCCGGCGATCACGACGAGGTCGTCATCGGTGCGCCGCAGCCGGGCGCGGTACTCGACGCCGACGAACCCCTTGCTGCTCTCGTCAAGACCCTCGGTGACTCCGGGCCACGGTTGCGGGCCGACCAGCGACACCGAGCCGTCGAACTCGACGCGCCAGGTCTCGTCGACGCCGAGCAGCGTCACCAGGAAACCGTCGTCGGAGTACGCCAGGCCCAGGCCATACTGGGTTCCGACCGGCGCGTCGGGGGTGATGATGTCTGCGATCTCACCGTCGAGATCGAAGATGACGATCCGGGCCTGGAAGTTCTCGTCCTCGACGATCGAGGCCACATGGTTCCTGAAGTGACGGCTGCTCGCGGGGATGTAGTCCATCCCTTCGGTGTTGGTGATGGGGAAGGGATAGGTCACGGGCACGCGCCGCACGTGCTCGCACCGGTCGTCGAAGAACACGAGCTCGGCGACGGGATGGAAGGGCGGGAAGAAGTCGTGCACGACGAGCTCGCGCGTCTTCGTGACCCACGCGATGCCGCGCGGCGTCCAGTCGGTGATGACGCCGGCGTCGGTCAGGTCGCACAGGAACGTCGCCGGCGCGTTCGACGCAGGATCGACGACGCGCAGCTCGTCGCCGTCGAGCAGCACCACCTTCTTGTTGAGCGCACCCTTGTCGACGCTCGTGATGTCCTCGACGTTGCTGCCGACGCGCCGGACGTCGGCCACGCTTGCCACCTGCGCCGACGCACGCTCCGTCGCCGCCGTGCTCACCAGGACCGTCGCCACGAATACCCACGATCGCTTCATGCGAATCCCCCTGAGCCCACCGTAGCCGCATCGCGGCGCGCCGATCCAGCGCTCCCGCCGGCCTCACGGGTAGCGATGGGACACTAGCGCGACGACGCGAGCTGGGTCGCGACGGCGGCGCGATCGACCTTGCCGGTCGGTCCCAGCGGGAGTGCGTCGACGAACACGACGTGGCGCGGGCGCGCGTGCGGCGCGAGCGCGTGCGCGAGCTTCTCGAGGCTCGCCTCGATGGCCTTGCGATGGCCCGGCGCGGGGACGATCGCGGCGGCGACGAGCTGGCCCCACGTGGGATCGGGGATGCCGACCACACACGCGGTCACGACGCCCGGGATGCGCGCGAGCGCGTTCTCGACGGTGAGCGGGTGCACCTTCTCGCCGCCGGTGACGATGACGTCGTCGGCGCGACCGACGACGTGCAGCCAGCCGTCCTCGAGGAAGCCGAGATCCGTGGTGACGACCGCGTCGGGATCGGCGCGCGTCTCGTCGAGATAGCGGGTGAACGCCGCGGGGGTGCGCACGCGGACGACCGCGGGGGCCTCGCGCGTGCCGGCGTCGACGTGGATGCCGGGCAGCGGCACGCCGACCGCACCCTCGGGGGGCGTCTGCCCCGGCGGGCACGTCGCGATCTGGCCGGTGGTCTCGCTCATGCCGTACGTCGTGAGCACCGGTACGCCGCGTGCGCGAGCGCGTGCGACGAGCTCGGTCGCGGCTGCGGCGCCGCCGAGCAGCACCGCGCGCCACGTCGGTGGCGGCGTCCACGCGGCGTCCTCGAGCAACCGCGCGAGCTGCGCGGGGACCATCGAGACCAGCGTCGCCGGTGCGGTCGAGCCGGCGTCGCCGATCACCGGCGGCACGCCGAGCGCGCGGCTGCGCGCGATGACGCCGAAGCCGGCGATGTGCGCCGGCGGCAGCGCGAGCAGCCAGCGATCGTCTGCGCGCGTGCCGAGGTGCGCGGCGCTCGCCGCGACCGCCGCATCGAGCGCCGTACGCGAGATGACGACACCCTTGGGATGTCCCGTCGAACCCGACGTGAAGACGACGACCGCCGTGTCCTCGGGAACCGGATACTTCGCGAGACGCGAGGCGAGAGCGGCCTGCTCGTACTGTGGCAGGCGATCCTGGATGAGCCCGATCGGCCGATGCTCGTCGAGCGCGCGGCCGATCGCCGCGACGGAGTCAGCGTCGAGGCCCGCGACCAGGGGCGTCGCGAACGTCTCGCGCGCCATCGCCGCTGCGATCGCCGCCGCCGGGATCGCGATCATGCCGGTGTCGAGAATCGCCGCCGGTGCTGGCACCGGCGCGTCGGCGGCCGCGATCGCGGCGTCGATGTCGATGCCCAGGCCGCTGGCGGTTGCGGGGACGACCGCGTCGTCCGTGAGCTGCGGGACGTCGAGGGACCACGTCGCCAGGAACGCGTGTCGATCGAGACCGACCGCGCCCTTGAGCGACAGCGCGCGTGCGAGCTCGGCGCACGCGGCGAGCGCCACCGGGCCCTCGAGCGAGTGCGTGATGTTCACGGCCAGGCCGTGAGCCTGCGCGCGCGCCGCGAGGCGCCGGCAGATCGTGATGCCGCCCAGCACCGTCGGCTTGAGGACGATCGCGGCGAGCGCACCGCTGGCGAGCGCCTGATCGAGCCAGGTCTCGCGATCGGGCGCGGCCAGACTCTCGTCGAGCGCCACGGGCACGGGCAGCGGCTGTCGCAAGCGCGCGGCGAGGCCCGCCGCCGGCTCCTCGACGTAGTCCAGCCGGAGCTCGGCCAGGTCGGCCAGGCGCGTCTCGACCTCGTCGAGCGGCCAGGTCTGGTTGGCGTCGACGCGCAGCGCCGCCTCGGGCAGCGCCACGCGGATCGCACGCAGCAGCGTCATGGTGCGCGCGTGATCGGCGCCGACCTTCACCTTCAGCGTCCGGATGCCGCGCGCGAACGCGGCCCTCGCGCCCTCCACGTCGCGCACCACCGCGTTCACCGGGACCAGCGCGAGCGCGGCATCGGCGATGAGGTTGGCGAAGCGCACGCCGCGCTTGCGCGCCTCGGCGTCGAGGATCGCGGTCTCGAGCGCGAACCGCAGCGCCGCGCGTCGCGCCCGCGCCTCCGCGTCCGCGCCGCCGCCGACGACGTAACCGGGCAGGGGCGCCGCCTCGCCGATGCCGCGCACGCCGTCGCTCTCGACGATCACGAACCAGCCCGTGCGCTCGATCCACTCGTTGCGACCGTCGGCGACCGCGGCCGCCAGCTGCCGCCGCCACGGCACCAGGCGCACGCCGTCGATCCGCAGCGACTCGAGCGTCGGCCGGCGCTGCCGGGTCATCCGACCCCGACCGCTACCCCGATCGCCATGAGGACCGACTGCACCAGCAACAGCTTCGCTGTCGCTCCGAGCAGCTCGTTCATCTCGGGACCGGGCACCGCGCGCATCAACTGGCGCATGAGTACCACGGCCCACGGTGCTGTCAGCGCACCGAGGACACACCACGCACCGGCGCCCTGAACGGCGCCCAGCGCGAGCGCCACGGGGACAGCGTGGGCGATGGCGAGTAACCCACCGTACTCGACGAGCGCGAACCTGCGTCCGAAGCGCACGGCCAGCGTCCGCTTGCCGACCTTGGCGTCGGTCTCCCGGTCGCGCAGGTTGTTCACGACGAGGATCGCGGTCGCGACCGCGCCGACCGGCAACGACAGCCACCACGCGAGCGCCGGCACGTCGCCGAGCTGCACGTAGACCGTGCCGCAGACCGCGACCTGCCCGAAGAACACCATCACGAACACGTCGCCGAGGCCGTGGTAGCCGAGCGGCCACGGGCCGCCGGTGTACGCCACGCCGGCTGCGACCGAGGCGAGCCCGATCGCGACGATCGGCCAGCCGCCGACCGAGACGAGGTACACGCCGACCGCCACCGCGAGCGCGAACGTCACGATCATGGCGAGCCGCATCGCCGCCGCGCTGATCAAGCCGGTCGCGACCGCGCGCACCGGCCCCTTGCGCTCCGCGGTGTCGGCGCCCTTCTCGGCGTCGAAGACGTCGTTGGCGAAGTTGGTCCCGATCTGGATCAGCCCCGCGCCGACGAGCGCCGCCGTCGCCGGGCCCCACGCGATGCCGCCTGCAGCGTGCGCGCACGCCGTCCCGATCGCGACCGGCGCGATGGCTGCCGTCAGCGTTCGCGGCCGCGCCGCGGCGATCCAGTCGGTGATCGTGGCTGTCATCGTCGTTCCCTGGCGGCGCTCAGGGGAACCGGCGGAACTTCTTGAAGTTCGGCTTCCGCTTCTCGAGGAACGCTTCCTTACCCTCACGACCTTCCTCGGTCATGTAGTAGAGGAGCGTCGCCGAGCCGGCGAAGTCCTGCAGGCCCATCTGGCCGTCGCAGTCGGCGTTCATCGCCGACTTGAGGAAGCGCAGCGCCATCGGCGACAGCTGCAGCATCTCGCGGCACCACTGGATGGTCTCGGCCTCGAGCTGGTCGAGCGGGACCACCTTGTTGACGAGGCCCATGTCGAGCGCCTCCTGCGCGCCGTACTGGCGGCACAGGAACCAGATCTCGCGCGCCTTCTTCTGACCGACGATACGCGCCAGGTACGAGCTGCCGAGGCCGCCGTCGAAGCTGCCGACCTTGGGCCCGGTCTGGCCGAACTTCGCGTTCTCGGCGCAGATGGTCAGGTCGCACACGACGTGGAGCACGTGGCCGCCGCCGATCGCGAAGCCCGCGACCGACGCGACCACGGGCTTGGGCAGGTAGCGGATGCGCTTCTGCAGGTCGAGCACGTTGAGGCGCGGCACGCCGTCCTGACCGACGTAGCCGCCGTTGCCGCGGACGCGCTGATCGCCGCCCGAGCAGAACGCGTCGGGACCCTCGCCTGTGAGGATGACCACGCCGATCTCGGCGTCGTCACGCGCGTCGTCGAACGCGCGGATCATCTCCGACACGGTCTGCGGACGGAACGCGTTGCGGACCTCGGGGCGGTTGATCGTGACCTTGGCGATGCCCTCGGGCGACTTCTGGTACTTGATGTCCTCGTAGCCCTTGATGTTGATCCATTCGACGTCGTCGCTCATGCGTGGCTCCTCTGACGGGCGGGTGTGGAAAGTGCCGCCTTCGCGGCACGGCGAATCGATGCAGCGCTCTCGGGTGCGACCGGAGCGTGGATGACGACGGGACCGGCGGCGCCGCGCCCGACACCCCGATCGATGGCGGCGCCCAGCTCGTCCGGATCCCGGACAAGCGCGGCCTCGATGCCGAAGGCGCGCGCCGCGGCGACGGGGTCGAGCGCGGTCGGCGTGCGCCACAGGCGCTCGAAGGCACCGTCGGGAAGGTCGCTGGCGACGACCGGCAGCTGGTCGAAGATGCGACCACCGCCGTTGTCGATGACGACGATGGCGAGCGGCAGGCCGCGCGCGCAGGCGAGGGCGCCCACGTCGTGCGCGAAGCTGACGTCGCCGAGGACGAGCACGGTCGCCCCGTTGCGCGCGGCCGCGCCGGCCGCACCGGCGATGAGCCCGTCGATCCCGGCGGCGCCGCGCTGCGTGAGCACCGTGAGGTCGCGGCCACCGCCGGCGATCTCGTCGGCGACGCGCACGGGCAGGCTGTTGCCGAGGACGAGCTGCGCGCCGGTGGGGACGGCGGCGATCGCCGCGCCGACCATGGCGTGCTCGGCGGCGAGCCCGGTGTTCGCGGCGGCGTGCTCGGCCAGGGCCGCGGCGATGGCGTCGGCGGCGACGCGGTCGGCGTCGCGCCACGCGCGCGCATATGCCGAGGGCAGTCGCGGCGTCGCCAGCGCGGCGGTGATGCGGGCGAGGGTGTCGGCCACATCGCCGACGAGCACGGCCTCGGCGGTCGAGTCGCCGTCGGGCCAGCCGTGCTCCGCGATGATGAAGCGGCGGGCGCCGGTCGCGATCGCGCCCCAGCCCATCGCGACGGGCTCGCCACCGAGCTGCACGATGACCTCGGGTGCGAGCTCCGCGCTCGCGGCCAGCCCCGCGTGATCGACGGCGAGGATGCCGTCGCGCGGGGCGAAGCGAAGCTGGCTGCCGGCCTCGGCGAGCACGGGCCAGCCGGCGTGCCTGGCCAGCGTGAACGCGGCCGCGCGCGCCTCGCGACGTGACGCCGGGCCAGCGGTCGCGAGCAGGACGCCGCGCGTCGTGCCGGCGATCGCCTCGGCGACGCGCGCGATCACGTCGTCCGGAACCCGGACAGTCGGTGCGACGGCGGCGATCGGCAGCGTGCGCAGCCGGGTCGCCTCGGCGGCGGCGGTGCGCTCGGCGACCGTCGACGGCGCGGCCGGCTCGAGCGGCTTGCGGAGCGGCACGTTCACGTGCACCGGACCCGGCGCGGGACCGCGCGATGCCGCGACGGCCTGGCCGATCTTCCGCCGCACGCTGCGCAGCGCGAGCGCGCTGCCGTCGGGCGGGCCGAGGTCGTCGAAGCGCCGCACGAACCCGCCGAACAGCTTGGTCTGGTCGATGGTCTGCGACGCGCCCGCGCCGTGCAGCTCCGGCGGCCGATCGGCCGACACGATGACGAGCGGGACGCCGCTCATCGAGGCCTCGATCACGGCCGGGAGGTAGTGCGCGGGCGCGGTGCCCGACGTGCACACCAGCGCCGCGGGGGCGCCATCGGCCCGCGCGATGCCGAGCGCGAAGAACGCGGCCGCCCGCTCGTCGACCACGACGTGCAGGCGCACGGGCAGACGGGCGAGGGCGGCCGCGAGCGGCGTCGAGCGCGAGCCGGGGCTCACCACGACGTCGGCGACGCCGGCGTCGGCGAGGCTCGCCGCCACCAGCTCGGCCCACACCGTCTGCACCGCCGCCGTCAACGGGACGTCTCCTCCAGCCCGAGCGCGCCGGAGAGCGCCCGCAGCTTCACCTCGGTCTCCGCCCACTCGGCCGCAGCGTCCGAATCCCGGACGATGCCGGCGCCGGCGTGGAGCGTCGCGGTCGCGCCGTCGATGAGGCCGGAGCGGATCGCGACGGCCATCTCGCCGTCACCGGCGGCGTCGAACCAGCCGACCGGCGCCGCGTACCAGCCGCGCGCGGCCGGCTCGTGCGTGGCGATCCACGAGAGCGCCGCCGCCGTCGGCGTCCCACCCACGGCCGGCGTCGGGTGGAGCGCCGCCGCAAGCGCGAGCACGTGGCGAGGCGCGAACAGCTCGCCGTGCACCGGCGTGTGCAGATGGATGACGTGGCGCAGCGTGCGCACCGCCGGCGTGTCGGGCATCGACAGCTCGCGGCACCACGGCCCGAGCCCCTGCTCGATCGCCTTCACCACGAGGTCGTGCTCGCCACGATCCTTGGCGCTGTCGAGGAGCGCGATGGCGAGGGCCTGGTCATCCGTCGCGGCCGCGCGCGCGGGCCGCGCGATCGACCCGGCCAGCGCCTCGCTGTCGACCTCGTCGCCGCGGCGGCGGATGAGCCGCTCGGGGCTCGCGCCCACGAACGCCGCGCTCCCGCGACGCACGCCGAAGCGCGTGCACTCGGGATGACGGCGGCCGAGCTCGGCCAGCACCGCTGCGACGTCGACCGGCGACGCCAGCTCGACCTTGCGCACGCGCGCCGCCACCACCTTGCGGCAGTGACCCGCCGCGATCTTCTCGCGGATGTCCTCGATCGCCGCGGTCCAGCGTTCGCGCGGCAGATCCGTCGTGGCCTCGGCGCGGGCCCGCGGCACCGCCAGCGGCTCGGCGAGCGCGGCGACGGCCGCCGCGTGCTCGGCGTGAACGCGCGCACGATCGCGCGCATCCCGCAGCTCCGGCGGCGCGACCGCCAGCACGAGCCACGCCGCGGTGCCTCGACGCTCGTACGTCCACCGCGGCAGCGCGAACCACGCGTCACCGAACGCGTTCCACGACCCGGTCGGCGCCGAGCCGCGCGGCGCGAACGCGAATCCGCCGAGGAGCCGAGGCGCGGGGCCGTCACCGATCGTCACGACCCGCGCCAGCACGTCGGCGCCGCTCGCCGCGATATCCTCGAAGCGAGCCGCGCCCGCCGCGCTCACCGCCGCGGCGACGCCCACGCCGGCGACCGCCACCTCGAGCCCACCAGCTGACGGATGACCGTCAGCTGGAGCCGCTGCCCACGGGTAGGTTGGCTCGTCGCGCGTCTCCCACAGGACCGCGTCGCCCGCGATACGCCACAGCGCCGCCGCCGGCGCCACCGCCGCGGGGATCGCGATGCGCGCGATCGCATCGGCCGGCAGGCGCGCCGCCTCGTCGAGCCCGCGCTCGAGGATGGCGGCGCCCGGCAACCCGGCCGGCTCCGCCGTGCGCGCGATGATCGCCGCGTTCGGACGCGCGCTCACTTCGCACCTCGCGACGGCGTGCCGACATACAGGTTGCACACGCCGAACGTCAGCGGCACGACCTCGACGACGTCGAGCCCGCTCGCCCTCATCAGCGCCGCGAACTCCTCGGGCGGCGGGAACGCCGCGATCGAGGTCTGCAGGTAGCGGTACTCCTTCGCGCCCGACAGCCACGCGCCGAGGCGCGGCACGACGTGGCGGATGTGGAAGCGGGCGAGCGGCGCGATGAGGCCCTTCTTCGGCTCGCCCAGCTCGAGGATCGCCACGCGACCGCCGGGCTTGCACACGCGCGCCATCTCGGCCAGCCCGCGCCCGCGGTCGGGCACGTTGCGGATGCCGAACGCGATGCAGACCGCGTCGAAGCTGGCGTCGTCGTGCGCCAGCGCCTGCGCGTCGCCTTCCTCGAGCCGCACGCGATCGGCCAGGCCGCGCGCCGCCAGCTTGCCGGTGCCGACCTCGATCATCTTGCACGACGGGTCGACGCCGATGATCTCGGCGCCCGGATGCATCCGCGCGATGTCGATGGCCAGGTCGCCGGTGCCGGTCGCCACGTCCAGCACGCGGCACGCGCCGTCGCCCGGGGGCAGCGCCAGCGCGCGCACGGTCTTCTTGCGCCAGCGCCGGTCGACACCGAACGACATGACGCGGTTGAGCAGGTCGTAGCGCGGCGCGATGTTGTCGAACATCGCGCCCGAGCCGCCCTTCGTCGGGGCCGTCTCACCACGCTGTTGGACTACTGCGGTCATCGCGCACCTCCTTCACGCGCCGCGGCTTCGTCGAGACGCCGCGCGTGCAGCTTCATGTGGCCGCGCTGGATGCCTTCGCCGGCGAGCGCGCGCAGCGCCGCCAGGTTCGAGGCGAGACCGACCGACGCGAGCACCACGGCCAGCTCGCGCGCGCCGCTCACGTTGCACAGCTCGAGCGCCGCGCGCACACCGGGCGCGCGCGTGCCGCCGCCGACCGTGCCGACCGCCATGGGCAGCTCGATCGCGCCGACCACGCCGCTCGCCGTGCGCGTCCACGTCGCCAGCGGCCGGTATCCCGCGCCGCCACCCGCGACCGCGGCGTATGCATGCGCGCCGGCCTCGATCGCGCGCCAGTCCTGACCGAGCGCCACCGCGGCGGCGTCGATCCCGTTCATGATGCCCTTGTTGTGCGTCGCGGCCCGCGCGACATCGAGCTCGGCGAACCGGCTCGCGCGCACCACGCCGTCGGCGAGGTCGTCGCCGCCCAGCGCGTCGGCCGAGATCTCGGCGCGCGCCCGCGCCTTCCGGCGCAGCGCCAGGTTCGACAGGATGCGCAGCACGATCGCGCCGCCGAGCAGCTCGGCGATGCGTGGCGCCACCGCCTCCGCGACGGTGTCGACCATGTTCGCGCCCATCGCGTCGCCGACGTCGACGTAGACGTGCACGACCAGGAGCCCAACGGACGCGTCGAGCACGCGCACCTCGAGGTCGCGGCAGCCGCCGCCGCGCGCGACCATCCGCGGGATCGCGCCGTCGCCCAGCGCGAGCAGCGCGGCGCGGTGCGAAGCGACCCGCGCGCTGGCCGCGTCGCAGTCGGGCACGTCGTCGAACTGCACCTGCGCGCACATCACGGCCGGGTCGGCGTCGCCGCGAAAGCCCCCCGCGTCGCGGACCATCCTCGCCGCGTTCGACGCCGCCGCGACGATCGACGGCTCCTC
>DATLEB010000227.1:0-52317 GCA_035525615.1 Kofleriaceae bacterium | reverse complement strand
CACCGACGCCGGGACCGAGTAAGCGGTGTCGTTGTCGAGCGTCACGACGGTGACACCGCTTCCGCTGTTGAAGTTGGAGGTATCGATCGCTTTGACCGTGCGAGGCGTGAGGTCTGCGGGCAGGTCCAGCCCAGACGGGCTCGTTGCCGCGTCATCGAGAACAGGGTTGAGACCATTCGATGGCTCGATGTCACCGCAGCGCGGCTGCGTTGCGTGGCAGCCCATGGGGCAGACGTAGGTGCCGTCGTACGTGATCGTCGCGGGCGAGCCGCTGGCGCCGTTCGGGATAACGTGGGAGGCGAAGTCGCCGCCGGTGGTGCATTGCATGAACATCGAGCTCGTGCAGCTTTGCGTGCTGCGCACGCAGTTGTCGAAGGTTGCGGTCACCGTCGTGGCCGCGGTGACCGTCGTCGTGCACGGCGCGGTGCCCGAGCAGCCGCCGCCCGACCAGCCGGAGAAGACGTCACCCGCGCTCGGCGTCGCGGTGAGGGTCACCATCGCGCCGTGGTTGATGGCGGCGCTGCAGCCGGCACCGCTGCCGCAGTTGATGACCTGCGTCGATGGCGGGATGGTTCCCGTCACGGTGCCCGAGCCGAAGCCGTTCTTCGTGACGGTGAGCGTGTACTGCGCCAGCGTGAACGCCGCGCTGACGGTGCGATTCGTCGTCATGTCGGCGGTGCACGTTCCGCTCGCAGGGCAGCCGCCGCCGGTCCAGCCGGAGAAGCTCGCGCCGGTGCCAGCCGACGCGTCGACCATCACGTCGGTGCCGTACGGATAGCGCGTGCAGTCGGTGCCACACGCCGTTCCTGCCGGGTTCCGCATGATCGTGCCCAGCGCGGCGCCGTTGCCGGTCCGCGTGACCGTCAGGTCGTACTGGCGGATCTGGTAGTTCGCGGTCGCCGTCAGTGACTGCGTGATCGTGATGGAGCAAGGGTTCGTCGCGCACGTGAAGCCCGCCGGCAGCGTCCACGGCGTCGCGGCCAGCGTCGCCGCCGCAGCCGGCGTCGCGGTCGCGTCGAGCGTGACGGACTGCCCGTCGAAGAAGACCTCCATGCAGTCGGCGCCGCACGTGATGCCCGCGACGTTGGTCGACGCGACGCTTCCGTAGCCCGCGCTCCCGTCGCCGCCGTCACTCCGCGCGACCGTCAGCGTGAACAGACGACGGAAGACGACGGACACGTTGCGCGCCTGGCTCATCGTCACCATGCAGCTGCGTGCGCCGGCGGCGCAGGTGGTGCCGGTGCCGGTCCACGAGAAGACCTCCCACCCTGCATCCGGCTCGGCGGTGAGCGTCACCGTCGTGTTCACCGGATACGTCTCGTTGCAGTCGCTGTTCCCGTTTCCGCACAGGATGCCGGTCGAGGGCGTGGTGACGGTGCCCGACCCCGTCGTCGAGACCATCAGCACGAAGACCTGCGTGAAGGCGGCGCCCACGTTCTCCATGCCCGCGTCGAGCGTGAGCGAGCAGATGGTGGAAGGATTGGAGCCCATACACGAACCCGTCCATCCCGAGAACGTCCATCCGCTCTCGGCCGTGGCCTCCAGGCTGACCGGCGTCTGGACGAACGAGAACGTCTGCGAGGAGCAACCGCTCGCGCAGGTGATGCCCGTCGGGGTCGACACGACCATGCCCTGACCGGTCTTCGTGACGATCGCGCGCGCGGAGCCGACGCCGGTGATCGATACCGATGCGGCGGTGTTCGCGACCGTGTCACGCACCGTCACCGTGGCGGGCTGGCTCCCGACCGCGGTCGGATTGAAACGGACCTGCACGTCGCACGTGGCGTTGGCGCCGAGCGTCGTGTTGTCACAGCTCTCGATCGGCGTGGTGAAGCTGCTGGAGCCACCGCCCGTGAGCGACACGTCGAGGGTGCCGGTCGCCGCGCCACCCGTGTTGCGGATGCGGATGGTCTGCGTCGTCGACGTCGCGCCGGTCGCGAGCTCGCGTGTGCCGAAGTCGAGCGCGGCGCCGCCGGTCGGCATCTCGATCATCAGGTTGCCGGGGCTGAGCCCGTCACCGGTCAGCGGGACCGTCACGGTGCCACCCGGCGTGCCCATCACGAGGAGATTCGCGGTGCGCGTCGCGGCGACCGTCGGCTGGAAGCGGACCTGCGCGAGGCACGTGTCCTGAAGATCGAGGGTCGCGCCGGCGCAGTCGTTGGCAAGGCCGGTCGGCACGATCGTGAAGTCGCCGGTGTGAGCGCCGCCGAGCGTCACCGAGAGCGTGCCGCTGCGCTGCTCGCCCTCGTTGCGAACGACGACCTGCAGGAGCGTCGACGGTTGATTCGTGACGATGTCGCCGAAGTCGTGGCCGACGGTCGTGGACGTCAGGTTCGCCCGCGAGATCGCGTCGCCGGTGAGCGGGATGACGGCCGTCCCACCCGGATTGCCCGAGACCTCGAGCCGCGCCATCGCCGCCGTGTTGACGCCGGGCGCGTAGCGGACCTGGGCGACGCACGACTCGCCGCCGTTCAAGCGCGCGTTCACGCAGTCGGTGCTGTCGCCGGTCGGGACGATCTGGAACTGGCCCGGGTCGGCGCCGAGCAGCGAGACCGAGAGTGGGCCCGTTGCTTCGCCTCCGGTGTTGCGGATCGTCGCCTGGAGGAGCGGTGACATCTCGCCGATCACGATCGGCCCGAAGTCGTGCGCGCCTTGGTCGGTGGTGACCTCCGCGGGCCCCATCGCGACGTCGGGGCCGGCCGCGTCCTCTGCCAGCTCCGCGTCCGGGTCGATGGGCGGCAGCTCGGCAAACTTGCAGGACGTCACGACGAGAAGGGCCGCAACCAGCACGTGCTTCGCTCTCATGCGCCGGTCTATCGGACGGCCGGTTCGCCGGTTTCCTCCAAACTTGACGTATGCGCGACGAGCCTCATGAATCCCGCTTGACGACAAAGGTATATACTATGTATACCTATCGTCGAGAGGGACACTCATGGCGCACGACCCACAGGAGATCCGAGGGATTGCAGCCGCTTCGGTGGCTGCGCTGGCGCTCTCGATGTCGGCCGGCTGTCTCGCCGAGACCATGCCCGACGAGCCGGTGCCCTCGGGCGTCGTGTTCACGTATCCGATCGACGGCCAGCGCGACGTGCCCGTGGGGGCGCGCATCCTGGTGTCGTTCTCGGATGCGGTGGCGGACGAGGCCGCCGGGGCCGTGCGCATCGTCGGGCCCGACGGACCGGTCGCGCCGATGCCGATCGACGTGAACGTCGAGGGACGCGGCAAGACGCTCGCGATCACGTCGAAGGCGTTCGCGCCGGGCACGACGTACGAGCTGTACGCCGGCGCGAGCCCGGGAGGAGAGGCCGGCGAGGGCCCGAACGACGATCCGTCCGCGCCGCTCCTGCGCTTCACGACGCGCAGCGATCGCCCGCTCGCGGGAGCGCCGGCGCTGATCGCGCTCAACGGCTCGGACCCGGCGTCGCCCGGCGCTCTGCGCCCGATGTTCGAGACGTCGACGCTCGCGCTCGTCTTCTCCGAGCCGCTCGATCCGCGTCGCACGCGCCTCGCACCCGGCGCGATCGAGCTGGTCGACGTCGCGGCGGCGACGCCGGTGCCGGCGACGATCGTCGCCAGCGGCATCCACGTCGCGATCGATCCGCACGAGCCGCTCACCCCGGGCGCGAGCTACGAGCTGCGCCTCGGCGACGCCGTCGCCGACCTCGCCGGCGAGACGGCCACGCCCACGGTCGTGTCGTTCGTGCCGATCGACAGCACCGGCGCCGCGCCGATCCGGCAGGTGTTCCGCACGCGCCAGGCCGCGGACCCGGAGGCCGCGGTGGCGCGCATCGACGCGCCCAACCAGATGGCGGTCGCGCACCCGATGATCGGCGAGGCCATCGCGTCGGTGCTGCCCGGCGTCCTCGAGACCGAGCTCGGCGATCCGCAGGCGCTGGGCGGTCCCATCGCGTTCCGCATCCCGCGCGGTCAGCGACTCGCGTCGCAGGGCCTCGAGGTCGCGCTCGCCGGCGTGATCCCGTCGGGGCTCGCCACCGGCGACATCTGGATCGAGCTGCTCACCGACGGCGGCGGCCGCATCTATCGCAACCCGCATCGCGCGCCCGAGACGCTCCCCGACAACGACGCGTCGCCGCTGCTCGTCGATCTCAGCTTCGATCTCGCCGTCTACGCGTCCGATGCGACGGGCAACGCCGTCCTCTCGCAGAGCATCCTCGGCGTGCAGCTCGCCGGCTTCGCGATCGCCGACGACGGCGCGCTCTCGATCGAGACGCTGGGCGCGCTCGACATCGATCTCCTCGGCGTCGGCTCGGCGGCGACCAACATCGTCCTCGATCTGGTCTCGGATCCCGGCGCGGTCGTGGTCCGCGACGAGCGCGCGCCGACGCTCCTGGGCTCGCTGCCGGCCCGCGACACGCGCGACTGGGTCACCGACGAGGGCCTCGAGCTCGTGTTCGACGAGCCCATCGACGTCGAGCGCGCGCGCGCCGGAGGCATCGTCATCCGTGACACCGCCGGCACCGACGTCGCCGTCACGATCGAGAACCACGGCGCGATGGTCGTGGTGCGGCCGGTCGCGCCGCTCGTCGCCGGGCGCGCCTATCGAGTCTCGCTGCTCGACGTCGCCGACGTCGCGGGCAACGCCATGGCGCCGCAGTTCTTCCACGTCGGGACGCAGCCGATGGCCACGACCGACATCCCGCCGTCCGTGGTCGCGGTGTATCCGGGCGCGCCGTGCTCCCTGGTCGACGCGAACGCGACCAGCTCCGGCCGCTGCGCCGGTGGCGCCGCCGGTGACGACACCTATCGCCCCTTCGCGCTCGCGGCCGGCGAGCGCATCGCCGTCACGTTCGATCAGCCGGTGAGCCCGGCGTCGATCACGCTCGGCGCGGCGTGCAACACCGGCAGCGTGCGCGTCGAGCGCGTCGACGAGCTCGGCGCGTGCCAGGGCGTGGTCCCCGGGAGCCTGCGCATGCACCAGCGCGACCTCGCGTTCGTGCCGTACGGCGGGTGGACCGCCGGCGCGCGCTATCAGCTGCGCCTGGTGTCGGGTCCGAACGGCACGTGCACCGCGGGCGAGGTGTGCGGCGCGAACGGCAAGCCGGCGAGCTTCGATCGTCTCGCCGGCACCACGGAGGCGGCGGGCGGCGGCCCCGACCTCGTCATCCGCTTCGTCGGCGAAGCGCCGACCACCGCGACCACGCTCTTCGTGAGCACGGGGCCGGCCGCCGACATCAACGGCTCGGGCAAGATCGACCCCGGCGAGCCGCGCCCCGACGAGAACCGCGTCGCGCTGCGCATCGCGGGCACGTCGGGCCTCATCGACAACGCGCGCTTCGAGGGCGGCGACTGCGTGCTGTCCACGCCGGAGCCCGAGGCATGCATGTACGTGAACGGCGCGATCCCGGCCCAGCTCGGCGAGCGCCGCGACAACTGCACGCTGCCCGACGGCACGATGGTCGCGACCTGCATCCCGGTGCGGATGAGCGCGCAGGCCATGTACTCGACGTCGGTGACGATGGTCGCGGGCGCGCTCGGCATCGGGCTCACCACCGACACCGGCATGAGCATCATGCGCCTGCGCGAGGGCGACGACGGTCCGCTCGAGGGCTTCATCGTCAGCCGCGGCGGCAAGCCGATGCTCGTCGCCGCGCTCGAGCTCTACATGGACGCGCCCGACATGAGCCTGCCGCTCGTCCAGCACGACATGAAGTCGAAGCCGCTGTCGATCGCGCTCGAGGGGCCGCTCCGCTTCGGCGCCGACGGGCGCATCGCGATCGCGCTGCGCAACACCGCCGACGTCCCGATCTCGGTCGGCATCAACGCGCCGCTCGGCCTGCAGGGGTCGGTGAACCTGATCGTGCCGGCGGGCGAGATGCGGCTGCAGCTCGTGTCTCCGTCGCGTCGAGGGAGGCTGCCATGAAGACGCCGCGGTTCATCGTCGCCGCGCTGCTCGTGGCGTCGCCGGCGTACGCCGACCGTGAAGGTGCCCGGCCGCGCGAGGGCACGCTCTCGTTCCACCGTCTCTACGTCCGCGGCGGCGTCCTGCACATGCAGCCGTACTCGGACTCGGAGGAGGTCGTGCTCCGCGGCGTCGACGGCGCGGCGAGCCTCGCCGTCATGGACGGCCCGATCGAGGGCTCGGGCGTCGCGCTCGACGCGATGACCCGACCCGCCGTGATCGTCGGCTACACGCTGCCGTGGTGGGGCGAGCGCGTCTCGCTCGAGACCGTGCTCTCGACGCCGCTGCACGTGACGTTCCGCGCCACCGGCACGCTGCGCGACATGTCGATCGCGCCGACCGCGCTCGGCATCCCGACCGGCGTGCCGCCGCTCGGCTCGGAGCTGGGCGAGGCCGAGGCCGCGCCGCCGCTCGTCACCGCGGTCTATCGCCTCGGGAAGCTCGGCCCCATCCTGCCGTACGCGGGCGGGGGCGTGAGCGTGCTCGTCACGTACAACGCGCGCGCCACCAACCCGGTGCTCACCGAGGTCGAGGAGCCGCGCTTCGAGGTCGATCCCGGGCTCGGCCTCGTGCTCCAGGCCGGCACCGACGTGCGGCTGTGGCGCAGCGTCCACCTGCGCGGCGACGTGAAGTACATCGCCTTCATGAAGGCCAACGCCACCGTCGACAACATCCACGTGCGCACGCCCAACATCCCGCTCTTCGAGAGCGCCGAGGTCGGTAGCGCGAGCATGGGCCTGTGGGTCAACCCGCTCATCGTGCAGCTCGGCCTCGGCGTCGATCTCTGACTGCGGGCTGTAAGGCGATGCAATCGGCGGGCGCCACGAACCTTGTCATGATGAAGTCCGTGGGCGCCGCCGACATCCTCACCCGCGACGAGATCCGCGCGTTCACGCGGCGCTCGAACCTCGCCGGTGCGCTCGCGATCACGTGGTCGTGGCTCGTCATCGCCGGTTGCTTCGCGGCGCTCGCGCTGGTGCCGCACCCGCCGGTCTTCGTCGGCGCCGTGGTCCTCCTCGGCGGGCGGCAACTCGCGCTCGCCGTCGCCATGCACGAGGCGGCGCACGGCACGCTCTTCCGCACCCGCTGGTGCAACGACGTCCTCACCGACTGGCTGTGCGCGCGTCCGGTCTGGTCGGACACGGCGCGCTACCGCGAGCATCACCTCGGCCATCACGCGCACACCGGCACCGAGCGCGACCCCGACCTCGGCCTCGCGCTCGCCGAGCCGATGACGCGCCGCTCGCTGCGCCGCAAGATCCTGCGCGACCTCGTCGGCCTGAGCGGGCTGCGCCGCATCGTCGGCCTGCTCGCCATCGACGCCGAGATCCTCGTCTACGACGTCGGCGGCAGCCCGCGCCGCGCGCCGCGTCGCTCGCGCGGGTACCACCTGCGCGCGCTGGCCATCAACATCTGGAAGCCGATCCTCGCCAACGCCGTCGTGTTCGGCGTCCTCGCCGCCGCCGGCCACGCGTGGGTCTACAGCGCCTGGGTCGTCGCGTACCTGACCGTGTTCAGCCTCGTCATCCGCGTGCGCTCGCTCGCCGAGCACGCCGTCACCGCGCGCACCGACGACCAGCTGCGCAACACCCGCACCACGCATGCCAACCTGCTCGCGCGCATGACCTTCGCGCCGCTCCACGTGAACTACCACCTCGAGCATCACCTCCTGCCGACCGTCCCGTGGTGGCGCTTGCCCGCGCTACACCGCGCGCTCCGGCAGCGCGACGCGCTACCGTCCACGTCGCTCGCGCGCGGCTACCTGCACGTCCTGCAGCTGGTCACGACTCGTGCCGCCGTGGGTCCCGCCGCTCGTCCGGCCGGCCAGAAGTAGCCCGCGGACGGAAGCCGGACACTCCGGACACTCCCGGACGAGCGCGTCCGGGAACCGGACAATGTCGACGGGATTCCGGACGCTTGGCCGTGGCACGTGCCGTGCTGAAGCTGGCGACGGTGCGAGCGATGTTCGCTCGCGGATTTTTCTCGAGGCCACACGCAACCGCTGGCGGCGATCGCCGACAAGGCGCGTTCGTGAAGAGGGAACCTATGTCGCGCTGGAAGGACGGGCCGGAGACCATCGGCAAGGACATGACGCCGACGACGCCGGTGATCGCGCTGCGCAATCGCGAGACCGGCGAGGAGCTGGCGATCGGCGACGGCCGCTACGTGATGGGCAAGGCGACGACGTGCGACGTGGTCCTCGCCGACCCGTGCGTGTCACGGCTTCACTGCGTGCTCGAGCGGAGGCAAGGCACGCTCTACGTGCGCGACCACGGCAGCCGCAACGGCACGTTCGTGAACGATCGTCGCGTCGACAGCGGCGAGCTCACGCCCGGCACCGAGCTCATGATCGGGGTCACGCGGTTCCTCGCGATCGGCCCGCGCGTCACGGCCGAGCGTCGTGGCTTCGATCGGCTGATCGGCCGCGACCCGGGGTTCGTGGCGGCGATCGATCAGGCGCGGCGCGTGGCCACGACCGACGTGAGCGTCCTCGTCGTCGGCGAGACCGGCACCGGCAAGGAGCTGGTGGCGCAGGCCATCCACGAGATGTCGCGGCGGACGCTCAACCCGTTCGTCGCCGTCAACTGCGGCGCTTTCCCGCGCGAGCTCATCGGCTCCGAGCTGTTCGGTCACGAGCGCGGCGCCTTCACCGGCGCCATCGAGGGACGCGATGGCGTGTTCGTGCAGGCCGATCGCGGCACGCTGTTCCTCGACGAGCTCGGCGAGCTTCCGCTCACGCAGCAACCGCACCTGCTGCGTGCGCTCGAGACGCGACGCGTGAAGCGCATCGGCGGCGCGTTCGAGCGAGCGTTCGACGTGCGGCTGGTCGCGGCGACCAACAACACGAACGGGCTCGGCACGGAGAGCGGCGCGCTGCGCCTCGATCTCTATCACCGCGTCGCGACCGTGCTCGTCCAGCTGCCGCCGCTGCGCGCGCGCCCCGGCGACATCGATCTGCTGTGCGACGACATCCTCGACGAGCTCGCGCCGCTGCACGGCAGCCGCGTGCTCGCGGGCGCCGCGCGCCGGATGCTGCGCGACTACCGCTGGCCCGGCAACGTGCGCGAGCTACGCCAGGCGCTCACGCGCGGCGTCGCGCTCTCGTCCGAGGTCATCGGCACCGAGCATCTTCTCCAGGCACCGCTCCGTCGCTCCACGCCGGCCGAGGCACACCGGCTCCCTCAGGCATATGCGCCGCGCCTGGCGGCGGGCACCGAGCCACCACCGCCCGCGCCCGTGCGGCACTACGACCGCGTCGTGCGCGACGCCATCAGCGACGCGCTCGAGAAGCACAAGTCCATGCGCGACGCAGCGAGGGCGCTCGGGATGCCCAAGTCGACGCTCGCCGACAAGGTCCGACGGCTGGGGTTGACCATCCCCGTTCGTAAGCCGGATCGCGACTGATCCAGGGTCAGAAGACACCAGCATGGCTGCCGGCCTTTCCAGACACCAGCGCGCGCTGGGGACGGCTGACCCTGACGGGCGGCTCGCCGTCCGGCAAGATCCTGAAACCAGGAGGTAGGCCTGTGTGCCGACCGGTGGCACGGCGGCTGCTCATGGCTCGGGTCGGGAGGCCCAGATGATCCGCACCACCACCACCACCGCCGCGCTCTTTGTCGTTCCGGTCCTCGTGCTCGCTGCCACCGCCGCCGGTCCCGCCTTCGCAGAGTCCGAGCCCCCGACCGACGCCTTCGGTTTGCCCTGTGAGGTGACGTTCGCGCCGAAGTCGGCGACGCCGGCCAAGGGCGCGAAGGCGAAGAAGACCAAGCCCGCGCCGGCGCCGGCCCCGGTCATGACCTCCGGACTCGGACGTGGCTCGGAGTTCGCGCTCGGTCGCTACGATCGCGGCCCGTCGTACAAGCCCGACGCCGAGTCGGAGATGCGCATGAAGGCGGAGTCGCTCACGCCCGCGATGATCGGCCTCGTGGTCCGCGAGAACGCCACCGCCGTCGAGCTGTGCATGACCAAGCTGCCGAAGGACTCGCGCGTCGCCACCGTCGGGCTCAACCTGACGATCGAGCCGACCGGCACCGTGTCGACGGCCAAGGTGACCGGCGCCGGAAAGGCGACCGCGTTCTCGTCGTGCCTCGCCGGCGCCGCGAAGACGTGGTCGTTCCCCCACACCGACGCATCCGTGGAGATCGAGTACCCGATCACCCTCAACGGTCGCTGACCGCGACGAGGACCGATCGGTACCCGACCGCTAGCCAATGGGCGACACGAAGTCTGTACAGTCATCGACGAGGGAGAGACGACCCATGAAGGCCATCATGTCCGCCGCCGTCGCACTGCTGATCGGAGTCGCCGCCCTCACGCTCGCGCATCCCGGCGAGGAGAAGGCGGCGCCCGCCGCGACCGGCGCCAGCGTCGAGACGCCCGCGTCGACCGTCGCGGTCCGCTAGCTCTCGGCTCAGCTGCCGCGAACCTGCGCCGCGCGGTTCCGCAGCACGTACTGCAGGATGCCGCCGTGCGCCAGGTACTCCACCTCTTGCGGCGTGTCGACGCGCGCGATGACGGTGAAGGTCTTGTTGCCCGCGCGCACCGTGAGCCGCTTCTTCGGCGCCAGCCCCTCGGCGATGCCGTCGATCTCGAAGATCTCGTCGCCGGTGAGCTCGAGCGTCGCCGCGTCTTGACCCTTCTCGAACTCCGCGGGTAGGACGCCCATGCCGATGAGGTTCGAGCGATGGATGCGCTCGAAGCTCTTGGCGATGACCGCCTTCACGCCGAGGAGGAAGGTGCCCTTGGCCGCCCAGTCGCGCGAGCTGCCGGTGCCGTACTCCTCGCCGGCGAGCACGACCAGCGGGACGCCCTCCTGCTGGTAGCGCATCGACGCGTCGTAGATCGACATCTGCTCGTTGCTCGGCACGTGGCGGGTCACGCCGCCCTCGATGCCGGGCACCATCAGGTTCTTGAGGCGGATGTTCGCGAACGTGCCGCGCACCATCACCTCGTGGTTGCCGCGGCGCGCGCCGTACTGGTTGTAGTCGACGGGCTTCACGCCGTGATCGGAGAGGTACTTCGCCGCCGGGCTGTTCTTGGCGATGTTGCCGGCCGGCGAGATGTGATCGGTGGTCACCGAGTCGCCGAGGATGGCGAGCGCGCGCGCGTGACGCAGGTCGGTGAGCGGCTTCGGCGTCGGCTGGAGATCGTCGAAGAACGACGGCTTGCGGATGTAGGTCGAGGTGTCGTCCCAGGCGAAGGTGTTGCCGGTCGGGACCGGCAGCCCCTGCCATTCGGGACCGCCGTCGGCGACCGCGGCGTAGCGCTCGACGAACTGCTCGCGCGTGACGAGGCGGAGCGCCTCGGCGACCTCCTCGGGCGACGGCCACACGTCGCGCAGGAACACGGGCGCGCCGTCCTTGCCGATGCCCAGCGCCTCCTTGTCGAGGTCGATGTTCATCGTGCCGGCGAGCGCATACGCGACGACCAGCGGCGGCGAGGCGAGATAGTTCGCCTTCACCACCGGGTTCACGCGGCCCTCGAAGTTGCGGTTGCCGGAGAGCACCGACGCGACCACGAGGTCGCCGTCCTTCACGGCGCGCGCGATGTCGTCGTGCACCGGACCGGAGTTGCCGATGCACGTGGTGCAGCCGTAGCCGACGAGGTGGAAGCCGAGCGCCTCGAGGTCGTCGGTGAGGGCGGCGGCCTTGAAGTACTCGGTGACGACCTGCGAGCCGGGGGCGAGCGACGTCTTCACCCACGGCTTCGAGGTGAGGCCGCGCGCGACCGCCTTCTTGGCGAGCAGACCAGCGGCCAGCATCACGGCGGGGTTCGACGTGTTGGTGCAGCTGGTGATGGCCGCGATGACGACGTCACCGTGGCGCAGCGCGAAGGTGCCGCGATCGGTCGTGGCCTGCGCGCTCGCGCCGGCCGAGCCCGGCGTGAGCACGGTGTTGCCACCGTCGGTGGCCCACGCCTCCTGTGCCGACGCGTCGCCCCCCTTGTCGCCGAGCATGCCGCACAGCGCGCGGCGCCACGAACGGCGGGCGGTCGAGAGCGGCACGCGATCCTGCGGCCGCTTGGGTCCGGCGAGCGACGGGACCACCGTCGACAGATCGAGCGACAGCGTGTCGGAGAAGCGCAGCTTCGCCGCCGGATCGTGCCACAGGAGGTTCTCCTTGGCGTAGCGCTCGACCGAATGGATGAGGTGCTCGTCGCGGCCCGTGATGCGCAGGTACTTGATGGTCTCGGCGTCGATCGGGAAGAAGCCCATGGTCGCCCCGTACTCGGGCGCCATGTTGGCGAGCGTCGCGCGATCGGGCAGCGACAGGGCGGCGATGCCCTCGCCGTAGAACTCGACGAACTTGTTGACCACGCCCTTCTTGCGCAGCATCTCGGTCGCGGTGAGGACGAGATCGGTCGCGGTCGTGCCGGGGGGCAGCGAGCCGCGCAGCTCGAAGCCGACGACCTCGGGGATGAGCATCGCCATCGGCTGACCGAGCATGACGGCCTCGGCCTCGATGCCGCCGACGCCCCAGCCCATGACACCGAGCCCGTTCACCATCGTGGTGTGCGAGTCGGTGCCGACCAGCGAGTCGGGGAAGAGCGTGGTGTGCGTGCCGTCGTTGGTCGACCAGACCACACCGGCGATGTGCTCGATGTTCACCTGATGCACGATGCCGGTGCCGGGCGGGACGACGCTCATGTCGGCGAACGCCTGCTGGCCCCAGCGCAGGAAGAGGTAACGCTCGCGGTTGCGGTCGTACTCGAGCTGCACGTTCTTGCCGAACGCGATCGGCGAGCCGTACACGTCGACCTGCACCGAGTGATCGATGACGAGGTCGACCGGCTTGAGCGGGTTGATGAGGGTGGGGTCGAGGCCGAGCGCGGCGAACGCGTCGCGCATCGCGGCGAGGTCGCACACGGCGGGCACGCCGGTGAAGTCCTGCATCAGCACGCGCGCGGGACGCAGCTGCACCTCGTGCTCGACCCTGACGGTGGGATCCCACGCGGCGACCGCGACGATGTCGGCCTTGTGCACCGTCTTGCCGTCCTCGTGGCGGAGGAGGTTCTCGAGCACGATGCGCATCGAGTAGGGCAGGGTGGCGACGTCGCCGACGCCCGCCCGGGCGAGCGCGTCGAGGCGGTAGATGCGGTACGTCTGCGAGTCGACCTTGAGGTCGGCGGCGGCGCCAAAGCTGTCGAGCGAGGCCATGCTGAAATGCTCCTGGTAAGCGCGGCGGACGATAACAGATTCGCCCTAGCGTGGCCGCCGCGAGCCCCATTCGTCCAATGGATTGTCTGGATGACTTCCATCGGCAGAACGAATAACGCCAACCGCGTAGACCGCCCGCGTGTCCAACGCGTCGAATACACCATGGCTCGAACCCCCTCGTGGCTCGTCCTCTGCTTCGCCGCGTGCGCCACTCCCGGCACGGATTCTCCTGCGCGCGCGCCGACCGGCGCCGCGTCGACGACGACGACGGCCACGTCGTTCGCGCAGGCGGGCGCACCGTCGGCGCTGATCGCGGCGACGAGCGGCGCGGCGTTGATCGCGGAGGAGGGGCCGCCGATCTCGCTCACGGCGAGTGACGGCACCGGGCTCGTGCTCACGAAGCTCGAGGCCAAGGCGGTGGTGGAAGGGCCGCTCGCGCTGACCGAGCTGCACCTGCGCTTCCAGAACCCGCAGGACCGGGTGCTCGAGGGGCGCTTCGCGATCACGCTGCCCGATGGCGCGGCGCTGTCGCGCTTCGCGATGCACCAGGACAAGGGCTGGATGGAGGCCGAGGTCGTCGAGCGCATGGCGGCGCGGCGGGCGTACGAGGATTTTCTGCACCGCCGTCAGGATCCGGCGCTGCTCGAGAACGAGGCCGGCAACGAGTTCTCGGCCCGCGTGTTTCCGATCCCGGCGCGCGGCACGAAGGAGCTGATCGTCACCTTCTCGCACGAGGTGAAGGGGACGTACACGCTGCCGCTGCGCGGCCTGCCGCAGATCGGCGAGGTGAACGCGTCGGTGAAGGTGGCGCGTCCCGATCGCGCGACGCCGGCGTACGACGAGACCACGCTGACGCAGGCGGCGTGGCAGCCCGATCGTGACTTCACGGTGAGCCTGGGCGCGGCGCCGCGCGCGATCCGCGCCGGTGATCTCGTCGCGATGATGGTCGACCCGCTGGCCGATGCGGCGCCGGCGGCGATGCCGGGCGTGACGATCCTGTTCGATACCAGCGCGTCGCGCGCGCCGGGCTTCGCGGGGCAGGTCGAGAACCTGGTCGCGATGGTCGGCGAGCTCGGGCGCGCGCACGGGGCGACGCTGCCGGTGACGATCGCCGCGTTCGACCAGAGCGTCGAGGAGGTGTATCGCGGTCCGGCGAGCGGCGTGCTCGCGGCGCGCGATGCGCTCCTGGCGCGGCGTGCGCTCGGCGCGTCGGATACGGCGGCGGCGCTGCGCTGGGCGGCGGCGCACGCGCCGGCCAAGCGGCTGGTGGTGATCGGCGACGGCGTGGCGACGGTGGGCGAGGAGGCGGCGGTGGGCGAGGCCCTCGGTGCGCTGAAGGCATCGATCGAGCGGCTCGACGTCGTGCTGGTCGGCGGCATCCGCGATCGCGACGCGGCGTCGCGGCTGGCGCGCGGCACGTTCGAGCAGGACGGCGCGGTGCTCGACGGCGCGCGCGGCCCGGCCGAGGTCGCGCGGCGGCTCGGCCTCGCGACGCGCTCGGGTCTGAAGGTGCAGATCGCCGGCGCGCGCTGGGTGTGGCCGCAGACGCTCGACGGCGTGCAGCCCGGTGACACGCAGGTGGTGATCGCGCAGCTCGCGAGCGCCGGTGCGCGCCGGGCGCCGCGCGTCGACGTGAAGGCCGGCGACGCCACCACGACGTTCGCGCCGGCGACGGTCCCGCTGCCGCTGCTCGCGCGCGCCGCGGCCGGCGCCGAGATCGCGCGGCTCGAGAGTCAGCGCGCGACGGCGACCGACGCCAAGCAGAAGGACGCGCTGGCCAAGCAGATCATCGCGCTATCGACGCGCAACCGCGTGCTGTCGGATCTGACGGCGCTGCTCGTGCTGGAGACCGAGGACGACTACAAGCGCTTCGACATCCCGCGCACCGCGCTCGTCGACATCCTGGTGGTAGGCAAGGGCGGCATCGAGCTGCAGCACCGCGGCGACATCGTGCTGATGGCGCAGCCCGAGCCGGCGAAGACGGAGCCGGTCACGGGCGCCAAGGCCGGCAAGGAGGACAAGGCCGAGAAGAAGAAGGTCTACGACTTCGACAGCGACGTCGTCGAGGGCGACCTGGTGCGCCCCGACGGCGAGACCATCTCGGTGCGTGGCTACCAGAGCGCCGACCGGCCCGCCGATCAGGTGCGGGTCTCGAACCTCGAGACGCTGTCGGTCGAGGAGGAGCGTCCGTCGCCCGGCGCCGCCGACGTCGCGCCGCGCTCGATGCGTCCGCCCGCCGAGCCGCCGGCCCCGCCGCCGCCGCCGCCGTCGCCGTCGCGTCGCCCGCGTCCGTCGGGTGCGGGCGGTGATGACCTCGATGGCCGCACCGCGGGCGTCGTCGGCAACATCGCCGCCGATCCGGCGCCCGATGCTACGAGCGACGAGGAGCCCAAGCAGCCGGAGACGCCCGCGCTCGAGGGCGAGCTGGCCGTGGTCATGGCGCTCATCAAGGCCGGCAAGACCGACGACGCGCTCACCCGCGCGCTGGCGTGGCGCGACAAGGACGCCGGCGACGTGCTCGCGCTGGTCGCGCTCGGCGAGGCGCTCGAGGCGAAGAAGATGCCGGCGCTCGCCGCGCGCGCGTACGGCTCGATCATCGATCTCTTCCCGTCGCGCGCCGACCTGCGCCGCTTTGCCGGCGAGCGCCTCGAGCGCCTCGGCGACACGTCGCGCATGCTCGCGGTCGACACGTATCGCCAGGCGGTCGAGAGCCGCCCCGATCACCTCACCGGCCACCGCCTCCTCGCGATGGCGCTGGTGCGCGCCGGCGATCTGCCGGGCGCGTTCGCGGCGCTCGAGCACGGGCTCACGCAGCGCTATCCCGACGATCGCTTCCGCGGCGGCACGCGCATCCTCGCCGAGGATCTCGGCATGGTCGCGGCGGCGTGGATCGCGAAGGCGCCGGGCGAGCGGCGCGCGATCGAGGCGCGCCTCGCCAAGCACGGCGTGAAGGTGGCGCGCGAGGCATCCCTGCGCTTCGTCCTCTACTGGGAGACCGACGCCAACGACGTCGACTTCCACATCCGCGACGCGAAGGGCGGCCACGCCTTCTACAAGTCGAAGTCGCTGCGCTCGGGCGGCGAGCTCTACGAGGACGTGACCACCGGCTATGGGCCGGAGAACTTCACGATCCCGGGCGGCGGCGGCGCGGCGCCGTACGACCTCCAGATCCACTACTACTCGCGCGGCCCGATGGGCTACGGCATGGGCATGCTCGAGATCCTGCGCCACGACGGCAAGGGCAAGCTCTCGTTCGAGCACCGCCCGTACATCGTCATGGTCGACGGCGCGTTCGTGAACCTCGGCACGATCGACGGCAAGACCGCGAGCGCCGTCATCGCCCGGTAGTCAGCCGAAGGGTCGCCTCAGGACCAGCCGGACCAGTAGAAGATGATCGCGTTGTACTTGTGATCGCGGTGAGCTGACTCGAGGATCGGCGGGATAGCCGCGCGATCGCGGGCGCCGTTGGTCGTGCCCGGCCACGGATCGACCATGATCAGCTCCTCGTCCCGCTTGGGATCGAGGCGGTCGACGGTGATCGCCACGGCGTGGGCGACCTCGTCGGTCTCGGTCGGGTGGAGCTTCTTGAAGGTCGTGGGCAGGAGCGCGCCGCGGTAGCCGACACCGCCCTTCACCCAGTCGAGGATGGCGGGCGTGGCCTCGGCGACCCGGCGCGCGTTGAGGCGATAGCCGAGCTCCTGGAGATCGCTCGCGCGCCCGCCGAACCAGCGCTGCACCGCGTCGATCGTGCCGCCCATGATCGAGTGATTGGACAGATCGAAGAACACGTACTCCTGGATGCCGGGCGCGTAGGCGCCGGCGCGGTACGCGATGCGACGCAGGAGGAAGGCGGCGGCGGAGCCGGCGCACGCGGTGGGCGTATGGAACACCGGAATGTGGACGCGCATGTCCTCGGGTCGTTGAACGACCACGTCGTCATCGGCGTGCCGAGGCTCTCCCATCTCGCGTTGCGAGGTTACACGAACGATCGCGAGAGGGTTCGCGACCGAGCGTGGAAACCGCGCACGACAAGATACGGGAGTATGCGGAACATCCTTCCCGGAGCCTCCGGGTTGCCACTCGCTGCCAGGCGAGCCGATTGAACGTTGACAGAGTGTCAAGGAATGATAACCTGACACACTGTCAGCATGGGCCGCACCGTCGACAAGGAACGCCGCACCGAGCTCGCCCGCCAGGCGCTCGACGTGCTGCGCCAGCGCGGCATCGGTCGGACGACGATGAGCGAGCTGGCCGAGGCGCTGGGCGTGAAGCGGCCGACGCTCTACTTCTACTTCCGGGACCTCACGGGGCTGCTGCACGCGGCGATCGAGGACGTCTACCGCGGCTGGCTGGCGCACGTGGTGGCGCGCGTGAACGGCATCAACCATCCGGTCGAGGCGCTGGGCGAGCTGGCGCGCGCGACGGTCGAGTACAACCGCGGCCGCCGCGACCTCGTCATCCTCTTGTTCCAGCTGTGGGCGGCGGGCGACGCCGACCCCGAGGAGCTGCTCGCGCGTAGCCGCGCCGTGAGCGATCCGCTGCGCGCCGAGCTGGTGGCGCGGCTCAAGGCGGGCATCGACAAGAAGCTGGTCGCGAAGTGCGACCCCGAGCGCATCGTCGAGCTGACGCTCACGGTGCTCGACGGCGCGCTCGTGCACGAGGTGACGCGCGGGACCAACGGCGCGGTGGTGATCGAGGAGCTGTGGGAGCGCGTGCTCGAACCGCTGGTGATCAAGAAGCCGAGTACGACCAGAAAGAAGACGGGATCATGACCACTCCAAAGCCATTGTGGATCGCGCGCCTCTCGGGAACGCAGGAAGAGATGGGCCGCCAGCACGGTCAGCTGCTCGCTGCCGCGGGCGGTGCCGACGCGGTGCTCGATCACTATCGCGACATGCCGTCGCGGCTCGTCGTCGGCGACATGCCGCCTGCGGTGCGTGCGGTCATCAGCGCCGCGGTGCGCGGCGTGAGCGAGGGGCTGCTCGTGCGCCTCGAGGCAGACCGTCCCGCGGAGCTGCGCGCGCGCAGTCGCGCGTTCATGCGCGCGATGGGGCGGCCGGCGCACTGGGCGCGTTACCTCGGCGTGATGGATCTGTTCCAGAACCTGGTCGGGACGGCGGCGCGCTGGGGCGTCGGGCCGTTCGCGAAGCCGCAGCTCGCGGTGATGAACGCGGCGGCGCATCCGGCGTGCTCCACGGTGATGGCGTGGGGCGGGACGACCGCCGACGGCGCGCTGCTGCACGCGCGCAACTTCGACTTCCCCGGCATCGACGTGTGGGATGCGGCGCCGGCGGTGCTCCTGTGCGTGCCCGACCGCGGGATGCGCTACGGATTCGTGACCACGCGCGGCGCCGACACGCCGGTCGTGACGGTGTGGAACGAGGCCGGCCTCGTCATCACGTCGCACACGCGCTTCCACCGTCGGGTCGCGTTCAAGGGCGCGAGCATCGTCGACCTCGTGCACGAGATCGGGCGGCGCGCCGAGACGCTGGCCGACGCCGAGCGCATCGCGCGCGAGCGGCCGGTGTCGTCGACGTGGGGGCTCGCGGTGTCGTCGGCGCGCGAGCGTCGCGGCATCTCGCTCGAGATCCACGCCGGCCGCGTCGCCGTGGTGCAGCCGGCGGGGCCGAACGAGCACCTCGTGGTGTGCAATCGCTACCGCAACCCGAGCATGCAGGACGGCGAGGTCGCCGCGACCCCGGCGTGGCCCATGCACAGCGATCGCCGCGAGCGCCGGCTGGCGCAGCTGATCGCCGAGGTGCGCGGCAAGGGTGGCGCGCGCTGGCGCGACCTCGCTGCGATGCTGACCGATCGCGAGGACGCCGACGCGCCGGGCGTGGCGCGCCAGCTCGGCGGCATCGTCGCGCAGCCGTGTCAGGTGCAGAGCATCGTCGTCGCGCCCGACGCGCGCACGCTGTGGCTGGGCGTCGGCGCCGCGCCGGTGGGCGAGGGCCGCTGGATGAAGGTCGGCTGGAGCTGGGACGGCACGAGCGGCGCGTGGGAGCTCGGCGCGCCGGTGCCGGCCGGCATCGGCATCACGGTCGACGACGACGGCGGCATCACGCGCGCACCGGCGAGCGATCACGTGGCGCGCGCCATCGGCCTCGAGCAGCTGCACCACGACACCGAGCAGACCGCCGCCGAGCTCGACCGCGCCATCGAGCTCGCGCCGCGCGATCCGTCGCTGCGCCTGGCGCAGCTGTGGCTCGAGCTTCGCCGCGAGCGCTGGGCGCGCGCCGTCGATCACGCGAGCGCCGGCCTCGCGCACGAGACGCTGCCATATCGCCGCGCGCAGCTCCTGCTCTGGGGCGCGCGCGCCGCGATGGCCGCCGGCGACGGCGACCGCGCCGTCAGCTGGCGCCGCGAGCTCGCCGCGCTCGATGCGAACGCGCACGGCGTCGCCTACCTCCAGAGCTACGCCCGCCGCGACGAGACCAAGCCGGCCGCCGCGTTCCGCCGCCGCCCCACCGCCAACCTCACGCTCCTCGAGGCCGGCTACAGCTGAATCAGCGGCTCCTGTGCGGCTGGACCCATGCGCGTGAACGACGGCGTCGCCGACGGCGCCTTCCCGCCGCTGAGGTCGGGCTCGAAGGTCTTGCCCTGGAAATCGAGCTGGTAGCTCCACTGGCGGATGAAGACCGACGGCTCGTTGCCGAGGCCCACGTTCTTCTCGGTCATCGGTTCGCACAGGACCGACACGGGCTTGCCCTCGCTGACGTGCGCGATCTGGTTGTACGAGACCTTGCCGACCGGAAGCTTGCTCGCGAAGACCTTGGCATCGGCGATCTTGAACACGAGCGTGCCGGTCATGCCCTGCGCGAGCAGGCGATCGCAGGTGCCCTCGACGTCGGCGAGCCCGAGCCCGCGCCACTCCTTGCGGCTCTGGTGGATCCAGAGCTGTTGCAGATCCTGCTCGCCCACCGAGCTCTTCTTCGCCGCCGCCCACGAGCCCTTGTTGATCCCGGCGGCCGCCTTGTCGCCGGTCGACGTGTTCTCGAGCACCCAGTTCTTCACCATGCGCTGACCCAGGGAGAGGTCACCCGCGAGCGGAAAGGCCCCGAGCTTGCCGAGCTCGTCGTTGGCCCAGTTGACGATGTACTGGACCTGGCTCGCCTTCTGACTGGCGTCGAGCGTCTCGGCGACGCTGGCGTGGACGTCCTGCGTCTCCTTGGTTGCCGCCGTGCGCTGCGCGGCGAAGTAGCTGACCTTCGCGTTGATCTTGGCGCCGGCCTCGTCGGCGCCCTTGGCCGACGACTCCTCCTCGGTGGAGGCCTTGCCGGCCAGTCCCTCGGTGATCTTCTCGGCGATCTGCCCCGCGAGCTTCTCGAGCAGGAAGCCGACGATGGGAGCGCCCGGACCGCCCGCGGTCGCGACCAGGACCGCCTTGGCGAGCGCCCCGCCCTTGCCGAGCACGAAGCCCGACGCCTGGCTGACCGCGGCGCGCAGCATCGTCGCGGTCCACTCCTCGCCCTTGGGCGCGCCCGTCTTCTGATGGAAGTGGCCCCAGTTCGCCGAGAGATAGTCGGCGACCGCCCCGATGTAGTTGGTCGTCTGGTCCTTCCACCGGTTCAACGCCAGGCGCGCCTGCCGCTTTTCCTCCTCGGTGGGAGCAGGCGAGGATTGCGCGTCGCTCCCGTCCTTGGGCGCGCGCATGATGGTCGGGCCCGTCGACGCCGCCTTCACGTGTGCGCGTCCGCCGGCCATCATCGCATCGGCGGCGACATCGGCCTCGACCTCGTGCGCATCGCCCGGCGTGCTGGTCGCGAGCTTGGTCTGCGTCATCGTCGCGCCGCCGCCTTGCTGCACCGTGTGCGCGACCTCGTGCGCGATGAGGTGCTGGCCGAAGGGATCGTCGGGCCGGTACTGACCGGCGCCGAAGTGAATGTCGGTGCCGCGCGCGAACGCCCGCGCGCCGAGGTCGTTCGCCTCGGTGGCCGATGCGTCGCCGGTGTGCAGGCGGACGCCGCCGAGGTCGACGCCGAGCGAATCCTCGAAGCGATCGCGCAGCGGTGTGGGCAGCGCGAACGAGTGGAGGAGTCCGGCGGTGGGATCGGGCCCTTCGGCCGGTGCCGCCGAGCCCGCGCTCGGCGCGAGGCCGGCCGTCTTCGAGCTGTGGCCCGGGGCACGCCGCGTCGGGGCCTGGGTGGAGGTCGTCTCGGATGACGCGCCCGCGCGCTGCTCCTTGCTCATGACCGGGTCGAGACCGGTCGGAGCAGCCGTGAGCCTCGGGCGGCGGATTCAGGGCTCGTTCAGATGTTCTTTGAGGTGGCGCTTGATGGTCTCGAAGCGTTTTCGCAGGGTTTGCTCGCGCTTGCGCAGCGCGTCGTCGTCGAGCTCGTCGTCGGCGAGGATGCGGGCGATGTCTCGCCAGCCGAGCTGGCGGTCGACGCGGAGCATGAGGATGGAGCGCTCCTCGTCGCCGAGGCGCTCGCGGGCGAGCGCGAGCTTGTCCTTCACGGCGGTCCGCATGTACTCGACCGTCGAGCTGCGCACCGCCTCGGCGAGGTCGTGGAGCTCGCCCGGTAGCGAGATGCGTTTGCCGCGCCGGCGATCGCCGCGCCGCATGCGCGAGGCGGCGTGACGAGCCAGCGTGTAGACCCACGTGCGCACGGACGAGGCGAAGCGAAAGCGAGGCAGGCCGCGCATGACGTCCTCGCAGAAGATCGAGAACGCCTCGGCGAGATCGTCGTCGGTCGAGCGCAGGAGGCTGGCGAGGAACGGGATGACCTCGGGGCCATAGCCGCGCACGATCGCCGCGGCGGCGCCGGCGTGGTCGGCGCGATCGCAACGCGCGCGAACCTCCGCCTCGAGCGCCTCGCGGTCGCTCATCGCGCGGCGGTCTCCGCGGCGCGCAGGAGCGCGCGAACCTCGCGCGCGTCGTCACTCTTCGCGCCGGCGTTCTTCTCGACGATGCGCACGACCTCGGCGAGCACCGGGACGGCTTCCTTCGGGCGCACCTTGGTGAGGGTCTGCCCGTAGTCCAGGAGCGCCATCGCGCGCTGCATCGAGTCCTTCTCGAGCACGCGATCGGCGAGGTCGCGCGCGCGCGCCAGCCAGGGCAGGGCAGCCTCGGGCTTGCCCTGATCGGCGTAGCCCAGGCCGATGTTGCCGAGGGACGCGAGGAGCTCGGGGTGATCGGGCCCGAGGAGCTTCTCCTGCGCCTCGAGCGCGTGCTTCGCCGCGGCGATGGAGTCGTCGAGGCGGCCGGCCTCGGCGAGGAGCGTGGCCTGCGTGGCGTACGCGCGGATCGTGTTGGGGACCATCGCGGGATCGCCGGTGCCCTCGAGCGCCGCGATGCCACGCTGCATGGCGACGACGGCGCCGGCGTGATCGCCGCGGGCGCGCGCGATGAAGGCGTCAACCGACTCGAGCATGGCGAGGCGCGAGGGCTGCGCACCGAGGCGGTCGGCCTCGGCGCGCGCGTGGGTGAGCCACTCGGCGGCGAGGTCGGGCTTGCCCGCGCCGGCGTACGCCTGCGCCAGCTGGAACGCCGTCGAGTACGTGTGGCTGGACTCGCTCACGGAGCGGAAATCGAAATAGGCCGCGCGAAAGTGCTCGGCGGCGGCGTCGATGCCGCGGGTCGCGAGCTCGATGCGGCCGAGCGACTGCGCGGCACGTGCGCGCGCCATCGGCGGGCCGTCCTTGGCGCGCGCGAGGGCCTGGGTCGCGAGCGTGCGCGCTTGCTCGACGTCACCGCGGTCGGCGGCGCGCTCGGCGTCGTCGGCGAGCCCGAGGACCGTGTCGCGCGTGCTCTCCTCGGCCGGCGTGAGCGGCTCGGCGCGCACGAGCGCGATCTGCTCCTTGCGGGCGCACAGCGTCGGGTCCGCGACCGCCGACGTCGCGGCGACGAGCTCCGCCTGCGCGACGTCGCCGACGGTGGCGAGCCCGACGAGCGCGGTCCTGGACGTCGCGAGGCACTCGAGCGCGCGCGTGACGAGGTCGGCGGACCACGTCGGATCGGAGACGCCGCGCTCGCAGACGGCGGCGCGTGCCTGGGTCCACGCCGCGCCGTGATGGTCGAGGACGTCGGCGGTCCACGCGGCGGTGGTCGCGGCCTTGCCGTGCGCGGCCACGAACGCGCCGCGGCGCTCGGGCGTCCAGCTCGCGGTGAGATCGCGATCGACGCCGGCGCACGCGTCGACCACCGGCGCGGTACCCAGGCTCGCGGCATCGCGCGCGCGGCCGTCGTCGCGCGTGACGAGGAAGATCGCCGCTCCGCCCGCGACGAGGACGGCGAGCGCCGCGGCGATCCAGGGCCAGCGCGGTCGCGCGGCGCGTTCGAGCGCGGCGACGAACGCATCCATCGACGGCCACCGCTCGTCGCGATCGCGCGCCTTGCCGCGAGCGATCACCGCGATCACCCGGCGAGGTGCACCCCCGGTCGCCGCGATCGATTCGTCGAGCGAGAGCGCGAACGAGTACTGGTCGGCGCGCGCGTCGACCACCGAACCTTCGCGCTGCTCGGGGGCCATGTAGCGCGGCGTTCCCACGATCGCGCCCGCGGCGGTGAGCGGTCCGACCGCCGGGGCTGAGCCCGAGGGGCCGGTGGTCGTCGTCCGGGTGACGACCTCGTCCACGTCGGCGCGATCGTCGCGTCGATCGTCGCGTCGATCCGCCGGGACCAGCGCGCTGGCGTCGCGCGCGAGGCCGAAATCACCGATGCGTGCTCGCCCATCCGCGCCGAGCAGGATGTTGTCGGGCTTCACGTCGCGGTGCACGAGACCGGCCGCGTGAGCGGCGTGCAGCCCGCGACCCGCCGCCACGTACACGACGAGCACGTCACGCCACGTGCGCGGCGCGCCGCGCAGCCACGTGCGCACCGTTCCACCCGCGCACAGCTCCATCGCCACGAAGCTTTGGCCTTGGTGCTCGCCGACCTCGTGAATGGTCACGACGTTGGGATGCGCAAGCCGGGCCAGGGCCACGGCTTCGCGCCGCGCGCGAGCGAGGTCGAGACCACGCGTTCCGAGCTTGAGCGCGACCTTGCGATCGAGCGCCTGGTCGTGCGCGCGATACACGATGCCCATCCCGCCCGTGCCGATCGGCTCCTCGATCACGAAGTGCTCGGCGACGACGGTTCCCGGCGGGAGCGCGACCACCACGGCCGGCCCCGGCGATGGCACCACGACGCCCGCCAGCGACCCGAGGTCATCGGCGACCGACGTGCGCAGCGGATCCGGATCGGCCACGGTGCGACCTTATCGCGCGCGGTGCTGCGCCAGCCAGGCTTCCGCGCGCTTGCGGCTGGGCGCCGCCATCGGCCCCGCCTCGGTGAGGGTGCGGACCGACGCCTCGGCCATGCTGACCGCCCGGGCCAGCTGGTCGAGTCGCGCCAGCGCCATCGCCAGCCCGAGTTGCGCCTCGCCGCGCACCGCGGGACTTCCGTCGGGCGGAGCCGCCAGCGTGATCGCGCGCTCGGCCAGCCGGCGCGCCTCGGCGGGCGACTCGTCGGCCAGGATCATCGAGAGCGTTCCGAGCGGATTGGCCAGCTCGGGACTGTTTGGAGGCAACGCGGTCTCGGCGAGCGCGACCGCCCTGCGTCCGGTCGCGATCGCACGCGCGCGATCACCGCGGTCGTTGTGGATCATGGCGAGCGAGACCAGCGCGTCGACGAGCGCCGGATGGTCCTTGCCGAGCGAGCTCTCGAAGATCGCGAGCGAGCGCTCCGCGTGCTCGAGCGCCTGGTCGAGCTTGCCGGTGATGGCGTAGCTCATCGCCAGGTTGCCGCGCAGCATGGCGACCTGGGTCGAGCTCTCGTCCCCGAGGGCGCGCCGGCTCGCCAGCGTCTTCTCGAGCAAGGGGATCCCGTCGCCGAAGCGGCCCTCCGCAGCCAGCAGCACCGAGAGGTTGATGCGCTGGCTGTCGAGCTCGGGACTGTCGGCGCCGTGAACCCGCTCGTTCATCGCGAGCGCGCGCTCGCGCATCGCGCGGGCCTGCGCGAGCTCGCCGAGGCGCAGGTGCGCGGTCGAGAGCAGATCGCACAGGTGCCGCGTCACGGCGTGATCGGGCGCGAACACCACGTCGGCGTCGGCGAGCGCGGTGATCAGGATGTCCCGTGCCTCGCGGTGATGCCCGCCGTGCAGGAGCGTTCCGCCCAGGTTGACCGCGGCATTGATCGTCACGCCGCGGTGCGGACCATCGTGCTCGCGACGGATCCGGAACGCCTCGCGCGCATCGGCGATGCCGCCGTCGAGGTCCCCGAGCGCCGAGCGCACCGCCGAGCGGTTGCCGTGCAGGTGCGCCTGCAGCTGGACGTCACCGCCGACGCCACGCAGCGTCGCCTCGGCGAGCTCGAGGAGGCTCTGGATCTCCTCGCGCGAACGCGCGTCGAGCTCCTCGTTTTCCTGGGCCAAGGTCAGCGCGAGATCGAGCATGGCGGCGACCTGGATCTCGGGGTGGTGCGCCGATGCCGCAAGGTTGATCGCCGACCGGTAGGCCTGCTTGCTCGCGACGAGGTCGCCACGCTCTCCCAGCACGTCGGCGCGCGCGTAGTCGACCTCGGCGTCGAGCGGCGCGAACTGGCCGCGCGGCGTCACGCCGTCGATGAGCGCGAGCGCCTCGTCGAAGCGGCCGATGTTGCCGAGCGCGGTGGCGACGCGCACCTGCGCGCGTTGCTCGGCCACCTGCGCGCGCAAGGACACGGTGTCCGGTTGCGGCGCACGCCACGCGAGGTCGCGCAGGTCACGGCACACGTCCACCGACGGCAGCATCCCCGACAGCTCGTCGACGCGCCGCGCGTCCGTCGCGCGCTGCACGTACCCGACCAGCACGCCGAGGTCGGCGAGTCGCTGGTCGAGACACTGGAGCCGGCCAAAACCTGCGGCCGCCGTCTCGCCGCCGCGCCGCACGTCGCGGCAGGTTGCTCCGCGGAGCTCCTTCCACGTCTTCACGCGCGCGTCGATGGCCTCGACGAACGGCTGCAGCATCGCGCCGCGCGCCACGATCGCGGCGCGGGTCGCGGGATCCCACACGCCGCGCAGCCGAGCGTCCGCTGACTCGCAGCCCGCGGGCAGGGCCGGGTCGCGCGCGATCCACCAGGTCGCCGCCAGCGCGGCCACCATCGCCACGGCCGCCGGTGCGATCCACCATCGCGGCCGGCGCGACGCACGCACGAGGGCGGCGATCAGCGCGTCCATGGTCGGGAAGCGCGCGTCCGGCTCCGCGGCCGCGCCGCGCTCGACGACCGCGAGGACGCGGCGTGGCGCGGTGGTGCCCAGCGCCTCGCGGAGCGCGACGCAGAAGGCGTACTCGTCGGTGCGCGCGTCGAGCGGCCGCCCGTCCTGCTGCTCGGGAGCCATGTAGCGGGGCGTGCCGACGATCGCACCGTCGGCGGTCAGCGGAGAATCGGGATCGCTCGGCGAGACCGGCGTGCTCGGCGCCACCGTGGCTGCGTCGACGTCGATGACGTGGACCGAGGTCGGGGACGCGTCGACCGTGGGCGCGGTCGCCACCAACGAATCGGCCACGCCTTTGCCGCCGACGAGACCGGCCGCGCCGCGCGCGAGGCCGAAGTCGGCGATGCGCGCCCGGCCGTCGGTGCCGAGCAGGATGTTGTCGGGCTTGACGTCGCGGTGGACCAGCCCCGCGGCGTGCGCGGCGGCAAGACCGCGCGCGGCGTCGAGATAGACCGCGACGATCTCGCGCCACGTGCGCGGCGCGGCGCGCACCCAGGCGCGCACGGTGCCACCCTCGCACAGCTCCATCGCGACGAACGGCACGCCCTCGTGCTCGCCGATCTCGTGGATCGTGACCACGTTGGGATGCGCGAGGCGAGCCAGCGCCACCGCTTCGCGCCGCGCGCGCGCCAGGTCGGCGCCGCGCAGGCCCAGCTTGATCGCCACCCGGCGATCGAGCCGCCGGTCGTGCGCGCGATACACGACGCCCATGCCGCCGCGGCCGAGCGCCGTCTCGATCACGAAGTGACTGGCGATCGTCGTGCCGCCCGGCAGCTCGTGGGTCGCGCGTGGCGAGGCGAACTTGCTGGCCAGCGAGCCGAGCTCGTCGGCGATCGAGGTTCGAAGCGGCGCGTCGCTCAACGCGCCGAATCTATCAGGCCCCGGGCGTGCCGCCGCGGACGAATGATTCGAGCGCCGTCGCCAGCGCGTCGACCTCGGCCTCGGGATTTGCCGGATTGTACCAGCGGAACGGCTCGATCCACGTCGAGGGCTCGCGCCACGAGAGGCCGCCGCGGCCGCACTCGACGAGCATCGTGAGCGCGCCGCGCGCGGTGAGCCAGTCGAGCTCGAGGCCGCCGGGGCGGAACAGCGGCCATCGACCGGTATGGAGCACCCGGTAGCGGCCGGCGCGCTGCGACAGCTGGCCGGCGATCGCGCGCGCGTGCGCGACGAGCTCGCGATGCTGCGGCGAGGTCGCGCCGCGGTGCGCCCACGGCAGGAGGATCATCCGCCCGAACGCGTGCAGCGCCACCGCGCGATCGATCGGCACGCCCGCGGCCAGCGCGGCGATGGCCGCGGTCTCGGGCTCGCTCCACGCCGCGACGCCGGCCTTGCGCGCGCCGGCCGCGAGGTGCCCGATGGGGAAGTTCCGATTGAGGTCGACGCCACGGCGGTTGGTGCGGTGATAGCGGCGGCGGCCGGCGGCCACGTCCTCACCGACCTGCGCGTGACCATCGACGTTGATGACCGGCACGATCACGACGCGGCGATCGGCCGGGGGCGCGGCCGCGATGCGTTCGGCCAGCGCGAGCGCGACCTCGACGCCGATCCACTCGATCGGGTGGATGCCCCCGAGCACGAGCGAGACGCGGTCGCCGCGGCCGAGCTCGATCGCGAGCAGCGGCCGGCCGTCGACCGATCGGCCGATCGTGCGCGCGCCGAGCGCTGCGGCCCGCGCCGCGACGCGCGCCGGATCGCTGTAGCCGCGCGCGACGGTCACCACGCGTTGCGACTGGCGCTCGGTCGTTCCTCGCGGACGGAGCGCACGCGGCTACCGGTTGCCGTAGTTGTTGGCGCTCTTCTCTTCGTTGCGGTCGGTCGCCGGCGGCGGCTCCGGTGTCAGCGCACCCACGCGCGCGCGCAGCTCCGGCGTCATCGCGATCGCCTCGGCGCCGAGCAGCTCGCCGAGCTGGCGGGGGTCGCGCGCGCCGAGCAGCACCGACGTCACGCCGGGATGCGCGGCCACCCACGACGTGGCCAGGGCCGCCGGATGCACGCCGAGCTCGCCCGCGATCGCGCACAGCCCATCCGCCGCCACCAGGTGCGCGGGGTCGGCGTAGCGCGTCTGGTACATCGCGTTGTTCGTCATGCGTCCGCTTTCCGGACGCTTGGTCGTGCCCCACTTGCCGGTCAGCAGGCCGCCGGCCGTCGGCGAGTACGTGAACATGCCGACGCCCAGCGTCTGCGCCATCGGCAACAGCTCGACCTCGGCCTGCCGCTTGAGCAGGTTGTACATGGGCTGCACCGCGACGATCGGCGCGAAGCCTTCCTTCGCGGCGATGCCGAGCGCGTGCGCCACCTGCCACGCCGCGAAGTTCGAGCACGCCGGGTAAAGGATCTTCCCGCTCCGCACCAGATCCTCGACGGCACGCAGGGTCTCACCCACGTCGGTCGCGTCGTCGAAGCGGTGCAGATAGAAGATGTCGACCCGCTCGCGTCCGAGGCGCCGCAGGCTGGCCTCGCACGCGCGCACGAGGTGGTACCGCGACGATCCGCGCGCGTTCGCGTCCTTCCCCATCGGGAAGTACGCCTTGGTCGCAACCACGATCTCGTCGACGTGTCCCGCCGACAGCCGCCCGAGGATCTCCTCGGAGCGGCCCTCGTTGTAGACGTCGGCGGTGTCGAAGAAGTTGATCCCGCCGTCGCGCGCCGCGCCGTAGAGCGCCGCGGAGGTGTCGGCGTCGGCGTCACCGCCGAACGACATGCACCCGAACGCGAGCCGCGACACCTTCACGCCGGTGCGGCCGAGGAAGCGCAGCTCCACGGTGCGCCTACTTGCCGAACGCCGCTTCGATGCGCTTCAGCACCTGCTCCTCGCTCGCCGCGACCTTGCCGATGCCGAGGAAGCCACCGGCCGAGCCCGCGATCAGGCTGGAGAAGTTGAGGATCTGCTTCATCAGCAGGCGCGTCTGCTCCTCGTTGAGCTGGGACGCGAGCGACTTGATGTAGAGCTCCCACGCCAGGAAGAGGCCGTCATCGGGCTTCTTCGACAGCCAGCTCTCGAGCAGGTTGAAGCCGGGCGTTCCCTTCTCCAGGCCCTTGCCGGCGGCGCCGTGGAGGATCGCGTCGCGCTCGTTGTCCTGGATCGAGCCGTCGGCCCACGCCACGGCAATGAGGGGAACCAGCGACAGGGCTGCCACGGTCTTGGCCGTGAGACCGAGCGACACCAGCTTGTCCAGCACGGCATCGTCCGTCATTCCGGACACTTTGCGCAGCTCCTCCTTGGCGGTCTGGGCGTCGAGCTTGCCCTTCATCGCCTCGAGCTTGGCCTGGTCCTGCTTGTGGAAGAACTCGTCCTCGAGCGCGCTGCGCCGCTCGTCCATCGCGTCTTTCGTCACGGGTCGACTCCGGAGGTTTCGGTTTCTTTTGGAAGGCGCTCGTGTATACCACGCGCGCCGTGAAAGCCCCCGCCGCCACCTTCCTCCTCCTCCTCGCCGCGTGCGCCTCGGGTCGCTACCGCCCCGAAGGCGACGATGACGACGATGTCACGGTCGACGCCGCGCCCGCGGTCGACGCCGCCGCCGGCACCACCGACGCGGCTTCGGTCCCGACCGACGCGCCCGCGCCCGACGCCCCGCCGGCGATGGTCGCGCCGCTCCTCCTCTCCGAGGTCGCGCTCGCGCCCAACTCGAGCGAGATGATCGAGCTCTACAACCCGACCTCGGCCCCGGTCGCGCTTCGCAACTTCTACCTGAGCGACGTGCCCACGTACTTCCGCCTCCCCGGCGGGAGCCAGACCGTCGAGGCCAGCGACTTCATCGCGCGCTTCCCGTCCGGCGCGACGATCCCGGCGCATGGCGTGGTCGTCGTCGCGCTCGACACGACCGCCAACTTCACGACCGCGACCGGCACGGCGCCGACCTACTCGATCGGCAGCGCCACCATGGAGCTGGTCGGCGGCTCGGCCTCGACGCTCACCAACACCGGCGAGCCGGTGGTCCTCTTCTACTGGGACGGCACGAGCGATCGCGTGACCGACGTCGACGTGATGCTCGCCGGCATGCCGAGCGCCGCCAACGCGCTCGTCAACAAGAGCGGCGTCACCATCGATGGCCCTGACGCCGACTCTAGCGGCGCCGCGTACGTGACCGACGCGATGACCATCACCGGCCAGAGCCCCGCGCCGGGCTCCGCGCTCTCCACCAAGCGCGTGGCCCTCGAGACCGCGGGCACCGAGGCGCAGACCGGCGCCGGCAACGGCGTGCTCGGACAGGACGAGACCAGCGAGCAGACGCAGACGACGTGGGACTCGAGCGCCTACACCGCGCTGACGCCCGGATCGGTCCCGACCGCGCTCGTCAACTGATATCCTCGGCGCGTTGAACAGCGCCACGCGTCGTCTATGGGTCGCGCCGGTCGCCGTCCTGGCCGGCATCTCGCTCGCGATCTTCCTGGGCTTCTACCTCATCGATGACGTCCGCGGCGGGGGCGGCGACTATCTCAACTTCGACGGAGGGATGATCACCGACGCGCTGCCGGCCCTCGCGGGCCTGACGGCGGCGGTGCTCGGTATCGTCATCACCGTCGTCTCGATCATCGTGCAGCTCTCGAGCGAGCGGTACACCGGCGTCGCCGCGATGTTCCTCCGCGACCGGGTGAACGTCGCCGTGATGGCCTACTTCGTCATCGCCTGCGTCACCGGCGTGTGGCTCTCGATGGCGGTGCAGGGCGACTTCGTTCCGCGTGCCGGCATCTTCGCCATGCTGGTGTTCACGACCTTCGGCCTGGTCGTGATGCTGCCGTACTTCGTCTACGTCTTCCGCTTCCTCGAGCCGCAGAGCATCGTCGCGCGCATCCGCGCGCAGGCCGTCGACGCCGTGGTCGAGGCGGTGTCGAGCCCGTCGGCCGACGCCGTCGCCGCGCAGCCCGGTGTCCTCGCCGCGATGGAGGAGCTCACGGACATCACGTCGAACTCGATCAGCGGCAAGGACAAGATCATCGCGAGCCGCGCCGTCGACGCCATCAAGGACTTCGTCGTCGGATACCTCGCGGCCAAGCCGCGCGCGCCCGACGCGTGGTTCGCGATCGGCCCCGGCATCCGCGACAACCCGGACTTCGTCGCGATGGATCCCGAGTCGCTCGACGATCTCGAGAAGCTCCGCACGTGGTTCGAGTGGAAGATCATGCGCCAGTACCTCGGCATCTACAACGAGGCGCAGGCGCAGGGCACGATGCCCGACATCAACTATCTGATCGCGATCGACACGCGCTACATCGGCGAGGCCGCGCTCGCGCGCAAGGACGACGAGGTCGTGAACCTGGTCTTCCGCTTCATGAACTCGTACCTGCGCGCGACCCTCAACGCCAAGGCCGTGCGCACCGCCTACAACGTCCTCAACCAGTACCGCCTCCTGGTCGAGGCGATGGTGAAGGCCGGCCGCGACGACATCGCGTCGGGGGCCGTGGGCCACATGATCTACTACGGGCGCACAAGCTACGACATGCAGCTGGGGTTCGTGACCGAGACCGTGGCCTACGACGTCGGGGCCCTGTGCGAGCTCGCCCATCACCACAACGAGCACGACGAGGCGCTTCTCACCCAGTTCCTCGAGCTCGACCAGCCCCTGCGCGCCAAGAAGCAGGAGCATGGGCTCATCGGCATCCGGAAGGCCCAGGTAAAGCTTGCCTGCTATTACCTGCTGGCCGGCGCCGAGGACCGCGCCCGCCGCATCGCCGACGACATGCGCGAGGAGCCGGCCGAGCGCCTCATGGCGATCCGCGAGCAGCTCGAACGCGTGGAGTCGAAGGACTTCTGGGAGATCATCGACCGGGGGCGGAACTTCGAATACATGCCCCCACCACAGCGGTCGCGCATGGCAACCTTCTTCACCTGGTTCGGACAAGAGTAGGCGCCGATATGGCTCCGAGGTAAGCTGATCCAGTGAAGACCCGCGTCATCCATCTCCAGGAGGGACAGGATCGCGGTGTCGCCAGGAACCTGCGGACCGCCGTGATGGTGGGCAAACCCGCGGTGATCACCGCGCCGAAGGGCGCGATCGACGTCCTGGCTCACGTGTGGCGCGACGTGCGCGCGGTGATCACGAGCCTCGGCGCGCCCGGCGTCGCGGTCGTCGCCGTCGACATGCAGCGCGTGCGCGTCGCCGGTTCGATGTGCATCGCCGCGAAGCCTGGTCAGGTGAACGCCGGCATCGTCGGGCGTCACGGTCAGTGTGATCTGTTCCTCGAAGGTGACGGCGCGCTCTCGCTACGTCATCTCGTCGTCCTCGTCGATCCGATGATCACGTGGGACGGACCCGCCGCGGCGAGCCCGGGCTGGGACGTGCGCTATCGCCTGATCGATCTGCGCACGTCGGGTGGTTTCCGCGACGAGGGGGGGCGTCAGCTCGAGGCCGCGACCGTCGAGGGACCCGCGTTCGTCTTCATCGGACGCTACGCGCTCTACTGTTTTCCGACGGGCGCCGCGGACGCGTGGCCCGAGGATCCCAAGGGCGCCATCGCCGCGTTGCCGCAACGTCTCTACAGCGACGAACGCGACGCGGAGCCCGATCGCTGGCGCCGCGGCCGGCACGCGCGCAACGCGGGACGCGATCAGTGGGCCGAGGGCAGCAAGGTCGAGGATCCCGAGGTGCCGGGGTCGTTCAAGGATCGTCGCTCATCGGTGATCACGCGTGTCACGAGCGTGAGTGGTCCGTCGCGCGCGCGCATCGATGACATCGGCGATGACGAGCTGCTCGGCACGCTCGAGGTGCAGTCGCGCCTCGGCAACGATGCGGTGCGCGTCGGCATCGGCGGCGCCGACCGCGGTCTGCTGCTCGGTCGCTACAGCCGCTGCGACACCGCCGGCGCGACGTCCCTCTCGCTCGAGAAGATCTCCCGCGTGCACCTGCTCGTGGTGCGCATCGGTGATGATCTCTGGGCGATCGACACGGCGTCTACCAACGGCGTGGCCAGCGGCGGAACCGGAGTTCGCGTGCATCGCCTGCAGGCAGGCGACGAGCTGTCGCTCGCTGACGGTGTCGGCGCCGTGCGCTGGCGCCCCGTTCACTGACCGCGGTCGCGACACTCGCGGCGCATCCTTCGGTTAACTGTCTCGGTTAACTATCCGGCTGCTGCGTCCGGGTGCTGCGTCCGTACGGGTAGCCGGACAGACCGCATGAACGCTCGGTAGTGTCGGTCACAGGGCGATCCTGCGACGATCCTCGTCGGCGTTCAGCACGATGGAACAATTCCAGCGCGTGGCTGAATTCGGAGGTCACACGATTGATGCGACCGCGGGCCCATGTTTGAAGAGAGATGGCGGTCCTGCAGTGGGCCGTGAGGCATGGAGGAGTAACGATGGCGCTGGGTACTGTAAAATGGTTCAACGACGCGAAAGGCTACGGATTCATCTCCCGGGCTGAGGACGGCAGGGACGTGTTCGTCCACTACTCGTCGATCACGGGGGAGGGGTTCCGCACCCTGACGCAGGGGCAAGAGGTGGAGTACACGGAGAACGCGGGGCCCAAGGGCCTGTTCGCGTCGGGGGTTCAGAAGCCGCCGGCGAGCTAGCGATTCCAAGCGCGCTGCCGACGGTGCCGGGGGGGACCGTCAGCGGCGCGCCCATTCATCCAGGGAAGGTGTAGGGGTTGGAGGGCCACCACGATCCGGGGGGACGTGTTGGCCCTTCGCTGTTTTCGGCGCCGGCTAGCGAAGGATCTCGGTCGCGCGGTATTCGCCGGAGCGAGTCGGCGTGAGCACCACGCCGAACTTCTCCTTCCCCGTGACGAGCATGAGGACCATCGCGCCGTCTTCGACCTGCGCGGGGATGCCGGTCTTCGCGGTGAACTCGCCGGGCGAGAGCAGCTTCCAGTCCTTCATCGGGCCGCTCTCGACGAGCAGGCCTTCGTAGACGCCTTCGAGGTCCTTCTGCGTCGCGGCGGCGACCTGACCGCCCGCCTTCAGCGGCAACGTCGACACGCGCATCATGCGCGCCGTCGAGCCCGACGTGAATCCGGCGACCCACATGTTGGCGGTGTAGCTCGCCTGGCGGTTGTTCGAGACCGGCGGCGGCTTGGGCGTGGGATCCGCGCCGGAGGATGGCGCGGGCGTCACGGGCGTCTTCCCGCGCTGCGGCTTGATCGCGCCGACCAGCGCGGCCCCGTCGTCGAGCGGCTCGGCGCCGCCCGGGATGTCGGTGAGGATGTACGGCTCGACGTTGAACGTGCCGCACTGGCGCCAGTTGCGATAGAAGCCCCAGCGCAGGTACACGCGGCCGTCGACGGAGCGGATGGCCTCGGGCGTCTCCTCGTAAGGCGCCGCCGAGAGCACGGTGTCGATCGCGGCGACGTCGAACGTCAGCTTGCCCGACGTCTTGGCGATCGTCGTCTTGTGCACGGTGCCGTCGGGATTCACGGCGAGCTCGATCACCGTGACCAGCTCGAAGTCGTTCAGCTCGTGCGACGACGACTTGCCGTCCAGGTCGGCGAGGAAGCCGAAGCCCCACAGCTCGTGAATGCGGCGGTGCATGCGCGCGACGTAGACGGCGAACGGATGCTTGCGGGTCTTGAGCGCGGTCTGGTTGCCGGGGCGAACGTCGGGGGTGAAGTTTTCGAGCGAGCTCTTGATCGCGTCCATCTTGCGCTCCCAGCGCCCCTTCTTCGCCGTCATCTTCGCGCGCGCGACGACGCGCTCCTTCTCGGCGACGTCCTTGCCCACGATGCGCTCGTAGTCGTCGAGGTCGAGCTTCTTGTGCAGACCGGCGGCGCCCTTCCTGCCGGTCTTCTTGCCGTCGCCGATCTTCTCGTCGAGGAGGCGGCCGCGCCCGTCGATGCCACGCATCGCCATGAGCCCGGGCTCCTTGTCGCCGCCCGTGCCTTCCTCGCCGTCGTCGCCGGTCTCGCCTTCGACCTGACCCTTGGCGTCGTCGGACTCGCCGCTGTGATCGCTCGTGCGATCGACCTCGTTCCACTCCGAGGTGTTCTCCTCGAGCTGCGCGATCTTGTCCTCGGGACCGCCGATGTCCGGGCTCGTCGTGTCGTCGGACTTCACCGACGGCGGCGTCTCGCCCTTCATCTCCTTCTCGAGGTTGGTCTCGGTCGCCGCCGTCTCGTCGGCGGTGTCGCGGTTCTTGTCGGAGAGGTGCGTGGCGTCGTCGGGCGCTTCCTCGACCTCGTTCTCGTCCTGGACCTCGACCATGCGCATGTTCTGCATCGGCGGCGGCGGAGGAGGCGCCGGCGGCTGCGCGGCCTGCTCGGGCGGCGGTGGGGGAGGCGGCGGTGGCTGCAGCTGCGCTTCGGGCGGCGGCGGCGGCACCTTCACCATCGCGAGCTCGACGGCCTGCTCCTCGAGCTTCTCGGCCTCGAACGGATCTTCAGGCTTGGGCGGCTGGGCGAACTCGACCTTCTTCAGATCGGGCGGCGTCTCGAGCGCGACCTCGACCTCTTCGGGCATCTTGCCGAAGCGCGCGACGAGCGCGCGATCGCGGAACATCATGAGCTCGCCCGAGAGCACGTCCTCGGCGTGCGGCTCGATGCCGGCCCAGCCCTCGAACGTCATCTTGTCGCCGCGGATCGCGGAGAGCCCGGTCCAGCTGTTGACCGGCACCGGCACGTCGCACGTGACGGGGTCCTCGCCCGGCTTGTTGCACTTGGCGATGACCGTGCCGACCCCGACGAGGTTCACGTTGACGGCGCCCGTGCCCTCGCCGGAGATGGCGATGGTGAGCGTCCACGGCTCGGGCGGCGGCGCCGGGCGCAGCACGTAATACGCGAGCGCGGCACTAGCCTCGAGGACCACCGCGGCGGCGAGCGCTGGCACGAATAGCCAGCGCTGACGATAGCGACGGGGGCGCACCACGGCTCAGTCTGACATGCCAACGCGCCCTGGGGTGGTGCCATCAGTCGCAGCCGCTAGCAGGGCTGCAGGAGGCGCGTCTCGCCGCAAGGTCGCGCGCTTACGGAGGATACGGCAGACGCACATCGACCGTTTTTTGACCCCGGATCGGCGCGATCCGTTGCTTCGGATCGTGCGCCATACCGTGCGCCTCGGCGCGGTCACATCTTCCGATAAACGCCGACCACGATCCCGATGATGTCGACCGACCGGAACTCCGCCTTGCGCACGTAGATGGGCGACATGTTGGAGTTCGCGGGCTGGAACCGGATGCGGTCGCCTTCCGGGAAGTAGCGCTTCACCGTCGCTTCGCCCTCGATCATGGCGACGACGATGTCGCCCGGGCGCGCGGTCGGCGTCTTCTTCACGAACACGTAGTCTCCGTCGAGGATGCCGTCCTCGATCATCGACTCGCCGACGATGCGCAGGCCGAACACCTCGCGGTGACCGCCGACCAGGACGCGGTCGATGCGCACGGTGTCCTCGACGTTCTCGACGGCGAGGATGGGCTGACCGGCGGCGACGCGGCCGATGATGTCGATCTCGATGAGGTCGTCATCGGAGACCGCAGGCATCGCCGCCACGTTCGAGACGTCGATCGGGCCGCTGCCCGTGCCGGTCGGGCCCGGAGGCGGGAACCCGGCGCGCATGCGGCGTTCCGCGAGCGAGACCACGTTGTCGAGCACGACTGGCCGCATCGCGCGCGATTTGAGGTCCTCCCGGCGGAGGTGCCCCTTCTTCTCGAGCGCCTTCAGGTGATCGTTGACCCCGTTGGTCGACTTGATGCCGAAGTGCTCGCCGATCTCGCGCAACGTGGGCGGAAACCCACGCTCGTTGATCGAACCGGTAATGAAATCGAGTATTTGCTGCTGACGCTCGGTGAGCATGTCGGCCATGTCGGACCCCCGCGGTTACCTGAACAGATAGACCGTACTGAACGTCCACACACCCTGTCAATTTTTCTGGCCGGAAAGACTGCGGAATATGTGCAGTCGATCCCGCGCTGGCGCTAGATGACGCGGGTGCGTGTCCCCTCCGTCGTTGCCGTGCTGCTCGTGAGCACGATCGCGCGCGCCGACCTCGGCGTGACGTACCAGGCCGGGGACATCGCCGGGCTGCGCCGCGCGGGTGCCGACGGGCAGGAGCTGGTGGGGGCGCTGCGCTCGACCGATCGGGCGACGGTGCAGGGCGCGATCGTCGCGGCCGAGGCCGCGCCGGATGCGTGGGCGCTGCTCGAGCCGCTCGCGGTGCTGGCGGGCGACTGGGACCGCGCGACGGCGGGCCCGGCGGCGCGCGCGGCGGCCCGCATCTCGCGCGCGCTCGACGGCGACGCGGCGATTCTCGACGACGTCTCCGACGAGCGGCTGGCGGCGATCGGGGACGACTGGCAAGCGCTCGCGGAGCGCGCCGATCGCTGGAGCGACGTGCGCGTGCACGCGCTCGAGGTCGCCACGCGGGTGAATCGCGCACGCGCCGCGACCGCCGACGACGTGGTGGGCGACACGTCCGCGCTCGTGGTCGCGAGCGCGGACGCGGATCCGCAGCTGCGCCGGGCCGCGCTCGAGCTCGTGCCGGTGCCGGCGCCGGTCGAGGTGCGCGCCGCGCTCGTCACCCGCATCTCCGTCGATACCGACCCCGGCGTGAAGCTCGCGGCCGCGCAGGCCCTGTGCGCCGCCGTGCCCGAGGACGCGGCCGCCGTGCTCTCCGCGCTCGGCGAGCCGGGGCTCGAGGCGCTGCGCGCCGCGGTGGCGACGCCTCCCGACGACGGCCGAAGCGGTGGCGCGTTGCTCGACGCGGCCCGCTGTCTCGCCGCCGATCGCGATCCCAGGTCGGTGCGCGCGCTGGTGGTGTTGCGCCAGGTCGCGCCGCGCCCCGTGCGCGCCGCCGTCGCACGCGTGGCCGCCGACGTGCGCGCGCGCCTCGCCGACGCTTCGCCTTGAGCAGCCCGATTGAATGAGTCGTAGCGATGGCAGCTAAAGGGTTAGGACGTACCGCCGGGCTCATCTCGCTGGCGACCATGCTTTCGCGCGTGCTCGGCCTCGTGCGCGAGCAGCTGTTCGCGGCGCTCCTCGGCGCGACCGCGATGGCCGACGCCTTCATCGCGGCGTTCCGCATCCCCAACCTGCTGCGCGACCTCTTCGCCGAGGGCGCGCTCTCGCAGGCCTTCGTGCCGGCATTCAAGAAGGAGCTGCGCGACCACGGCAAGGAAGGCGCATACAAGCTCGGCAACACCGTCGCCGGCAACCTGATGGTCGTCGTCGGGCTCTTCGTCGGGTTCGGCGTGTTCTTCGCGCCCGAGATCCTCGTGCTCATGGCGAAGAAGTTCGACGAGGTCGGCGGCAAGTTCGCGCTCGCCGTCGAGCTGACGCGCATCATGATGCCGTTCCTCCTGCTCGTGACCCTGGCCGCGGTCGCGATGGGTATGCTCAACTCGCAGGAGCGTTACGGACCGCCCGCGCTCGCGCCGGCGATGTTCAACGTGGTGACGATCATCATCGGCATCGGGCTCGCGCTCGCCGGCGTCGAGGGCCGGCACGTCGCGGTCGGCTGGGCCATCGGCACGCTCGTCGCCGGCATGGCGCAGCTCGGCATCCAGCTGCCCGCCCTGTGGCGCTCCGGATGGCGGCCGTCGCTGCGCTTCGACCTCGCGCTGCGCGATCCGTCGGTGCGCCAGGTCGCGATGGTGATGGCGCCCGCGATCGTGAGTGTGGCGGCGGTGCAGGTGAACGTCTTCGTCAACACGTCGTTCGCGTCGAGCGAGCAGGGCGCGGTGTCGTGGCTCAACTACGCGTTCCGGTTCCTGCAGCTGCCGATCGGCGTCTTCGGCGTGGCGATCGCGACGGTCTCCACCACGCGCTTCGCCGACGCCGCCGTCGACGACGATCGTGCGGCGCTGTCGCGGCACCTCGTCGAGGGCCTGCGCCTGGTCGCGTTCCTGTGCGTGCCGGCGACGGTCGGGCTCATCGTGCTCGGCGAGCCGATCATCCGCCTCATCTACCAGCGCGGGAACTTCCACTACTGGGACACCGACGCCACGACACGCGCGCTCGACCTCTACGTCGTCGGCCTCGTCGCCTACGCCGCCGTGAAGGTGCTCGCGCCCGCATTCTACGCGGTGAAGCTCACGCGCATCGCCGTGGTCGCCTCGATCTCCGCGGTGGCGGCCAACGTGATCCTCAACTACTTCCTCCACCCCATCTACGGCTACAAGATCCTCGCGCTCGGCACCGCGCTCTCGGCGGTCGTCAACTGCGCCATCCTCTACGTCGGCTTCCATCGGCGCATCGCGCCCATCCCGCACGGCGCCCTGCTGATGTACTTACTGCGCATCGGCGTGGCGGCGGCCGTGATGGGCGGGGCGACGTGGGGCGTGGCGTACGTGATGGACGGACAGCTTGGGCACACCTCGTTCGCGGCGCGCTGCGCCGACGCGATGATCCCGGTCACCGTCGGCGCCGCGGTCTACGCCATCATGTGCGCGGTGCTGCGCGTCGAGGAGCTCGATCAGTTCCTCGGCAAGCTGCAGCGGCGACTGAAGCGCTGAACGTGGCGCTAGACCGCTCGCTGATCGCTCGCTCTAGGGCGCGAGGATCATCGCGCTGCGCGCGCCGAGCTCGAGCGAGACGTGGCCGCCGCTCACGGCGATGGTGCGGCCGCCGACGTCGAGGCGATCGGTGAGCGCGGCGCCGAAGGTCACGCCGGTGATCGCGCCGAGATCGACGTCGACCGTGCGCGCCGTGCCGGCGCGGTTGATCGCGACGACGACGGCCTGGTTGCCGAGCACGCGCGCGAACGTGAGCACGTCCTCGGTGACCGTGAGCGGCACGTAGCGGCCTCGGCGCAGCGGGGTGAGCTCGCGGCGCAGGGAGCCGGCGCGTGCGATGCGCGTCGCCATCGCGGCCTGCCGCGCGTCGCGCTGCGCGGGCGCGCGCCACATGTGACGGTTGTCGGGGTCGGCGCCGCCGTGCTCGCCGTACTCGTCGCCGTAGTAGAGGAGCGGCGCGCCCGGGACGGTCAGCATCCACGTGAGCGCGATGCTCGCGCGCTGGTACGGTTCGTCGTCGGTGGGCGCGGGCGGCAGGCCCTGGCTCTCCCACTTGTGGTGCACGAGCGCCGAGCCCGAGCCAAGGTCGGCGAGCGACACCAGCCGCTCGCTGTCGTGGCTGCCCACGAACGGCGTCATCACCGCGTCGACCGGGTAGTGCGCGAGGCTCTGCCGCGTCCAGTAGTCGAGGTGCAACATGCCGCGCGCGTCGTCGGCCCACACGCGGTACGCGCTGGCGTGATAGAGCACGAAGTCGAACTGCCCCGAGAGCGCGTTCTCGCCCACGTAGCGCGAGATGGTCTCGTACTCGGGCAGGTTGGCGGCGACGTCGTCGCCGGCCCAGCCCATCGCGGTCTCGCCGAGGAGGAAGTACTCGGTGCCGCCGCGCTCGAACGACTCGTTGATGCGCGTGGCGAGGTTGCCGATGGCGGCGTCCTCGACGTGCTTCACCGCGTCGACGCGCAGGCCGTCGAGGTCGAAGCGCTCGAGCCACCACATCGCGTCGGCGATCATCTGCTCGCCGGCCTCGCGGTTGGTCCAGTCGACGTCGGGCATGTAGTCGTGGAACGAGCAGTCGAGGCGGTGCTCGGTCCAGCCGCAGCTGGTCTCGCCGCAGGTGCAGCCGACGCGGAACCACGAGGGGTGCGCGGCGTAATACTCGTGATCGACGTGCACGTGGTTGATGACGTAGTCCATGAGCACGCGGATGCCGTGGCGGTGCGCGGCCGTGACGAGCGCGTCGAGGTCGGCGGCGGTGCCGAGGCGCGGATCGACCGCGCGCGCGCGCGTCGGCCAGTAGCCGTGGTACGCGGTGACGCCGTGGCCGTTCTCCTGCTCGACGTCGGTGGTGTTCTCCACGAACGGCGAGAGCCAGAGCGCGCGCACGCCGAGCGCGTCGAACGTGCCGTCGTTGATGGCGATGGTCACGCCGCGTAGATCGCCCCCGTGGAAGTCGGCGGCGGCCTCGGCGCCCGGCGCGGCGGCCGGGTTGTTCGACGCGTCGCCGTCGCGGAAGCGATCGGTCATCACCATGTAGATGAGCGCGTCGCGCCAGTCGAAGGCCTCGGTCTCGATCCAGAACGGTACCCGCACCGGGGCCGACGTCGCGCCGGCGGAGTCCGTCGCGGTGACCAGGAGCGTGTACTTGCCGGCGGAGAGGCCCGCGAGCGCGACCGCGACGTCGGCGCCGGTGACGGTCGGCGTCGCCGCGAGCGGGAGCTGGCTGCCCTCGAACCAGACCTCGCTGCTCGCGGTGGTCACGTCCGCGCCGCCGGACGCGCGCGAGAGGCGGAAGTGCGTCTCGGCGCCCGAGCTCGTCGTCACGTGCGACGCGACCTCGAGCAGCGGCACCGTGCAGTCGGCGACGCGCGCGCCCGAGTTCTCGACGCCGCCGTCGTACGCGCGGTACGGGTTGCCGGTGTCGAGGAGCCAGTCGACGGCGCCGCCGGGGCGCGTGACGACGATCTTGTACGGCCACACGCCGGGCCCGACGTCGACGTCGGCGGTGAAGACGCCGTCGCCGTCGGCGTCCGCGAGCGGCGTGCGCGCGCTCCAGTCCCAGGCGCCGGCGACCTCGATGGCGTCGTGCAGGCCGGTGGGGCGATACGCGATGTGCGCACCGCACGGGCGCACCGGGACGACGTCGTTGCCGCCGTCGGTGTCGCTTCCGCCGTCGCCGTTGCCGCCGCCGTCGGGCCCGTTGTCGTCGGGGCGCGGCGGCTGACAGGCGCCGGCGAGCCCGAGCGTGACGGCGAGCCCGAGGGTGGCGAGGACGGAAACTGCGGTGCGCATCGATGGTCGCGGAGGAGCAACCCCGGTGCCGGGCGCGCGCCCGGTGTCCGGTGAATCGTTCTCGGCGGTTGGCGCGAGCGCGGCTCGTCGCGCGTTGCGTTTGGCAACGCGGGCCCGATGAATCAACAATGATACGGTCGGTGCCGGGTGAGCCAACCGTCACCGAGCCTGTCACCGGCAGCGGCACCGGCCCCCGCTCCGGCCGCGCCCTGGAGCCCCAAGCGGCTGATCAAGCCGGCCATCACGGTCGTGATGTTCGCCGTGATGATCGGCGGGCTGCGCCGGCTCGTGGGGACGTTCGACCAGGACGCGATCGTCGCGGCCTACGAGCGCACGCCGTGGACGGCGATGTTCGCGGCGTGCGGGCTCCTCGTCGCGCAGCACGGGTTCTTCGCGGCGCGCGAGCTCCTCGCCGTCGCGTTCGCGGGTCGCGACGATCTGGCGCGCGGGCGCGTGGTGCTCGCGTCGCTCGTCAGCCGATCGCTCTCGACGCTCGGGCTCGCGACCATCACCGGCTTCGCGCTGCGGCTGCGGCTCTACGGCTCGTGGGGCCTCTCGCGCGACGACGTCACGCGGCTCACGCTCTACAACGAGTCGATGTACTACATCGGGCTCGCCGCCTCGTGCGCGGCGGTGTTCCTGCTCGTCGACATCCCGCCGCTGGTCGCGCTCGACGTCGTCATCCCGGCGCCGAGGCTGATCGGCGCGGCGGCGGGCGCGATCGTCATCGCGTACGTCGTCGCCAGCGCGCGGCGCGAGCGTCCGCTGCGCATCCGCAAATTCGAGCTGCCGGTCGTGACGGGGCGCGAGCTCGCGGCGCAGGTCGCGCTGCCGCTCGTCGATCTCGTGGTGAGCGCGGCGCTGGTGTGGATGCTCTTGCCCGAGGCGGCAGGGCTCGGTTTCGGCGAGACCGCGGCGGCGTGTTTCCTGGGCGGCATCGTCGGATCGATCAGCCAGGTGCCGGGAGGGCTGGGCGTGTTCGAGACCGTGGTGCTGCAGTTCGTGCCGCCGGCCGCGCATCCGCCGGTGCTTGCGGCGCTCCTCATCCGCCGCGTGATCGTCACGCTGATGCCGGTCGCCGTCGGTACGGCCGTGCTCGTCGGTTACGAGGTCCTCCGGAGCGGGCCCGTGCCGCACGAGTCGTGGCCGCGCGAGACCGTGGCGTCGGCGATGTCGGTGACCGCGTTCGCGGCGGGCGTGCTCTTGATGGTCGCGGCCAGCCTGCGCGTGCACGGCCCGCTGGCCGGGCTCGGGGCCGCCGCGCACGCGATCGTGTTCGCGATCGGGTTCGCCACGCTGATCGTGGCGCGCGGACTGCACCTGCGACGCGAACGCTCGTGGTGGATGGCCACGGCGTTGTTCGCGACGCGCGCGGTGATCGCGCTGGCCGCCGGGCCCGACGTGCCCGCGCTCGTGATGTCGCTCGTGCTGCTCGGCCTGCTCGTCGCGAGCCGGCGTGCCTTCCACAGCCATCCCGGCGAACGCGACGACGACCACTCGTGGTGCACGGCGTTCGTCATCGCCATCGCCGGCGTGACGTGGATCGCGCTCGTCGCCGATCCGTCGGAGGCGAGCCGCGCGGTGGCCGTGCGCGGCGCCGGCGTCGTGACGGCGCTCGCGATGGCGGGGACGGTGGTGGTGGACCATGCGCGCCGCAAGCACCGCTACGAGCAACGCCAGGCGCAGCGCCAGGCGCAGGGACAGGCGCAGGGACAGACGAAGTCGGAGTAGGCGCGGCGCGGGCGGCGGTACCATCGCGGCATGGTGAGCGGCTCGCTCGTATTCGCAGGATTGGTCACGACCGCAGTCATGGTCGCGGCCGCGCTCGGCGCGGGGTGCGGCGGCGACGACGACGGACCGCAGGGACCGCGGCCGCTCGTCGCGGATCCCGCCGTGATCACCGGCTGCGCGCCCGGCCCCGTGACCGGCACGCGCGCGAAGGTGGTCGCCTGCGCCGACGAGCTGATCGCCGGGCGGCTCGCGAGCGGGCGCGTCGGCGACTTCGTGCTCGAGAACGCGCGCGTGCGCGTGATCGTGCGCGCGGCCGGTGAGGGCTACTACCTGCACGGCTCGTCGGGCGGCGGCATCGTCGACGCGGCCACGGTGGGCGGCGAGGACCTCGTGAAGGAGGTGACGCCGGTCGTCGATCTGACGGCGGCCGCGTTCGACGAGCTCGTCATCACCGAGGCCGGCGATGACGGCGCGGCCGAGCTGGTCGTGCGCGGTCCGGCGGCGGCGCTCGATCTCGTGACGGCCGCGGTGAACCGTCCGGTGCCGCCCATCATCGTCGAGCATCACTACCGGCTGGCCGCGGGCGCGAGCGAGGTCGAGCTCGAGACGCACGTGTTCACGCAGCCGGGCGCCGAGGTCACGTCGCACGAGGTGTACGACGCGCTGTTCATGGGCGGACGCGCGCCGGCGTGGCTGTTGCGGCGCGGCTTCACCGAAGGGCAGGGCGCCGCCGAGATCATCGCGACGGGCGGCACGACGACCTCGTACGGCCTGGTGTACGGCGACGAGCTCCCGGATCCCCAGCTCATCGCGATCGGGGGCATCCGCATCGCGCTCGGCCCGAGCGTGACGGAGTCGAGCGCTCGGCGCTGGTTCATCATCGGCGACGGCACGGTGGCGAGCGTGACCGAGCGCGGCTGGCAGCTGCGCGGCGTCGAGCTCGGCGTCGTCACCGGACAGGCGCCCGCCGGCGCTGACGTCGTGCTGTCGACCGCGACGGCGCCGATCACCACGACGCGCGCCGACGCGAGCGGTCGCTATCGCATCGCGGCGCCGCCCGGCGCGTACTCCGTGCGCTGCGAGGGCGTCGGCCGCATGGCCGGCACCGACACGCCGGCGACGCTCGTGGCCGGCGGCGAGGTGACGGCCGCGGTTGCGCCGTGCGCGACCGGCACCCTCGCCGTGAGCGTGCGCGACGACGGCAACCGACCGGTGCCGGCGCGCGTCCTGATCGAGCGCACCGGCTCGCTCGAGGGAGGCGAGCGGATCGTGTACGTGGGCGCGAGCGGCGACCTGAGCGTGCCGGTCGCGCCGGGGACGTGGCGCGTGTCGGTGTCGCGCGGCCTCGAGTACGACGCGTTCGTGGGCAGCGCCGTGGAGATCACCGACGGGCAGACGACGAGCCTGCCGGTCACGCTCACGCGCGTGCTCGACACCGCCGGCTGGATCGCGCTCGACACGCACCTGCACAGCGAGCTGTCGACCGACTCGACCGTGCCCGTCGACGATCGCCTGCGCGCGGTGGCGGCCGAGGGCGTCGAGGTGCCGGTCTCGACCGATCACGACATCATCGTCGACTACGCGCCGGTGATCGAAGAGATCGGCCTCGGTGCGTGGCTGACGTCGCTCACCGGCAGCGAGACCACGTCCATGGTGTGGGGCCACGTGAACGCGTTCCCGCTCACGCCCGATCCCGCGCGCACCGGTGCCGGCAGCCCGCGCTGGCTCGGCCGCGCGCCCGGCGAGATCTTCGCGGCGCTGCACGCCGGCGGCGAGCGCATCGTGCAGATCAACCATCCGCGGCAGAGCAGCGACAACTTCTTCGACGCGATCGATCTCGACACGTCGACGCTGATGGCGGGACGCGATCCCGAGGACCTCGGCCTGCCCGCGACCGCGAATCTCGACGACCTGAGCTTCGATGCGATGGAGGTCGCCAACGCGCTCGCCGACGGCGACTTCGAGGAAGTGTTCGCCGACTACCTCGCCATGGTGACGGCCGGGCATTCCGCGGCGGCGACCGGCTCGAGCGACTCGCACGACGCGGGCGGGTTCGCGGGCGAGGCGCGCACGTACGTCTACGTCGGTGCCGGCGCGGATGACCCGTCGACGATCACGGCCGACCTGATCGTCGACGCGATCCGCGCGCGCCACGTCACCGTCGGGACCGGCGCGTTCGTGACGGCCGGTGTCGTCACCGCGAGCGGCGTCTCGCTCCCCGGCGACACCGCCGACGTGCGCGGCGAAGCCAGCGTCGTGCTGCGCGTGCGCGTGCAGGCGCCGCCGTGGCAGCCCATCGCGCGCGTGAAGATCTATCGCGGCGCGCAGCTCGTCGACGAGCGCACCATCGACACGGCCGAGACCGCGGCGGTGCGGTTCTCGGCCGACCTCACGCTGCCCTTGCCCGCCGCCGACACCTTCTACGTCGTCCGCGCCGACCCGATGGGGAGCGGCGACCCGGTGATCGAGGGAGCGATGCCCGCGTTCACCAACCCGCTGTTCGTGCGGGTCAGTCCGTAGCCCAGGCCGTAGCCCGGGCCGGAGCCCGGTCTCAGACCTTGAAGATCGCGGCGCCCCACGTGAAGCCGGAGCCGAACACCGTCGACAGCACGGTGTCGCCCTTCTTCACCTTGCCCTGCTGGCGCCAGTAGTCGATCGTGAGCGGCACCGTCGCGGCGGTGGTGTTGCCGTAGAACTGGATCGTGTTGAGACACTTCTCCGGCGGGATCTGGGCCAGCTGCGCGACCTGCTCGTTGATGCGCAGGTTGGCCTGGTGCGGGACGAACCAGTCGATGTCGTTCCACGTGAGGCCGGTGTCGGCGAGCGCCTTCTGCGTGGCGAGGTTCATCTCGCGCACGGCGCGCACGTAGACCCGCTTGCCGTCCATCTGCGGGTACATCGGCTGGTTGACCTCGCGATTGGTGTGGTCGTAGTAGAGGTACGGCGCCTTCGAGATGTCGTAGACCTTGAGGTAGAGGTACTCGGCGCCGGTGCCGTCCGAGTTGGCCTTGGTGTAGATGATGCCGTCCTTGGGGTTGTCGGTCTCCTGCGGGCCGAGCACGACCGCGCCTGCGCCGTCACCGAAGAGCACCATCACGTCGCGGCCGCGCGTCGTGTAGTCGAGCGAGTGGCTGTGGACCTCGGCGCCGACGAGCAGCACGCGCTTGTACGTACCGGTGCGGATGAAGGCGTCCGCCATCTGCAGGCCGTAGACGAAGCCCGAGCACTGCTGGCGGATGTCGAAGCACGGGCAGTGCGTCTTCTCGGCGATGCCGAGCTTGCGCTGCAGGTACACGCCCGAGCCCGGGAAGTGGATGTCGGGCGAGAGCGTCGCGAAGATGATGCAGTCGATCTCCGTCGCCTCGATGCCGGCGTCGGCGATGGCGCGCTTCGAGGCCTCCAGCGCGAGGTCGCTGGTGTACGTACCCTCGGCGACGTAGCGCCGCTCCTTGATGCCGGTCCGCTGCTGGATCCAGGCGTCGTCAGTCTCGGTGTTGACGGTGTCGCCCTTGACGTGGCGATCGTTCAGGTAGCGGATCTCGTCGTTCTTGACGACGCGATCCGGGACGTACGAGCCGAGACCGAGGAACTGGGTACGAATCATCCGGGGTTCGTATCGCGGCGGTGGTGCCGTGACAAGCGTGATCGGGGACAGCCACTGGCGCCGCCGGCCGGGATGCGGCACGTTCTCGGCGTGCGACCGATCGTGACCTCGCCGCGGCTCGTCGCGGGCGCTACCCCATGAGTGCTCGCCACGCTCGCACGTGCCCCACTCCTCGCCGCGCAGGCGTCGCTGCGACCATCGCCTGCGTGACCGCCATGGCCCTGCCGCTCGTCGCGGCGGCGCAGCGTGGCGCGCGCAAGCCGGCGCCGCCGGTGACGCCCGCTCCGCCGCCGGCACCTGCGGTTGCGCCCGCGCCGTCGAGCCTGCCGGGGTGGCCGCTCTACGATCGGTTCTGTCTCGCGTGTCACGGCGTGAAGGGCGACGGGCTCGGGCCGGCGGCGCCGTGGCTCGATCCGCTGCCGCGTGACTTCGCGGCGGGCTGGTTCAAGTGGGGCGGCACGCAGGATCCGAACGCACCGGCGGAGCCCGCGCTCGCCAACACGATCCGCTGGGGTGTGCCGGGGACCGCGATGCACGCCTTCGGCGCGTCGATCGGTGACGAGGACATCGATCGGCTCGTGGACGTGGTGAAGGCGTTCGCGAAGCAGCCGCCGGAATTCGCGTACGGGATGCGCGGCGACTACACGAGCTACATTCTCGACGACGCGGCGAAGCGAACGCAGCTCGCGCGGGGCAAGGAGTTGTTCGCGAAGCTCGGCTGCGTCGCGTGTCACGGCGACGCGGGGCGCGGCGACGGTCCGTCGAGCGCGACGCTGAAGAACGCGTCGGGCGCGCTGCATCCGCCGTACGATCTGACGACGTCGCCGGTGCGGCGGCCGCGCCCGGCGGGGGCGTCCGAGGAGGACGCCGCGCTGGCGAGCATCGTGTGGGGCGTGGGCGGAACGGCGATGCCCGGCTTCGAAGGCGCGGCGCCGCTCGAGGATCTGATGGCGGTGTCGGCGTACGTCGTGTCGATCGGTCCGCGCGACGTCGGGCGCGGCGTCGACATCGGCGATCTGACGGCGGCGAACATCCAGCGCGACAAGAGTGTGATGCGCGCGGTGGCCGGCTACCGCTGGGGCGCGGCCGACGACGCCGACGGCGCGCTGTTCGGCGGCGAGATCCATCCGCAGGGCGAGGCGCCGGCGGCGCTCGGTCCGGTGCAGGCGTCGCTGTCGTCGAAGCAGTGCGGGCGCTGCCACGCCAAGCAGCTGCGCGAGTGGCAGGGGACGATCCACGCGAGCGCGTCGTCGCCGGGGTTGATGGGGCAGGTGCTGCGCTTCAAGAAGCCGGCGGAGGTGACGTCGTGCCTGCGCTGTCACTCGCCGCTCGCCGAGCAGCAGCTGTCCGGCGATCTGCGCGAGGTGCTGGACCCGGAGCTACAGGCCGAGGGGCTGACGTGCGCGGCGTGTCACGTGCGCGCCGGCGTGCGGCACGGTCCCGCGAATCGCGCGCCGTCGCTACTGCCGTTGCCGGGCTATCCGCTGCGCGAGCTCGCGGTGTACGAGCGCGCCGACTTCTGCGTCGGCTGTCACCAGCTGCCGGGGCGGCTCGCGGTGGCGGGGCGTCCGCTGCTCGACACGTATCGCGAGTGGCTGATGGGGCCGTACATGAAGCGCGGGATCCAGTGCCAGCACTGCCACATGCCCAACCGCGAGCACACGTGGAAGGGCGTGCACGACCCCGAGACCTTCCGCCAGGGCTTCGCGATCGCGGCGACGGCGACGCGTCGCAGCGACGGCATCGTCGGCGTGCACGTGCGCATGGGCAACGTGGGCGCCGGTCACTACCTGCCGACGACCCCGACGCCGGCGGCGTGGCTCTCGATCGAGCTCCTCGACGCGAAGGGCGCGCCGATTCCGGGCACGCTCGTCGAGCAGCGCATCGGTCGCCACCTCCGCTTCCGGAAGGCGTTCGAGGAAGTCGAGGACACGCGCATCCCGCCCGGCGGCCACCTCGATCTCGACCGCGCGTGGCGCGCCGGCCGCATCGCCGCCGCGACTCACCTCCGCGTCCGCGTCCGCGTCCGCCCCGACGACTACTACGAGGGCCTCTACAAGACGCGCCTGAAAGCCAAGCTCGACCCCGAGATCCGCGCCATGTTCGAATCCGCGCTCGCGCGCGCCGAATCCAGCGCCTACATCGCCTACGACTCGCACTTCCCCGTGAGGGGTCACTCTCCTGGGTCGCAATAGCTCGAATTCACGGGGATTTCAGACCCCAATGTGATTGGGGGGCGTTTTCGCGAGCAGCCCCGCAACCGCGGCGAGCCACGCGCGATACGCCACGTATGCCGAGATCGCCACGCATCATCATCCCTGGACTGCCCCATCACATCGTCTTTCGCGGCAACAACCGTCGTCGGTTGTTCACCAATGACAGTGATCGCCTGTCGTGGTTGCGGTGCCTCGAAGAAGGGATTGAAGCGACTCACGTCGCGATGCATCAGCACACGCTGATGACCAACCACATACATTTGATGTCGACGCCGTCCGATGAGGACGCCTTTGCGAAGATGGCCAAGCGCGCCTGTCAGCGCTACGCGCAGATTCGCAACGAGAAATGGAACGCGACCGGGAAGCTGTTCGAGCAGCGCTACTACGTCAAGGTCATCACCGACGAGACGCAGCTACTGAACACGCTCTTCTACAACGACGCCAATGCGTATCGCGCCGGGCAGAGCGCCGATCCTACGGCGCATGCGTGGTCGACCGGCCCCCTCCACGCTGGCCGCAGCGAATCCAAGATCCCGCGATCGATGTGGACGCCGCACGATTTCTACACGCGCCTCGGCCGAACTCCGGAGGCGCGCGCCGCCGAATACCGCCGACTCCTCGCTGCCTATCTCCACGAGCCGACGTGGATCCCGTACGACGACTCGCACTTCGACGAGAAATATCGCAAGCGCATCGAGCGACCCGACGGGAGCAGCGCGCGGGAACCCCTCACACATTGGGGTCGAAAACGTGAGTAATTGCGACGAGCTGCGACCCAGGAGAGTGACCCCTCTCCCTCAGTCGATGGGCGGGAAGTTGTCGCAGGCGGTGTCGAAGAGCTCGAGGGCGTCGGTGAGGCCGGCGGTGAGGTCGCCGGCGCAGATGGAGGAGACGAGGGCGTTGGAGGTGCCGGCGGTGCTGGAGAACTGGACGAGGCGTTCGGCGTAGTCGGCGTCGCCGAAGGCCGAGGTGCAGGGGCCGGGACCCGGGCCCGCGATCGTCGCGACGGCCCAGCGGCCGTGGTCGCCGGTGTACTGGTCGAGGAAGGTGCTGTAGTTGGCGGGCGGCTCCATCTGCGAGTCGCACAGGCTCTCGGCGAAGCTGAGGGTCACGGGCGCCTCGTAGCTGCAGTCGTTCTCGTCGGTGAGGATGACCACCGCGAGCAGCGCGTCCTGCCGCCGGAAGCCGGCGTTGGTGTTGTCGGCCATGCGCTCCTCGAACGCCGTGCGCATCGCGGCCAGCGGCATCTCGTCGCCGGGGCCGCCGGTCCCGACGGCAGCCGCACACGCGAACGCGCTCGCCGCGTTGGCGTCGTTCTTCTCGATCCACCGCCGCGTCATGCCGCACCCGCTCGGCTGCAGCATCGCGCCGTTGTCGCCGCCATTCTGCGAGACCGGGATCGCCGGGAAGCCCGGTATCGGGCTGGCCTGGTTGTACGTGTAGTTCATGCCCGTCGTCGTGATCGCGACGCGGTAGTCGAGGCCCGACGTGTCGAGCACGGAGAGGAACATCGGGAAGTTGGTCCCGAGGTTCATCTGCTCCTGCGCCATCGAGCCCGAGTTGTCGACGACGAAGAGCACGTCGATCTTCGCGCAGCCGTCGGCGTTGGTCCCGCCGTCGCCGTCGTCGGTGGGCCACGGCGCGTCCGGACCGCCGCTGCCGGTGCCTCCGCCATCGCCGCCGCCCCCGTTGTCGTCGTCGCCGTCGCCGGTCGAGGACGGACCACAGGCCGATGCCGCCGCGGCGGCAGTCACGAACAGGACAGACACCAAGACGCAGGTCTGCGCGCGCATGAGACCTCCCTCGGCGCGGAACGCTACGCGCCTCCGCTCCCGCCACCAAGCCAAATCGTCGGACACGATCTGACCGAAACGGTCAACCTGTCGGCCGACCCGGCCTCAGCTGTCAGGGCGCGCGCGGCGGGACCAGCGACGGGGCCTTCGCGGCGGGCGGTGGCGAGATGCCGAGCAGCGCGGACACCGTCGGAGCGACGGAGAGGATCGAGACCGGATCGGCGGGCGTGAGCGCTCGGCCGGGGGCGCGGATGATGAGCGGGACGTAGCGGGTGTCGTCGGAGGGCGCGTCGTGCGAGGTGCCGGTCGTGTACGTCGTGACCAGGCTGCCCTCGGTGGGCACGACGAGGAGCTCGCCGGTCTCACCGCTGACGCGCGAGAAGCACGCGCGCGTGGCGATGTCGTCGAGGCCGGCGCACGTCGCGGGGAGCGGATCGAGCGCGACGACGCGCGCGACGTTGGGGACCGTTGCGAGTCGCGCGCTGATCGCGGCGAGCGCGGCGTCTCGCTCGGCCGGGGCGCGCGCGGCGGCGGCGGGCGAGAGGTACACCATCCCCGACGAGATGGACGCGACCCAGTCGCCCGCGCCGAGGACGGTCGCGGCGCCTTCCTCGGCGGCGGTCTCGAGCTCGGCGGGCGGGATGCGCCGCGCGCCCGGATAGCGGCCGCGCTCGATCACCGGCGTCGCCCCGTGATCGCTGGTCAGCACCACCGCGTAGCGATCGTGGCCGACCTGCTCGTCGAGCGCCGCGAAGAGCCGGCCGAGCTCGCGGTCGAGCGCGCGCTCGTGCTCGAGCATCTCCCACGACTCCTGTCCCCAGTTGTGCCCCACGTAGTCGTGCGCGGAGAGCGACACGACGAGCAAGTCCGGCACGTCGTCCGCGCCGAGCTTCTCGCCGGGGATCGCGGCAATTGCCGCGTCGATCTCGATGCGATCCAGGATGGGGGTCGCGCGCAGCCCCTTCGCGGCGTCGGTCGACGTCGCCAGCTTGTACGGGAAGACGATGCCGAGGCCCTGCTCGGCACCTTCGCCCACGGCGTCGTCGGCAATGCCG
>DATLEB010000221.1:0-6230 GCA_035525615.1 Kofleriaceae bacterium | reverse complement strand
TGATGCAGATCTCGCCGGGCGTGTCGGTCTCGGTGACGACCTTGCCGGTCGCGTCGACGAGACGGAACTCGATGCCCCAGATCGGCAGACCGATCGAGCCGGCCTTCTTCGCGCCGCGCGGATTGAACGACGCGACCGGCGACGTCTCCGAGAGGCCGTAGCCCTCGAGGATGTCCTGCTTGTGCTTCTCGTCAAACGACTTCATCACCTCGACGGGCATCGCCGCGCCGCCCGACAGGCAGAAGCCGAGGGACTCGGTCATCGCCGTCGTGACCTCGGGATGATTGAGGAGCGCGAAGTACATCGTCGGCACGCCGGCGAACACGTTCACCTTGTGCTTCTGGATGAGCTGCGCCGCCGCGAGCGGCTCGAAGCGCGGCACCAGCACCAGCGTGCCGCCGGCGCAGATCGTCGAGTTCTGCATGACGGTCTGGCCGAAGCTGTGGAACAGCGGCAGCACCACCATCACCGTCGCGTCGGCGAGCGGCACGGGCAGCGGCTGCTGCGTGAGCCACATCGCGTTGTAGAACAGGTTGAAGTGCGAGAGCTCGGCGCCCTTCGACTTGCCGGTCGTGCCCGACGTGTAGAGGATGACCGCGGTGTCGTCGGGCGACGTGGCCGGGACGTCCCCGACGGGCTGACCCTGCATCGTGATCGCCGTCAGGTTGTGCGCGCCCGCCGGCGCCGTCATGTCGGCGCGATCGAGCTTGGCCACGATGAGGTGCTTGCAGCTGTCGACGCGCTCGAACCCGGCGCGCGCCGCGTCGTAGAAGCCCTCCCACACCACGACCGCGACCGCGTCGGAGTCGGTGAGGTGGTAGGCGATCTCGTCGGCGGTGAGCAGCACGTTGAGCGGCACCACCGGGTTCGCGTTGTAGTGGCAGCCGTAGTACGCGATCGTGAACTGCGGGACGTTCGGGAGGAGCAGCGCCACGTGCTGGCCTGGCCGCACGCCGAGGTTGCGCAGCGCGCCGGCGAACTTCTGCGCCATGCCGTCGAGCATGGCGTACGGCACGGTCACGTCGTTGACGTGAATGGCCGGCTTGGTCGGATGCTTCTTCGCGCTCTCGCGGAGCAGCGTGGCGAGGTTCAGGCTCATCGGGTCCCTCCGTTCGGTGCCGACAGTACGACAGAGCCCTTCGATCGGGTTAAGGTTCCCGCGTGGCTTTCTCCGTCGACGTCCTCGCCGCGCGCCTCCTGCCCGGCCCCGGCGAGCCGCCGCCTGTCGACGGAAAACGCCGCGCTGCCGTGGCCGCCCTGCTCCACCACGGCGAGCACGGCCCCGCCGTCCTACTGATGAAGCGCGCGGAGCGCATCGGCGACCCGTGGTCGGGGCAGATCGCGCTTCCCGGCGGACGACACGAGGCGAGCGACCCCGATCTGCAGACGACCGCGGTGCGCGAAGCCGCCGAGGAGCTGTCGCTGTCGCTCGCGACCGACGCGCGTTACCTCGGCCGCTTGCCGGCCCTCCATCCGCGGAGCTCGGGTCCGTCGGGCATGGAGGTCTCGCCCTACGTGTTCGCGACGGACGTGGTTCCGGTGACGCGCCTCGGCGCCGAGGCGACCGCCGCGTTCTGGTTGCCGCTCACGAAGTGCGCGCTCGGCGAGCTCGACGGCATGTACACGTGGCCCGGTCCGCCGATGAGCGGCATGGTCTTCCCGTGCTGGCTGTGGGAAGGCTTCACGGTGTGGGGCCTGACCATGCGCATCCTCAGCGACCTGCTCGTCGCCGGGAAGCCGTGACCGCGCGCGTTCAGCCGTTCCAGGTGACGAGCGTGATCACGCGCGCGTCGCGCGGCAAGGCGGCGCGGCAGCGGTCGACCAGCGGGCGCGAGCCGACGAGGTAGACGGCGTCACCGGAGCGCACCATGCGCGCCAGATGACCCGCGAGCTCGCGGCCGGGCTCGGCGAGCGCGCGACGCACGGTCGTGAACGGCACGAGCGGCGCGAAGCTGCGCGTCCATGCCGCCCACGGCGCGACCTCGACGAGCCCGACCACCGCGTCCACCGGCGACCAGCGCGCGAGCGCCGCGCACACGCCGATCGCGGTCTCGTCACCGCCGACCACGTGGCGATGCGCGTCGACGGCGAAGATGCGCTCGTCGCGCAGCGCGCGCAGCATCACCACGTCGCCGCCGTCCGCGGTCGCGGCCCACCACGCGCCCGGTCCGCCGCTCGAGAGCGCGACCACGACCTCGATACGTCCCGCGCCGTTGGCCGACGCGACGACGTACCGGCGCCACGTCCGGGGCGCGACCTCGATCTCCATCGACTGCCCCGGCCGCCACAGCAAGCCCGACCCGAGCGGCGTCGCGATCGCGACGCGCCGAACGTCGCCGATCACGTCCTCGGCGAACAGCACCTCGCCGCCCACCGCGCGCGTCTCGTCGACGGCGGCGCGCCCGGCCGCGGCCTCGAACGACGTCACCAGGCTCACGACACCCACCGCCGCGCATGCGGCACCGACCACGCCTCGAGCTCGCGCCGCGCCAGCTCGAGCTCCGCCGTGCGGAGCACGCCAGCGAGCGCGTCGACGGCGTCGCGCTGCATCCGCAACGTGACGCCGCCGATGGTGAGGTGGATGCAGCCGCAGCCGCGGCACAGGTCCACGTGTAGACCGGCCGCCTCGGCCAGACGATCACGCGCGCATTCGAGATGGTCCATCCCGAGTTTGATAATCAATTTCAAATCTACAGTCAAGGCCTTTGGCGCACGGCCTCAGCCCGCGTCACGCGGCTACGCGATCGCCGCGCGCAGCAGGGTCTGGTGCGCGTCGCGCAGCGTCGCCATCTCGACCAGCCCGCGCGCGCGCGCATCCGCCATCGGCTCGCCGTCACCGACGACGACGCGCACCTCGTAGTAGCTCTTGAGCTTGGGCTCGGTGCCCGACGGCCGCATGATCACGCGCCGCCCGCCGGCGAGCCGGTAGATCAGCACGTCGGACGGCGGTAGCCCGCCCTCCCCGCGCGCGAGATCCGCGACCTCGTCGACGGCGTGTCCGCCCAGCGTCGCCGGCGGCGCGGCGCGGAACGCCGTCATCGCGCGCTTGATCGACGCGAGCCCCTCGGCGCCCGGCGCCGTGATCGACACCTGCTCGGTCAGGAACAACCCGACGCGCCGGTACAGGTCATCGAGGTGATCGGCCACGGTGCGGCCGCGCGCGCGATTCCACGCCGCCAGCTCCGCGAACAAGAGCGCCGCCGATACACCATCCTTGTCGGCGACGAGGTCGCCCACCGAGTACCCCAGCGCCTCCTCGTAGCCGAGCACGAACGTCCCGCCGGTCTCCTCCATCCAGTCCATCGCGACGTTCGCGATCCACTTGAACCCCGTCAGGGTCTCGCGGCTCTGCGCGCCGTACGCCTCGGCCACGTACCGCAGCATCTGCGACGAGACCAGGCTGCACGCGACGAGCCGCGGCCGTCCCTGCGCGGTCTGCGCGAGCAGATAGTCGGCGAGCAACACGCCGACCTGGTCACCGGTGAGCATGCGGTAGCCCGTGGGTGCGCTCGCATCCGGCAGCGCCACCGCGAGCCGATCGGCGTCGGGATCGTTCGCCAGTACCAGATCCGCACGTTCGGCGCGCGCCAGCGCGAGCACCGCGTCCATCGCGCCCTTCTCCTCGGGATTGGGGAACGCCACCGTCGGGAACGCACCATCGGGCGCGCGCTGTGACGGCTCGGTGGCCACGTGCGCGAACCCGCCCGCCGCAAGCGCGCGCTCCACCAGCACCGCGCCGACACCGTGCAGCGGCGTGTACGCGATGCGCAGCGTGCGCGGCACGTCGGTCGCGCGCTGGAGCTTCAGCACTTCGGCCAGGTACGCGTCCTCGACGTCCTGCCCGAGCGGGACCAGCAGGCCGCCGGCCGCCGCCGCCGCGAGATCGCCGAGCTTCACGCCGCGGGTGTCGACGTCGTCGATGCACGCCGCGATGCCGGTGTCATGCGGCGGGATGATCTGCGCGCCGTTCTCCCAGTACACCTTGTAGCCGTTGTACTCGGGCGGGTTGTGGCTGGCCGTCACCATGACGCCCGCCGCCGCGTTCTTCGCGCGCACCGCCCACGCGGTCACCGGCGTCGGCCAGTGCTCGTGCGCGAGCATCACGCGGAACCCGGCGGCGAGGAACACCGCCGCGGTCTCCTCCGCGAACGCGCGCGATTTCCGGCGCGCGTCGTGGCCGATGACGATGCCGCGCGCCTTCGCGTCCTTCACGTTGGCCGCGACGTACGTGGCCAGTCCCGCCGACACCTGCCGCACCAGCAGCTGATTCATGCGCATCGGTCCGGCGGCGAGCACGCCGCGGATGCCGGCGGTGCCGAACTCGAGGCGCCCCCCGAAGCGATCACTCAGCTCGGCAGCCGCGCGCGTCGCAGCCTCGCCGCCGCCCTCGGCAGCCTCGTACAGCGCGACCAGCTCGGCGGCGGTCTCGCGATCGGGATCGAGCTCGGCCCAGCGACGGGCCGCATCGAGGAACGGCGAATGAAGGCTCACGGCGGCGACTGTAGTCGCGAGCCGCGCGCAGCGCTCACTTGGCGGCGCGCTTCTTCTTCATCTTCGTGATGAGGCCGTCGAACCCATCCTTCGCGATGATCTTGTTGAACTGCGCGCGATAGTTGTCGACCAGGCTCACGCCGTCGGTCTTCACGTCGAACGCCTTCAGCTTTCCGCCGAGGTCGACGAGCACGTAGTCGACCTTGATCTTGATCGGGCGCCCCTTCTTCTTCGCCGTGATCTCGGTGTTCACGACCGTGGTCTTGTCGGCGCCCGGCGCTTCGCCGCTGTACGCGACCTGGTACTCCAGGTTCGCGCGCAGCCCCTTGATGTAGTTGTCCTCGATGAGCGCGCGCAGGAGCGCGAGGAACTCGGTCTTCTGCGCGTCGGTCAGCTTCGCCCAGTGATCGACCAGCGCGCGCTTGGCGAGCTCGTCGATGTCGAGGAAGCCGCGCACGCTCTCGGTCACCTTCTCGGCGGCCTTCTTCTCCTCGGGCGAACCCGGCTTGGCCTTCTGCTTGAGCAGCTTGGCGATGGTGTCGTTGGCGCCGCGCACGACCTTGGTGCCCGGCCCGTCGGCAGCGCGCGCCGCCGTGGGACCGGCGACGAGCGCGAACATCAGCGCGAACAGCGCAATGAGCGTCTTCTGCATCGTTTGCTCCTATCGACGCCGCGCGTCGAATCAGCATTCACTGGGACTGGGGTGGTGGGTTGTATCAGCCCGGGGCCAGAAGGCCCCGCCGAACCTCGGTTCTGACCAGCATCACAGTGTGGGTTGCGCGCCACGTCACGCCGACAGATCACACAACGTCGGTCCGGCTCCGATGTTTCGTGCCATGTAACTACGCGGAACTGTACCAAAAGTTCCCGTCGGGTGGGACACGTCGACACAGCGGAATCCTCCTCCCCCGACGTAAGCAACTGCGATGTCACAACACAGCAGGTGCGTCATCTACTGCGACAGCGGTGGACCGGTTCCTGCTTACGCAATCCGGCGCAAGGGAACGTCCTGAACCTACCGAGGGAGATTTCATGCGTCAGCTGACTACACGTGCACTGCTTGCGATGGGCGTCGGGGCCGCAATGACTCTTGGGGCCTGCGCCGATTCCGCAGACGTCGATGGTGAAGAGATCGAAGGCCAGCAGCCCGAGGGCTGGGTCGAAGACAACATCCTCGAGTGCGCCACGATCGATCACGACGAGGTCACCGCCGCGGCGGTTCAGGCCGAAGTCGACGCGGCGATGGCCAAGAACGAGGCCGATTCCGTCGCGAAGGCGACCGGCGGCACGATCCCGGTCTACTGGCACGTCATCAACAACGGCAGCTCGACCGCTCAGGGCAACATCCCCGACACGCAGATCGCAAACCAGATCAGCGTGCTCAACTCGGCGTATGCCAGCACCGGCTGGCAGTTCCAGCTGGTCAGCACCGACCGCACCACCAACGCGAGCTGGTACGCCTGCTCCGGCGGCACCTGCGAGACGCAGATGAAGAACGCGCTCCGCCAGGGCTCGGCGGACGACCTCAACATCTACTCGAACAACATGGGCGGCGGCCTGCTCGGCTGGGCGACGTTCCCGTCGAGCTACAACTCGCAGCCCAAGCTGGACGGCGTGGTGCTCCTCTACTCGTCGGTGCCCGGCGGTACGGCGGCGCCGTACAACCTCGGCGATACCGGCACGCACGAGGTCGGCCACTGGATGGGCCTCTATCACACGTTCCAGGGCGGGTGTAACGG
>DATLEB010000220.1:0-22655 GCA_035525615.1 Kofleriaceae bacterium | reverse complement strand
CTGACCCGGGGACGGTGGAAACTTTGTCAACTTTGTCAACTTTGCAAAGTTGACAAAGTTGACAAAGTTTCCACCGTCCCCGGGTCAGGTCCGGCGGCGGAGGGGCGTGAGCGCGGTGAGCGGCACGTCGGGCGTCTGCGGCGGCTTTGGCGAGGAGGCGGCCGGCGCGGCGAGCGAGTCGAGCTCGAACGTGGTCGCGGCGAGCGCGGTCGACGGCATCGTGGCAGGCGCGGCCAGCGCGCGGCCGAGCGTGCTCGCCGCCTGCGCGACGAGGCCCCAGCCCTCGAGCGGCGCGGCGCCGTCGGCGAAGCGCTCGAGCGCGGCGGCGAGCGCGGCGGCGAGCTTCTGCGCAGGCGCGGTGGCACCGTCGCCGTCACCGAGCACGCGCGCGTCGGCCGCGAGCTCGCGCAGGCGCGCCGACGGGAGGTCGGGCAGGGTGGCGACCAGCGCCACCAGCTCGTCCTCGAGCGCGCGAGCCTTGCTCAGTGTTGCCTCGCGGCTGGCGCTCATGGGCCGCACCGTATCAGCGTGTGCCTGTGGAGGCCAGCGGCGGCACGGGAAGCCCGTCGAGCTTCACCAGCCGCGATTGATACTCGACCGTGCGATAGACGACGTCGGTGTCGCCGAGCGCCTCCACGTGCGTGACGTCGACGTCCTGCGCGAGGCGCTCGAGCACGCGCGGCGTGGCGCCGTCGTCGAGCGAGCGGTGCCAGATCGTGCGGCGTCCGGCGCACGTGGAGACGAACACGGCCGCGCGTCCGTCGGGCGTGTACACCGCGTGATCGATCGCGCAGCCCGGCTCGACGCGATGGAGCACGCGCAGGCGTCCGCTGGCGACGTCGTGCTCGGCGAGGTCGGTGTCGGTGTGGACCAGCGCGCGCTTCGCGTCGGGCGACGGATCGAGCCCGCGCTCGCGCAGCTTCACCTCGAAGGGCTTGCCGAGGCCGTCGGGGCCGACGAGCGCGTGGCGGAGCACGTCCCGGTCGTCGATCCACGAGACCACGCAGCCGCCGCCGCTCGCGCAGTGCATGCGGTCGAGCTCGGCGCCGATCGTGGTCTTGCCGGGCAAGACGAACGGCGGCGTGCCGTCGCCGCGCAGCTCGACGTGCCCGCCCGTGCCATGCGCGAACCACAGCTTGCCCTCGCGGAGCACCGGCTCGCCGTCGGCGACCACGCGCGCCACCGACGCGCCTTGGAGCGTGACCACGCGGGCACCACCACGCTCCCCGAGCATCAGCAGCTCGCGCCGCGCGTCCGCGCCCCACAGCGGCACGTCGAGGAGCCCGGGCAGCGGCGCGCTCGTGCCGCCGCGCAGGCGCTGCAGGCGAATGATGACGTCGACCTGGACGACCAGCGCGCTGCGGCCGCGGATCGTCACGACATCCATGACCGTGTTAGGTCGCGGCGCGACCAGCGACGCCGGCGGTCCGGAGACGGCGCCGGCGTCGTCGAGCTCGACCAGCCAGAGGCCTTCCTGATCGCCGCGCGCGTTGCTGCCGCCGAACACGATCCGCCGCGCGTCGGCCCACGCCATCGCGATGACGTTGCCGGCGTCGCCGTGGACGCGCAGCGTCGTCCACGCGCCGCGCCCGGTGGTGAGGTCGCCCACGAACAGCTCGGCGCCGTCCTCGGTGTCGCGGCTCAGCGCGACGCGCCGGCCGTCCGGAGACAGCTCGATGTCCTGTCGATCGTCGGGCGTGAGGCGCGACGGCGCGCGCAGCTTCTCGACGCCGTCGACGGTCACGCGGAGCTCGCCGCCCTCGGCGCGCGCGACGATGCGTCCGTCGGCCGAGGCCGCCGCGATCCCGGCGGCCTGCTCGGCAAGGCGCGTGTGCTCGCCGGTGCGGGTGTCGATGCGCACCAGCTGCCCGCCCGAGCGCGCGACGAGGGTCGCGCCGTCCTCCGACCACGCGTACACGCGATCGACGCCGGCCAGGAGCTCGGGACGCTCCGGTGCGCCGGTCCCGTCGAACATCGCGGCCATGCCGTCGTCACCCGCGAACGCGATCGCGCCGCTCGCGCCGATCGCGCCCGACGGATCGATGTTGCCCAGCTGCGTGCGCAGCTCGCGCGCGACCGGCGGCGCCGCCTCCAGGCACGCCCGCGGATCGATCACCGCCGGCAGGAACGTGCGGTCGCTGCGCGTGGCGGCGGCCTTCAGCTGCACCAGCACGTCGTCGAGGCACGACGCGCGCTCGGGGCGATCGGGGTGCGCGCACACCTCGCGCGACGCGTCGATCCAGCGCGCCGCGATCGTCTCGAACCAGCCGGCCTCCTCCGCGGGCGCGCCGTACGCCCCGCGCGCCGCCGGGCTCCACACCTCTGCCAGCCGCGACGCCGCGCGCGTCGTGCACGCGTCGCGCACGCTCGCGACGCCGCTACTTCCGCCGTCGCGCGTCGCCACCCATCCGACCGTGCCCAGCGCGAGCGCGCCGACCGCCACGCCGCCGAACACCACGCGTCGATCGGGCGGCGTCAGCTCGGCGAGCAGCGCCTCCATGCGCGGGAAGCGCGCGTCGCGCTCCACCGCCAGCCCGCGCCGGAGCGCGCGCATCACGCGCCGCGGGACGCCCGGGTCGCGCACGGGCGGCTGGATCGCGCCCGTGAGGACCGCCTGCGCCAGCTCCTCGATCGCCGTCGGCGATTTCGGCACGCGCGTCTCGAAGGGCCGGGCACCGAACAGCGCCTCCCAGAGCGCGACGCAGAAGCTGAACTGATCGGCGCGCGCGTCGACCTCGTGGCCGCGAAACTGCTCGGGCGACATGTACGCCGGCGTTCCGACCATGCCCGCGGTGCGCGTCGCCGCCAGATCCGAGCGCCGCTCCTCGTCGGCGGTGCGCAGCGCGACGTCGTCGGCGAACGCCAGCCCGAAGTCCGAGACCACCACGCGCCCGTCGTCGCTGCGCAGCACGTTGTCGGGCTTGAAGTCGCGGTGGATGACGCCGGCCTTGTGCGCCGCCGCCAGCCCGCGCCCGGCCTCGACGAAGCACGCCAGGATCGCGCGCCACGATCGCGGCCGATCGAGCCACGCGCCCAGCGTCTCGCCCGGCACGTACTCCATCGCGATGAAGAGGTCGGCGCCGTGATCGCCGACGTCGAACACCGTGACGACGTTCGGGTGCACGAGCCGCGCGACCGCCTGACCTTCGCGCAGGAGGCGCTCGCGGCTCTCGCGCAGCTCGGGCCGCAGCAGCTTGATCGCGACCTGGCGATCGAGCTCGGGATCGCGCGCGAGATACACGACGCCCATGCCGCCGCTGCCGAGCGGCCGATCCACGACGTAGCGCCCGATGCGCCCGTCGATCGCGACGACGTGCTCGCCGGCCTCGCCTCTGGGGCCCGAGGCGACCGTCGTTGCGAGCGAGTCATGCTCGCGGCCGGGTCTCGCCGGACGACTCACGACGCGATACTACGCTCGCCCTGTCGTCAGCGGAGCAGCGCTTCGGCGGCGGCGGTCACTTCGGCCAGGCGCGCCTCGAGCTCGCGCTTGCGGAGGTCCGGGACGCCCGGCTGCAGATCGGGATGCAGCGCGCGTGCGAGGCGGCGATACGCGCGCTTCACGGTGTCGCGATCCGAGGGCTCCGAGAGCCCGAGCGTGCGCAGCGCCGCCATCTGCCGCGAGGTCATCGGCGCGAGGTGCGGACCGCTGTCGCTCGCGCTCGCCCCGACGCCGGCGACCTGCAGCACGCCGACCTGCCGCAAGAAGTGGAGGAAGCAAAGCAGGCGGAAGCGCGGCGTGCGCGCCAGCGGCCAGATCTGATCGAGCCGCCGCGGCTGCGTCATCGCCGCGAGGATGCGTTTGTCGGCCTCGTCGAGATGCGCCCCGTCGGGCGCCTGCTCGTTGCGGACCGACAGCCGCAGCCCGGCCAGCTCGTGCGTGAGCGCGTCGGCGCGCGCCTGATCGAGCTGGGCCTCGAGATGCTGCCGCGCCCACACGACGAGCGGCAGCCCGCGCGCGCCCGGCGGATGCGTCTGCGCACCTCCGTCGAACGCCGCGCTCGCGCCGGTCAGCGCCGCGATGCGCGCCAGCCGCGCGATCGCCGCGCGCCCGTGCACATCCGTCTCCGGCGTCACCACGGCACCCCTCCTCAGCACCAGCACCTCGGGCCGCTGCCACGGCGCATGCACCGTCAGGACGCCGGTGGCTGCGCTGCGACCGAGCCGGTACGCCATTCGTACGAACTCGCCGCTTCGGAGCGTCTGGGTCTTCCCCGGGTCCACCCCACGATGTAGGGGCGTGTCCGCGCGGGGGGCAAATTTTCTTCCTCTGGGTCCGACTCTGGCCGAGGCCTGAAGCCTGCAGCCGAGGCCCGATCTGAGCGCCTTGCGCGACGCGCCAGCGCTCAGGTCACATGAATCCGGCCTTGCGGCGCTCGTTGATGTACTCGGTCACCGTCTCCTTCACGTCCTCGCGGAAATCCACGATGCCCGCCGCGATCTCGCGCAGCGCCGTGACGGCCGGCTTGTTATCGCAGTCGACCAGCGGCGTGGCGCCGCGGGCGATCTGACGAGCCCGTTCGGCGGCCAGGACGACCAGCGCGAAGCGGTTGGGAACCTTCTCGAGACAATCTTCGACGGTAACGCGGGCCATGAAGGGAGCGGATACTACCCCGCTCCCGCTCTGTGTCAAGCACACCTTGCCCGCAGCCGCGCCAGCGACTACGCTGGTATTTCGCCGGGTTCGGTCGCTGATGCGACGCCGGCCACTCCATGACGACGCCGAGGCCTCCCACCAACCCCGCCGCGCCTGTCCGTGGGCCTATCCGGGTCGAGCTCGACTGGGACGCCCTCGAGGTCGCGGTCGAGCGCAACGCCAACGACACCGAGAGCTTCCTGGAGCTCACCAGCGGCAAGGTCGTGACGGTGTCGGCCGGCGAGGTCGAAGCCGCCGCCCGCCGCCAGCAGATCATGGCGAACCTGCGCGACTACCTGCGCGTCGAGCCCGCCTCCTCGCGCGAGCAGTACCGCTGGATGGAGAAGTTCGTCGGCTCGGTCTCCGACGAGACGCTCCGCGATCGTCTGATCATGTCGATCGACGGCAAGGGCGCCTTCCGCCGCTTCAAGGACGTGCTCCTCGGCTATCCCGCCGAGCGCGAGCGCTGGTTCAGCTATCGCGCCGACCTGCTGCACTGGCACATCCACAACTGGCTCCTCGAGCACGAGATCGAGTCGACCGTGCCCGCGCCGTGGGGCGAGGTCTCCCTGCCGGCGGAGCTGCCCGTGGTGCCCGGCAAGCCCGTCGTGCACGGTGCCGAGGCGCCGGGCGAGGCGCTGCGCCGTCAGGCGCGCGAGCTCATCGACGGGATCCCCGCGATCGATCTGCCGAGCGCGCTCGCGTTCCTCGAGTTCCTCAAGCAGCGCGGCGCCGATGCGATGGGCCGTCACCGCGCCGGCGACGACGACGAGTCGACCGCCGAAGACGATCCGCGCCGCGCCGCGAGCTAGTCAGCGGCGGTTCGACGTCGTCTGCGAAGGCGGCGCCCAGATCCAGCCGTCCTCGACGAACGGACCGGCGTCACCGCCCGGCATCTGCCACCCGTCGCGCGTCCACAGGAACGCGGTGTACGCGTCGATCACCGCATCGAAGCAGTGATCGTTGCGCAGCACGTCCTCGCGCGCCAGCCGGCTCGACGGCGCGAACTCGAGATCGCCCGAAAGCGACTCGATGATCTCCGCGCGCGTCTCCCACGGATCAGCGTCGCGTTTGTAGCCGCGCGCGCGCCGGCGATCGAACAGCGCGGCGATGGTCGCGGCCGGCGACACCTCGATGAGGTTCTGGTGCAGCTCGAACCCGGCGCGCAACAGCCGGCGCCGCAGGTGCGCCGCGCGATGCGCGACCAGGCCGACCGCGCCGCCCACCGACGACGGCGGCAGGAGCCCCCGCTCGTAGCAGACGACGAGCTCGGTGCAGCGATGAGCGTACGGCTGCAGCCGCAGGCGCGTGCGCGTGGGCTGCGCACGCGTCACGGAAGCGCGCGGTACGGTGTGCGAGCCGCCGCTGACGACATCGGCGGCGACCGCCGCGTCTTCGGACAGCGCGCGACCCTCGCTGCGGAGCCACACCACGGCGGGATCGACGCACGCTTCGACCCCGGGGCACACGGCCACCGTGCAGCGCGCGCACGCGGGGCTGGTCAGCGGCGCATCGATCGCGACGACCGCGTCGTCGCCCAGGCCCTCCACGAACCCGAGCAGCGTGTCGTCCACCCAGGGCTCGCGCGTGACGTGCTGGCGCGTCGAGACCGACTGGACCCACGCGCGGCCGTCCTCTCCGCGGCGGAGCTGGGCCACTGCCGTGGTCTTGCCACGGGCCCCTCCGAGGTCGACCCCGATGAAGGTCGTGAAACGACGGGTCACTGGATCTTTTCTAGCACGGAGACCCCTGTGCACGGTGCAGGGACGCGTGATCGGGTACTTGAGCGGTTGGTGCGGATGACAAAGTGCATCCACCGGGTGTAAGCAACGTCCCCGCGCCGCGTTGACGGCGGGTGTCCCCGTCATGGCGGTCGACCGCGTCGCAACATTTCGCACCTTCATCGCGAAGAAGCCGGATGATCCATTCCCTCGGTACGGCCTCGCCATGGAGCTGCGCACGCGCGGAGACCTCGAGGGGGCGGCCGCGGCGTTCGACGAGCTCATCGGGCTCTTTCCGGACTACGTGCCGAGCTACCTCATGTCCGGCGGCGTGCTCGCAGAGCTCGGCCGTCGCGACGACGCCCTCGCGCGCTACCAGCGCGGCATCGAGGTCGCCACGACGAAAGGCGATCACCACGCAAAGGGTGAGCTCGAATCAGCGTTTCACGCGGCGCAGGACGCCGCGGATAACATCTAGCGAAGGAGATACGTTGTGAAGAAGCTTGCGATCCTGGTTGTTGCGTCCGCGCTGACCCTTGGCGTTGTCGCGTGTGGCAAGAAGAAGGACACCTCGACCCCGGCCACCGGCGACACCGCTGGTGACAGCGGCAACACCGGCGGCGGCGACGCCTACGGTGGCGACGCCTACGGCGCTCCGGCCGGCGGCGAAGAGGCGAACCCGTGCGGTGGCGCTGCCAACCCGTGCGGCTGATCGTAGTCTGAGATTTCAGCTACAGTGAACGTGCCCGCGTGAAAGCGCGGGCACGTTCATTTTCAGTTCGCTCGGGTTCGCGATTGCCGGGATGGAGAAACGGTAGACTCGGGGGTCTCAAAAGCCCCTTCCCTCACGGGAGTGTCGGTTCGAGTCCGACTCCCGGCACCACGGTCGGCAGCTCCAGCACGAACGCTGCCCCGCGACCCGGCGTCGAGTCGCAATGGATCGTCCCGCCGTGCGCGATCGCGATCTGGCGCGCGATGTAGAGGCCCATGCCGAGGCCGCCGAGGTGACGCGCGGTGACCGCGCGCTCGAACTGGCCGAACACGCGCTCGATGTCCTCGTGCGCGATGCCGCTGCCGTGATCGCGGACCGTGACGAGCGCGGAGCCACCGTTGGTCATCGCCTCGATCTGAACCGGGCGGTGCGGCGCGTACTTGATGGCGTTGCCGACGAGGTTGGTGAGGATCTGTTCGATGCGCAGTCGATCCCAGGCGCCGACGATCGGACCGCGCACGTCCAGGGCGAGCTCGCAGCCGGCGCGAGTCGCGGCCTCGCGGAAGTGGTCGGTGATCTCGCTCACCGCCTCGCACAGATCGAACGAGTCGAGCTGCAGCGTCAGCCGGCCGCTCGTGATGCGCGAGACGTCGAGCATCCCGTTCACCAGGCTGACCAGCCGATCCGCCTGCCGGATCGCCGAGTCCGCCATCCCGCGCGTGGTCACGCTGCACGGCTCGCGCGAGAGCGCCTCGGCCAGCGTGTCGAGGCGCAGCTGCAGCGTCATCAGCGGCGTGCGCAGCTCGTGCGACGCGATCGACAGGAACTCGTCGCGCGCGTGGACGGCGGCGTGCGCGGCCTCCGCGAGCTGGCGCTCGTTCTTGGTGCGCACCGCCACCATCTCGAGCTCGCGCTCGCGGCGGTCGGCGACGCGCAGCGCCTCGGCCTGCTCGGCGATGCGGCGATCCTTGCGGAACAGATCGAGAAAGATGGCGACCTTGCCGCGGAGGATCGCCGGGTCGATCGGCTTGGCCATGTAGTCGACCGCGCCCGCCGAGTAGCCGCGGTAGATGAGGTCGCGATCGGAGCCGGCCGCGGTGAGCATGATGATCGGCGTGTGCTTCGAGCGCTCGCGCTGCTTGATCATCGCGGCGACCTCGAAGCCGTCGATGTCGGGCAGGTGGACGTCGAGGAGCACGAGCGCGTAGTCGCGTTCGAGGACGCGGCGAAGCGCCTCTCCGCCGCTCGAGGCCGTCACGACCTGATAGTCGGCGCCGTCCAGCACGGTCGAGATCGCGAACAGATCCTGGGCGCGATCGTCGACGACGAGGATGGCGTCCGGTTCACTTCCCATCGCGTGTGACGTCGTCGAGGACGGAGCGCAGGGCGTCGCGCTCGACCGGCTTGTCCAGGTGGCGGCGAGCGCGAAGGAACGCGCGTTCGTCCCCGGTGACCTGGCTGCCGGCCAGGAACACGATGCGCTCGGCGATGCGTGGCCGGCTGGTGCGCAGGCGCTCGAACAGCTCCCTGCCGTGCAGCCCGCGCATGTGCAGATCGCAGAGCACGGCGTCGAAGTCCGCGGTCGAGAGCAGCTCGATGGCCTTGGGAGCGCTGCTCGACACGATCACGTCGTGATCGACGCCGATCGCGTCACGCACCGCGGTCGCCGTCGCCGCGTCGTCGGCGACCAGCAGGACGCGCGGTCGATCGGTGCCGACCATGGGCGCGGTCTGCGCGCGTTTCGCGGCCGGAAGGATGACGCGGAAGGTGGTGCCCTCGCCGAGCGCGCTCTCGACCTGCATCTCGCCGCCGAGCGAGCGGACGATGCCGTGGCTGATCGACAGGCCGAGGCCGGTGCCGTCACCCACCGGCTTGGTCGTGAAGAACGGCTCGAAGATGTGAGGCAGGTTGTGGGGCGCGATGCCGGAGCCGGTGTCGCTGATCTCGACGACGGCGCGCCCTTCGACGTCGGTGAAGGTCAGCACGCGGATGTGATGCGCGTCGGCGGCGCCCTCGGGGAGCGCCTGCACGGCATTGGTGAGCAGGTTGAGGAACACCTGCGCCAGACGTCCCTCGTCGGCGAGCACGTAGGGCACGCCGCGATCGATCCGCGTCATCTGTGCGCGGTGACGGAGGTCGTGATCGACGAGGGCGATGGCGGCGGAGAGCGGCTCGCGGACGTCGAGCGCGTCCTGCGGCCGGTCGTCGACACGCGAGAAGGTGCGGATGCCGCGCGTGATCTCGCGGATCCGCTCGGCGCCCTCGAGCGCGCTGGTGAGGAGCTGGGTGACGCGATCCGCGCGCGACGCGTCGACGCCCTTGCCGAGCGACGGCACGAGGCGGAGCGCCTGGTTGATGTGGAGCAGGACGTACGTCAGCGGATTGTTGATCTCGTGCACCACGCCGGCGGCGAGCGTTCCCAGCGCCGCCATGCGCTCGGCCTGCGCCATGCGCGCCGGCTCGGCCCTGCGCTGGCGCACCGCGAGCACCTCCTCCACGGCGCGCGCCAGCGTGGCGGCGCTGCACGGCTTGGTGAGGAAGAGGTCAGCGTCCACGGCGGCGGCCGAGGCGCTGCGCGACGCGGAGAGCGCGACCACCGGCACCTGCGCCAGCTCGGGATCGCGACGCTGCTCGAGACGGAACTGCCAGCCATCCATCACGGGCATCATCAGGTCGAGCACGACGACGTCGGGACGCACCTCGCGCATCCGATCGAGCGCCTCGCGGCCGTCCTCGACCGCGGTGACGTCGAGGCCATGCGTGGCCAAGGCCTCGCCGATGGCTTCGCGTAGCTCGGCATCGTCTTCGACCAGCAGGACTCGTCGGCCTTCGGCGGGGTTGGTCTGCATCATGTCTCGATGTCTGCTCTCGGGAGCAAAGTGCTCCAGCAAGCAATCTAGCTGCTACGCGCAGGATGGTCACGAGGCTCTCTCGATCGTAAGTTGATTTACTCACGCAGCGCGAACCGACGAGCGTGCGGGGCTGTGCTCACACGACCGTTGAGGCAGGAGCGCACACCGCTCCGTTCGCAGAGCACACGCGTTCGGACACGTGCGCTCCTCGCGTCGCGCGACCTTGGTTGACTCACGGTCACCTCCCTCGACCGTGGCCTGCGTCATGCAATCGATTCATGCGGGAGGATCTGTGCCCGATCGAGCAAACACACTCTCCGACACTGCGCCCCTCGTCGATATCGTCTCGGCCGCGCCCGGGCTCATGTGCTTGCTCGACGGCGAAGGCCGCTGTCGAGCTGCCAGCACGGAGCTTGCGGCTCTGATCGGGGTTCCGGCCCGCGATCTGGTCGGCCGTCCCTGGGCCGGTCTCTTCGATGGCGAAGAGATGGCGACCCTGGTCGCCTCCGATGTGAAGTTGCCGCTGCGGCTGCGCCGCCCCGACGGCAGCATTCGCTGGGTCGATGTGAGCTCGGTCCCCGTCACCGGCGGTGGACGCCTGTGCGCGGTGAAGGACGTCACGGTCCAGCGTCGTGTCCGGGAGGCGGACACTCGGCTGCGCCGGGTCCTCGCGCACGCGCCGCTGCTGCTCTTCGCGCTCGACGACCTCGGGACGTTCACGGCGATCGAAGGCCGGGACCCCGAAGGCCTCGCGTCCGCGCTGTCGACGCGGGGAACCGAGCTCATCGGGCAGTCGGTGTTCGAGGTGTGGGCGGAGATCGAGGATCTGGTCGGCTCGTGTCGCCGCGCGCTCGCCGGTGGTGAGCACGCCAGTAACTTCATCTGGTACGGCCACCACGTCGACGCGAGCTTCGAGCCGATCCGCGACGCGCAGGGCCAGGTCACCGGCATGGTCGGCGTGCTGCTGGACGTCACCGGACAGAAGCAGCTCGATCTCGCGATCCAGCGCTGGGAGTCGCGCATGGTCGAGTCCGAGCGCCTCGCGGTGCTGGGCTCACTCGCCGGCGGCATCGCGCATCAGATCAACGACGCGCTCACGGCGACGCGCCTCAGCCTGGGGCGCCTCATCAGCTTCGAGCTGGCGCAGACGCCGATGACGCCGGTGCGCCAGCACCGCATCGAGCTCTTGCAGGACGCACGCGAGGGCATCTCGCGCGTCGAGCACATCACGAAGGAGCTGCGCGCGTTCTCGCAGTCGGAGACCGACATCAGCCTCAACCAGTCCATCGATCTCCGGAGCGTCGTGGACGCGGCGGTCAATCTCGCGGCTCACGAGATCCGGCACTACTCGCGCCTCGAATGCGATCTGCGCACGCTGCCGCCGGTGCAAGGCGGCGAGCAGGCGCTGCGCCAGGTCTTCCTCAATCTCCTCATCAACGCGGTGCAGGCCCTGCCCGAGGGCGCGGCGGACTACAACACCATCCGCGTGTCGTGCTGGACCGACGAGCTCGGCAACGCCGTCGTCGAGGTGACCGACACCGGCAAGGGCATCGCGCCCGGTGACCTCGGCCGCATCTTCGAGCCGTTCTTCACGACGCGCGCGGCGGGCGAGGGCCTGGGCCTGGGCCTGTCGGTGTGCCGCGACATCGTGAACGGCCTGAGCGGCCACATCTCCGCCGAGAGCGCGCCGGGTCGCGGCACGGTCTTCCGGGTGGTGCTGCCGCCGGCGCCGCCCGCCGAGGAGACGCAGCCGCGGCAAAGCGCGCAGACCAACAACGACCGCCGGCGCGTGCTCATCGTCGATGACGATCGGCCGGTGGCGGCGGCGGTCGCGCTCGAGCTCGAGGATCACGATGTCGTCGTCGCCGGCAGCGGCCGCGAGGCGTTCGAGATCCTGCGCCGCGATCCCGCGTTCGATGTCGTCCTGTGCGACGTGATGATGCCGGAGCTGTCGGGCGTCGATCTCTACAACTGGCTGCGGCCGATCGAGCCGCAGATGCTCGAGCGCTTCGTGTTCATGACCGGTGGTGCGTTCACCGCGCGCGCCGAGCAGTTCCTGCGCGACATCCCGAACCCGCGGCTCGACAAGCCGTTCCACCCCGACGACCTGAGGCGCGTGATCGCCAGCGTGCCGCGGGTGACGCGGCCCGATCCGTCGATCTCCATCCGCACGCGGGCGTCGGTCATGAGCGACCGAGCAACGCACTGACGAGGGCCGGCGCGCGTCTCGGCGACGACCCCGGGAGCCCTGGTGAGGAGGATCACGGGCCCCGGGAGCGACTTTTGATTGCCTCGAGCCGGGTGACGTTGAGAAAATCACATGGATGAGGGTTGTTCGTAGACTCGCGGCCGCCTCGTGCGCGCTGCTCGCCGCTTGTGCGAGCGGTTCCGAGAACAACGGCGCTGAGGTCGACGCCCGCGCCATCGACGCGCCGCCGCAGGAGACCGACGCCACGGTCGTCGACGCGCCCGTCGTCGACACCCCCGACGTCGACGCGCCCGGCATCGACGCGCCCGGCATCGACGCGCCCGCGATCGACGCCGCCAGCATCGACGCGGCGAACATCGACGCCGCGACCACCGACGCGATGGTGACCGACGCCGCCACGGACGCGGCCGTCGACGCCGGCATCGACGCGGGCTGCACCACGATGGTGCTCCAGCTCCTCGTCAACCAGAACTTCGACGCGACGCCCGTCGGCACCGGCTGGGTCGAGACGCCGCACAACGCGGCCGAGCCGATCATCACCACCGACGGCTTCACGGCACACACGGGCACGTACAAGGCCTTCCTCGGCGGCTATCGGGTCGTGTCGGCCAGCCGCGTGTACCAGCAGCTCACGGTGCCGGCGAGCACCACGCAGCTGACGCTGCGCGGCCAGTTCCACGTCGAGACCAACGAAAGCGGCGGCACGGCCTACGACACCGGCAACGTCGAGCTGCTCAACTCGAGCGGCGGCCTCCTCCAGAGCGTCATGGCGCTCTCGAACGTGACGACCAACGCGGGCTGGGCCCCCTTCAACTACACGTTCCCGACGCCCTACGCCGGTCAAGTGGTCCGGCTCAACTTCCGCTCCGCGACCGATAGCACGCTGGCGACGTGGTTCTTCTTCGACACGCTCGCGCTCGAAGCTACTGTTTGCCAGTGAGGATCTGGATCGCACTCGCGCTGTGGGTCTCGGTCGCTTCGTCGGTCGCTGCGTCCGCGGCGTGCTCGCGCGCCGAGAACGAGTCGGCGGGCAAGCGCACGCCGGTGGCCCCGCCGCCCGCGGAGGTCGACATCCCGGCCGATGTGGCCATCGAGGTGACCGTCGACGGCGCGGCGCGGCCGGCGCTGGACTCGAAGGCGCTGGCGGCGCGCGCGCCCGACTTCAAGGACGAGGATCGGCGGGCGTGGAAGCTGACGGGCCTCGTGCCCGAGCTCGATCGCGCGGGCGCGTCGATCGAGGCGCGTGGCAAGAACGGCGTGAGCGTGAAGCTCGAGCGTCCGACGGCCCCGGGCGCGCTCGAGCCCGTCCTCTTCCTAACCCGTCGCGGCGAGCTGGTCGCCACGATGCTCGATCCCGCGCAGCCCTTCCCCGACTACCACGGTCAGGGCGGACGCCTGCGGCGGCCCGGAGACACGATGCCGCACGTGTCTCCGGTGCTCGCGCTCGTCGTGCGAACGACTCCGTAGCGAGCTAGTCCGTAGGTCATTGGCGTGGTTGTGACGCGGAGAAACAGACAGACCCCGGGCCCCACCGGTGGCCCCGCACACTCAGAGTCATTGTTGACCGCTCGCTGATCGCTCGCTAGGCCTTAGCGCGACGGCGACGGCGAACCATCATGTAGCCGACGAACAGGCCGGCGAAGATGGGCAGCGTCGGCTCGGGACGACCGTCGGTCGAGCAGCCGAGGCAGCCGCCGGGCGACGGCCAGCACAGGCCGCCACCGGCGCCGTTCGAGAGGCACTCGTAGTTGTCGGGGCACGCGTTGGCGGCGAGGTCGCAGTTCTCGACGCACCGGTTCTCGCCGTCCTTGCTCGCGCACACGCCCGAGAGGCACTCCGACGCGTTGGTGCACACGGTGCCGAGGCCGCCGGGCGTGGACTCGCCGGGCACGCAGCGGCCGTCGACGCAGACGAGGCCGTTGCCCTGCGCCGCGCACTCGCCGCTGTTCTCGCACGGCTCGCCGACGTTGACCATCACGCTCGCCGTGCCCTCGGTGCCGCCGCGGTCGGTGGCGCGGATGGTGACGGTGTGGAGGCCCGGCGTGATCGAGGTCGGCGCGTTGAACGCGTACGGCGGCGTGATGATCTCGGCGACCTGCGCGTTGTCGATGAGGAGCTGGACGCCTTCCACGCCGGTCTCGTCGGTGACGGTGGCGCGCACCACGAAGCCCGGCGTCACGTTGGCGTTGGTCGTCGGCGTCTCGATCGTGATCACCGGCGGCGTCGGCGTCGACGGGCCGAAGATCTCGAGGAGCTTGGCGTAGGAGTTCTGCATGTTGCCAGGCTCCTGGCACTGGCACTCCTGCGACGGCTGACAGCAGCCCTGCGTGCCGATGCACGACGACGTGTTCTGGAACCGCTTGCTGGGCGGGTTCGAGATGTACGTCATCGGGTCCATCGAGTTCATCGAGTGCGAGAGCCCGAACGAGTGCGCGGTCTCCTGCGCGATGATCCAGCAGGCCTGGTTGACGTTGCTCGGGTTGGCGTTCAGGAAGCTGAAGCTGATCGAGTTGTTGATGATGCCGCACGAGAACGGCGAGACGCCGCCGGTCGCCGACGAGAAGCCGATGTTTCCGGGCAGACCGGCCGCCATGCCCTCGAAGTGCGGCGTGTTCGGGCCCGGGTCGACGTCGGTGACGGCGATGTTGAACGGCGCGTAGGTCTCGCGCACGCACTGGACGATCTGGTCCCACGTCGCGTCGCTGCCGGTGTACGCGGCGAGGTTGCCGCTCGCGATCGACGACGTGTTGGTGCGCGAGTTGTTGGTGCCGCGCGTGACGCGGCAGCCGGGCGCGCCGGTCGAGGTCGTCTCGCCCTTGCAGTTGTTGAGGTAGATGACGCGCGAGCTGATGCTGCCGTGCGGGACGGTCGGCTCGCCGGTGTAGATGTAGCCGGTGAGGAGACCGCCGGGGCCGTTGGGCGCGCCGATGATGTCGTCACTCGTGTACGGCGTGGCGTCGACCGCCTGTGCGGCGGCAGATCCGGCGAGGCCCGTGATGGCAAGTACGACGACGGCGAGCTTTCGCATGGCCCGCATCATGTCGGCGTCGTTCTCAGCCTTGAAGCGCGGGCGAATGGCACCAGATCACGCACTTGCGGGCTCCGGGTCTCAGCGTGGCGAATTGCCCCGATTCGAACCCTTTGGCCCGGTAGGCGCCTCTGCTACCCAGGCCACCGGGGCGCCCTGCTCGTCGAGGACCAGCGGCGTGGCGCCGTCGGGGAGGGCGCCGCCGAGGCCGAGCGTGAGGGGCGCACCACGCCGGTCGGCCCACGCGCGCGCGACGAGCCCGAAGGTGAGGCGGGCGTTGAGCTCGCACAGGGGGTGGAGGGTCCGGCGGCCGCCGTGCTCGTGCACGAAGGCGTCGATGACGAACGGCCCGGCGTAGCCGGCGGACGCGAGCGCACGGCCCACGGCACGGGCGGTCTCGGCGAGCCGCGTTCGATCCGCCGGCTCGAGCGCGGCGACGGTGCCGTCGTGGTCGACGGCGATGCCGCGGATGACGCCGCCGTCGTCGACGAGGCCGCGGTGCGGCGGCAGGAGCGTGATGTCGCCCGTGGCGGCGACGTGGCCGGGTTGGCCGACGTCGTGCGTCCGGGTCATCCACGGCTCGAAGAGGAGCGCGCCGTGGACGGCGAGGAGGCGCGCGGCGCGGGTGCGGGTGGCGTCGTCGAGGGTGTCGCCGACGCGGCGAACGCGATCGCGCCCGGCGGCGGTCCATGCCGCCTTCGCGACCCACGCACCGGTGGGGCTCGCGCTCGCGCCGCCGGCGGCGAGGTGGGAGGCGAGGTCGTCGACGGTGGTGATCACGCGCGTGCCGGGCAGTGCGACGCCGAGCGACGTGGCGAGGGTGAAGGCGAAGCGGCGATCGTTCACGGTGCGCGAGATCGCGGCGAGGGCGGGCGTAGAGATGCGCGGGTCGTCGGCCCAGCGGATGGTGCCGGGTCCGAGTCCGGTTTCGGTTTCGGTTTCGGTTTCGGTTTCGGTTTCGGGTGGCGGCGGCGGCGGGCCCCAGACCAGGTGAGGGCTCGGGCCGGTGTCGCCGGGAGGGCGCCATCGCGCGTGCACGGGCGCGGGCAGCCACAGCGTGTCGGCGTCGTCGCGAGAGAAGGCGCGCAGCGTCGTCGCGAAGAGCGCGAGGCGTGAGGCGACCGCCGCGGGAAGGGGGGCGCCGCCGGCCCAGATCACCTCGCAGTCGAGGTTCGCGATGATCATGCTCGACTTGCCGCCCCGCGCGTCATCGGCCGCCGTCGCGCGCGTCATCGGCCGCCGCCGCCGGGGCGGCGTGGCGCGATCGCGGCGAGCCGCGCGATGAAGTCGTCGTCGAGCCCGGCCTTCCGCCGGGCGGCCTCGTCGAACGACGCGCCGCGCGCGCGGTGGGGTCCGAGCGGGTGCGTCGCCACGCGCGTGTATGCGTCCCACGCCGGCTCGCCGGGCGCGAGGCGCCCCAGCCACGTCCACGCGAAGCGCACGTGGTCGACCTCGTCGGCGTGCACCTTCTCGAGCACGTCCGCGGTGGCCGCGTCTCCGGCCGCGCGCGCGGCCTCGGCGTACTCGAGCGTGAAGTCGAGGTTCGCGTTCTCGAACGTGAGCCCCATCGTGCACACGAAGCCGAGCGGCGTGGCCATGCGCTCCAGCTTGTTCCAGAAGTGTCCGGTCACCGGACAGCTTCCCAGCTCGCACCCGAGCGCGCGTGCCCGCGCCGCGTACGCCGCGCAGTGGCGTTGCTCGTCGGCGCAGATCGCCAGGAGCCCGGCGCGGAACCCGGCCGGCGCGTCGGCGAACGCGAGCAGCGCCCACGCGAACAGCTCCGCCGCCTGGAGCTCGTGATTGGCGAGCGCGTGGAGGATGCGCGCGCGCTGCGCCGGGTCGCGCATCCCGGCGAGCGGCGGCACCGACACGTCGCGCCCCGGCGCCATCATCAGATCGGCGGGGCGGCCGGGCGCATCGATGCGCTCGGGCGGCGACGGCTCGTCGAGCGTCAGCCCGTCGGGCGGAGGCGCCAGCTTCGCGGCGAGGTCGTCACCGAGGACGACTCGCCGCGCGAAGTCTCGAACCGATCGTTCCGAGCCGGCGCCAATCACGACCATGCCGGCCCGAAGCTAGCGCTCACTTCGCCTTGCGGCTACGGCGGCGGACCAGCACCGCGGCGAACAGGATGCCGGCGCCGATGGGGCCGGTCGGCGACGGGCTACCGTCGGTCGAGCAGCCGAGGCAGCCACCGCCGCCGGGCCAGCACAGACCGCCACCCGCGCCGTTCGAGAGGCACTGGAAGCCGTCGGGGCACCCGTCGGCCGCGGTGTCGCAGTTCTCGACGCAGCGGTTCTCGCCGTCCTTGGTCGCGCACAGGCCCGAGATGCACTCGGTGGGCGTGGTGCACGTCGAGCCCAGACCGCCCGGCGTGTTCGAGCCCGGGACGCAGCGGCCGTCGACGCACACGAGGTCCGAGCCCTGACCACTGCAGTCGTTGTTGTCGTTGCACGGGTCGCCGACGATCACGCTGACGGTCTGCGTGCCTTCCGAGCCGGTCGCGTCGAAGGCGCGGATCGTCACCATGTGCGTGCCCTGCGCCAGCGTCATCGGCGCATTGAACGCGTACGGCGGGGTCTGGAGCGTCGCGATCGCCGCGTTGTCGATGAGGAGCTGGACGTTGTCGACGCCCTCGGGGTCGGTCACCGTCGCGCGCACCACGAAGCCCGGCGTCACCTGCGAGTTCGCGGTCGGCGTCTCGATCACGATGGTCGGCGGCGTCGGGTTCGACGGGCCGAAGATGTCGAGGAGCTCCTGGTAGGAGTTCTGCATCGTCGGGCCGCACTGGCACTCCTGCGCCGGCTGGCAGCACCCCTGCGTGCCGATGCACGCCGACATGTTCACGAAGCGCTTGCTCGGCGGGTTCGGGATGTACGTCATCGGGTCGGCGGCCAGCATCTCGTGCGAGAGGCCGAAGGCGTGCGCCGACTCCTGCGCGATCGTCCAGCACGCGTCGTTGACGTCGCTGGGGTTCAGGTTGAGGAAGCTGAAGCTGATCGCGTTGTTGATGATGCCGCACGTGAACGGCGCGACGCCGGCCACGCCGTTCGAGAAGCCGACCTGCGTCGGCGTGCCCGCCGCCATCGCCTCGAAGTGCGGGACGTTGCCCGGGTTGACGTCGACGACCGTGATGCCGAACGGCGCGAACGTCTGGCGCACGCACGTCATGATCGAGCTCCACGTCGCCGTGCCGCCCGAGTACGCCGACAGGTTGCCGCTGGCGATCGTGGACGTGTTGGTGTTCGAGTTGTTGCTGTTGCCGCGCGTGATGCGGCAGCCGGCGGCGCCGGTCGACGTCGTCTCGGCCTTGCAGTTGTTGACGAAGAGGATGCGCGACGGCGGCGCGCCGTTCACGACCGTCTCGCCGGGCTCGCCGGTGTGGATGTAGCCGCGCAGCTTGCCGTCGACCTCGCGGCCGAGGATCTGCGACGAGTCCATGAAGACGGGCGTCTCGTCAGCCTGGCGATTGCCGCCGACCTGCGCGGCGGCGGTGCCGGAAGCGAGGCCCAGGAGCGCGAAGGCGAAGGCAATGGACGCGTGCTGCTTCATGGAGCCCCCTACATAACGGGATTGGCCGGACCCGATACACACCCGCACACTCTCACTCGATTACGCCGGTTGCTCCTTGGACATCTCAGCGGTTGGGGACGACCGATCCCCATCCGTAGATGTTGGATCTTCGACCACCATCCGTACGCGGCGGCTGTGATTCCGGGCATCTGCGCGGCGGGCGCGCGTGGTCCTCGGGTTGCACTCCCGCGCGCGCATGCGCGCCTGGACCCTCGGAGTGATGATTGCGGTCGCATCGACGGGGTGCACGTACCGCCGCACGGTGCGCGAACCCGAGCTGGCGGCGCTCCGACAGGCCGGTCAGGACGACGGCGTCGTGCTGCACACCACGTCGCTGTGGCGGGTGCGGCTCTCGCCGTCGAGCCACATCCGCTTCCGCGACAAGGTCGGGCTGTGGACCGACTGGATCGACGCGAGCGCGCTCTACGTCGACGCCGGGGGCGTGTTCACCGACGGTGAGGTGCGCGGCGAGCCGTCCCGCGTCGGATGGCGCTGGGAGGACGTGGCGGCGGCGGAGGTGCAGAGCCTGTCGGGGATGCGCACGCTCGGCGGCTTCCTCGGCACGCTCGCGGTGTCGGCGTCGCTCGTGCCGCTCGCCGGCGCGCCGGTGATGACGCCCGCCGTGATCGCGCCCGCGCTCGGCGGTCCCGCGGTGTCGACGGCGCGCTGGGGCGGGGCGCAGCTGGTGCGCGCGGTCGCATCCAGGCGGCGTGACGCTGCGCCGGGCACGTGGCAGCCGTACGTCGCCGGTACGGACGCACGCGAGGCGCGGCCGCTGTTCGACGGAGGTGCCCGGCGGCGCGCGGTCGGTCGGCTCGTGGTCGCCGCCGACGTCGCCTCCACCCTCGGCCGCGATCGCATGCCCGATCGCGTGATCAGCGGGCTCACGGTGGCGGCGCGCTTCGGCGAGCTCGTCGAGGTCGGCGGCAGCGTCCGCCACGTCGCGGGGCGCGGCCTCGAGCGCGATGGGGAGTGGAGCTCGGCGCCGGCGGGCGCCTTCTACCTGAGCGGGCACTTCGCGATCGACGCGTACCAGCGCTTCGCGGTGCCGCTCGGCTTCGAGGTCGGTGGCTCGAGCGCGGGCGGCTACGCGCGCCTCCGCGCCGGGCTGCGCATGCGCGTGAAGGACGAGTGGTTCGTCGGCGTCTATCCGCTGTCGCCGACGTTCACCGGCAACGACACCAGCGACGAGGCCTTGCCGCGCTGGTCGTTCCCGACCGCGCTCGAGCTCGGCGCGAGCTTCTAGAGGATCGCGGCGGCGACCATGAACGCGACGTAGCCGCCGATCAGGATCGCGCCCTCGACGCGCGTGACCATGCGGCTGCCGCGCATGAAGACGACGGCGAGGATCGTGATGGCGCCGAGCCCGATGGCGTCCACGGCGTGCATGCGCTCGCCCACGCGCACCGGGTTCAGGTACGCGACCATGCCGAGCACGAGGAAGACGTTCAGCAGGTTCGAGCCGATCACGGTGCCGGCGGCGAGGCGCTGCTCGCCCTTGCGGGCCCCGAGCACCGACGTGAGCAGCTCGGGCATCGACGTGCCGAGCGCGACGATCGTCATTCCGAGCATGCGCTCCGAGATGCCCCACTCGCCGGCGAGGCGACGCGCGCCGCCGACGAACTGCTCGCTGCCGGCGACGATGAGGAACACGCCCACCGCCGAGAGCACGAGCGCGACGATGCGCGAGCCCTCGTTGCGGCGGTCGGCGATGGAGGTGTGCGAGCCGGTGGTGCCGGTGCCGGTGGACGAGATCGCCGGGAACGCCCCGGACGTGGTGAGCTCGCGCGCTTCGCTCATGGCGCTCACGGTGAGCGTGACCACCGTGAACGTCACCGCGCAGCCCACCATGATGAGCCCTTCGGTGCGCGTGATCTCGCCGTCGTAGAGCGTGATCGGGATGGCGACGACGGAGAGGAGCAGGGCGGGGGCCTCGCGGCGGATGATGCGGGCCTCGACGATCTGCGGCGTGATGAGCGCGGTGATGCCGAGGATGAGGCTGATGTTCGCGGCGCACGAGCCGATGACGTTGCCGAGCGCGACCGGCGTGAGGTGCCCGACGGCGGCCTCGGTCGAGACCGCGAGCTCGGGGGCCGACGTGCCGTAGGCCATGACCGTGAGGCCGATGACCAGCGGGCTGATGCCGAGCGTGCGCGCCAGCGTGGTCGAGCCGCGGAGGAGCGAGAGGCCGCCGCCGAAGAGGAGCAACAGGCCGATCACGAGTCGCGCGATCGCGATCGGCGTGTCGAGGCCCATTGGTCCGGTCGTATCACAGTTGGTCGCGCGAGTTAGCGCGTGGCCATCTGTGACTTCGCAGGGGGCTTCCGGACCAGGTAGCGGGCGTGCTTCATGAGCTTCTCGATCCGCGGCCAGTCGTCCGAGTCGTAGAACCCGCGGACGTGGGCGTGCTGGTCGAGGAGGACGAAGTGCCCGCTGTGGGTGATGTTGGGCGCGCCCGACGGCGTCGTGCCGCCCAGGTCGTCGAAGCCGAGCTCCATGCCCTTCTCGACCAGCTCGCGGATGGCGGTGATGTCGCCGCGCACGAACCTCCATCGCGTGGGGTCGGCGTCGAAGCGGGTGGCGTATCGGTCGAGCGCCTCGACCGTGTCGTGCGTGGGGTCGACGCTGATCGAGAGCAGCTTGATGGCGTCGGGCAGGTCGTTGGTCTTCTCCTGCACCGAGCGCATCTTCATCGACGTCACCGGGCAGACGGTGTCGCAGCGCGTGAAGATGAAGTTGACGATCGTGACGTGGCCGAGGAGGTGGTCGCGCGTGAGCTGCGCGCCGGTGTGATCCGTGAGCGCGAACGCGGGGACCACGCCGCGATCGTCGAGCTTGGGCTCTTCAGGCGGAAACAGGACCGTGGGCAAGAACACCGTCGGTACGATGATGAGGATGATCACACCGACAAGTGCCAGGAACAGCGTGGGACCGCGGATGCGGCTCATGAGCACGAGGAGGTACCATTGCGGCCATGAAGCGCAACCTCTCGCTCCTGATGTTAATGGTCGCGGTGGTCGTGACGGCGCTGGTGGCGGCGGTCCGGCCGGCGCGGGCCGAGGTCGGCATCGGCATCTTCGTCGGTCAGCCCACCGGCCTCGACATCAAGCTCGACCTGCAGCGCAAGACCGCGCTCGATATCGTCGCCGGCTGGAAGGGCTTCGACGACGACGACCACGCCGGCTACGCCCACGCGACGTTCCTGGTGAACCTCGGTAACGCGCGCGGCAGCTCCGTGGTCCTCCCGTTCCGGCTGGGCATCGGCGGCGCGGTCTGGGACCGCGGCGGCGACTTCGGCGACGACATCAACCTGGCCGTGCGCGCGCCGTTCGAGCTCGGCATCCGCTTCCGCCGGACGCCGCTCGAGATCTACGGCGAGATCGCGCTCGTGCTGGTGCTGCTCGACGAGAACGACAACGAGGACAACGTCGACGCCGACGGCGGCGTCGGCCTGCGCGTGTACTTCTGATCAGCCGCCGGTGGAGCGGAACGTGAACGGATAGTTCACCTGCACGCCGCCGCCGCCTTTCGGCTTCGGAAACTCGATGCCCTTGATCACCGACGCGACGCAGCTGCTGACTTCTTGATCGACGCCGCTGCCCTGCGCCGTCTTGACCGCGCCATTCGGCCCGATGAAGAACTGCGTCTGCACGGTGCCGGAGAGCCCGGGCTTCGCGAGCAGCTCCTTCTCGTAGCAGTACTGGATCTTCTGGATGTTCCGCTTGATGTAGCGGCGGATGATCGCCGGATCGAGATCGCCGAGCGTCGCGGGCTGGCCGATGGCCACCGTCGGTACCGAGGAGGAGCGGCCACGCATGCCTCCGCGACCACCACCCACGCCGTAGCCTGCGCCGGTACCGGTTCCGTGACCGATCGTGCCGTAGCTCCCGGTGCCGATCGTGATCGCGCCGGTGCCGCCACCGCTCGGGC